>CALGVO010000094.1 GCA_937930135.1 uncultured Synechococcus sp. | reverse complement strand
GACTCGCGCAGCAGGTCCTGACACTCCTGCAGGATCAAATCCACACCATCGAGGCGCTCAAGCTCTTCGACGGCCATCGTTCCGGCCTGCTGCTGCTGGCGCAGCTGAAGATCCAAGCTCTCAAGCCGCTGCTCCAGTTTCACCAACCGTTGCGAGAGGGCATTGAGGGTCTGGGCCACATCCTCAGCGGTGCGGGTGATGCGAAAGGACACAGACTGGGTCATGGCCGCGGCGAGCCGGAAGGACTGAGCCGATGACAACACATGGCAGATCAGACTGAAAGGCTTCCTGATCGGAATCCCTCCTATGCCTGTTCCGGCAACGCCTCTGGTGTATCTGCTGGCTGGAGCAACCCTGGGCCTGCTGGCCCTGCGCACCGGCATTCCCGCCGCTCCCCTCGCCGGTGCTCTGCTCGGCGCCGGACTGGTCAGCATGAGCGGACGCCTGCCCGTGGCCGAGTGGCCTCACGGCACGCGCACAGCCCTGGAGATCGGCATCGGCACCGTGATCGGCACAGGCCTGACCAGGGACGCCCTGCATCAGCTGCAACAGCTCTGGCGGCCCGCGGTGCTGATCACGCTCACCCTGGTGATGACCGGCCTCGTGGTGGGACTCTGGACCAGTCGCCTGCTCGGGGTTGACCCCGTGGTCGCCCTGCTCGGCGCCGCTCCCGGCGGGATCAGCGGCATGAGTCTGGTGGGCGCTGAATTCGGCGTCGGAGCCGCCGTGGCCGCGCTCCATGCGGTGCGTCTGATCACCGTGCTGTTGGTGCTGCCGTTGGTCGTGAAACTGCTCACCCCCCTCGGGATCGGTGAGTCCTGAAGCTGACCTGGACAGAAACAGGTCTGTCGATACGTTGGCGCAGATCGCCCTCAACGTCCAGCCATGGTCAGGATCCGTCACCGTCTAGTTATTGCCCTCTCCCTGGCCGGACTGACCGGCGCAGGACTGGTGGGGATCAGTGCCCAGGCGAATCAGGCCAGCACGGACCCGACCGCTGCCAAAGGCGCGCAGATCTACTGCTTCATGCGCAGCAACGGCAACAGCCACAGCGTCAGCTGGGAAGCCTCCTATGCCGTCATCAAACGGCAAGGCAACAATCTGTTCAAAACGTCGCCGGAGCATGCCTCAGTGATGATCACGGAAGCGGTGGTTAATTCACCCGGCGACTATCCCGATTGCGGCCGCTACCTCGGCGATCTGTTCGGGGCCTCCAGCGGCTCTGGTCAACTGCCTGAAAACCAACCCAAAACCTCCAGCTACGAATCCAACTCCTCCTCTTCCTACGGTGAACAGCGCTACAGCTACTGATCCCAGGCGCCTGCTGGCCGGCCTGTTGATGGCCGGTCTTCTGGCCGCAGGTCTGGGCAGCGCCGGGCGCTCCGAATCCACCGCCCGGCCAAACGCATCGGAACTCAACAGCCAGGCCTGCCTGGAGGAGCTTGACCTGAGCCAGCTGGACCAGGCCTTGCAACGCTGCAATGCGGTGGTGCAGGCCCATCGCACCGACCCGGCACCGCTCACCGATCGCTCCCTGCTCTACATCCTGTTGGGCCGCATCGATCAGGCCTGCCGGGATGTCGCTCGGGCCATGAAACTGGTGAACAATGATGGCTCGGCGGCGGATCCGATGGTCCGCCATGAGCTGAAGGTGCGTCAGGCATCCTGCAGGCAACGCGTCAGCAACGCTGGCAAGGGCTGACGCTGTAACGACAAACGGCGCGGGCCCAGCAGTACCTCAATCTGCTTCGCTTTGCTGGCCACCAGCCCATCCACCAACTGATCGGCCACACCGAGCTGCAGCCAATGGCTGATCAGCTCTCCCTCCATGCCGATGCGATGGCAGCGGTCTTCCGCCTGATCCACCGCACCAGGGGTCCAGGGGCGCTCCAGCAAAATGATGTGCCGTGCTCGGTGCAGGGTGAATCCCAGGCCTCCGGTGCCGTAGGTGCTGAGCAACAGGTCTGTGCCACCGGCCTGGAAGCGATCCACCACCGCCTGGCGCTCGCTGGGCCGAAGACGACCGCTGAGCACAGCACCACCCAGCCGTTGCTGCAGCAGATGCAGCGGCTCCACGAAGGTGCTGAACAGCACCACGGTGTCAGACTCAGCACGACAGTTGCGAATCAGCTGCTCAGCTGCCGGCAGCTTGAATTCGGCAGCGATCTGTCGCAGGGCCGTGAGCAAGGCAAAAGATTCCGCATCGGAGCGCACCAGACCGGCACGCACTCGCCGGCGGTAGTCGTCGATCACCTGATCGACGCGATGGTCCATGCCTCGAGCTTCCGGTTCCGACAGCACGAGTGGATGCAGGCGCCGTCGCTTGGGAGCAAGACCCAGCAGCTGCTGTTTGCGTCGATGCAACACCAGGGGTCGGGTGAGGCGGCGTAATTCCTCCAGATGGCTGGCTCCACCAGCCTGCCAACGGCGTTGACCACTCCGCTCACTCCAGTGACCCTGGCAATAACGCTCTTCAAAACGACGCTGATCGCGAGCGATCGGATGGTCGATCGCAGCCAACAGAGGAAAGAGCTGGTCGGGACGTCCGTTTTTCATCGGCGTTCCGGTGAGCAGCCAGATCGCCCGCAAGCGGGGGTGGCGAGCCAGGCGCAGCAGGGCCTGGGTGCGCAGCGCAGCCATGGACTGACCGAAATGCGCTTCATCGACCAGCAACAGGGTGCCCGCCTCCGGCAGCTCCTGCGGCAGATTGGCCCAGCTGAGCAGACTGGGATCCAGATCAAGAGCACTGGCCTCCCGGCGCCAGTGATCGTGCAAACCCACCGGAGCGATCACCTGCAGGGCGAGCGGCTGGGCCCGCAGCATGGCCCGTGCTGCCAGCAGAGCGGTGAGCGTTTTGCCAAGGCCCATCTCATCCGCGAGCACGGCGCCACGCCGGGCCAGCAACCAACGCGCCCCGGAGCGCTGGTGGGGCATAGGCTGACGGCCATCCAGCAAGGGCGCCTCCAGGTCAGCCAGCGCCACAAGCTGGCGGTGCGGCGGCAGCGGCGGCAGGGGATGGCGATGCCACTGCAGCCATCGCGCCAGGTCGTCGCGCACGGGAAAGCGAGAGCCCAGCTGCTCCTGCAGGCTCTGAGCTGCCGCGAGTGGAAAGTCCCAACCCTGGGCGGCACCGCGCCAGATGCCTCTCGGCCGAATGCGTCGGACCTGCGCATGGGTCACGGCGTCGTAAGGATGCACCACCCGCACGAGGCCGGTGGGAGACAAACCGAGATAACAGCGCTGCGCCGTTGAAGCCGTGATCAATCAACCAGAAGCTATGAATTTAGCCCGCCTGGCGGAGGGCACCCCCCAGTCGACTGTGAGTGGGCGATGAATCGCAGCTGGCGCACAGCAACAGAAGGGCGAAAATGCAGTCTTCGACACATTGACGTTGGGCCTGGAGACGGCACACTGCGCCCAACCGAGGTACTCGGATGCACAACAGGGATGCGGTTTTCCTTGAAGATCTCTGCCCAAAGTTACGTGTCCGACGATGGCGTCAATCGCTCCACACTTACACCGGAAAAAGTTGCATTTATTGCGGCAAACCATCTGAATCGATTGATCATGTGCTGCCCCGCAGCCGTGGTGGCCTGAGCGTCACCGAAAATTGCGTTCCCGCCTGCCTCTCCTGCAACGGTCACAAATCCGACGCGGATGCCTTCGACTGGTATCGCCGGCAGCGTTTTTACGACCCGCGACGCGCGATGGCGATCCGGGCCTGGATGGATGGCGATCTACGCCTGGCACTCCGCCTGTTGCAGTGGGCCCAGCCGGATCTCGACACCGCACAGGTTGCCGATCTGGA
>CALGVO010000093.1 GCA_937930135.1 uncultured Synechococcus sp. | reverse complement strand
TGCGGCGTTGCGGCCAGGCGGATGCCGCTTGCCGGCGGCGTCTGTTGGACGATGCCGCCTACCGCCTCGATCTGACCCGGCTCGCTGCCTTGTTGCAGGAGGCTTCGGCCAGCGCAGCCGGTTTGAGTGCTTGGGAAGGGGCGTTGCAACAGCGGCTTCGCCGTCTGCAGCTCTGGCCGGTCACGTTGTCGGCGACGGCAGGTCGAGCAACCAGCGCCCCAGGCGCTGACGCACGATTCCGCTCAGCCGCTCCTGGCTGAGCCGCTCCCGCACCCTCTGCTGGCCGCGATGCCCGATTGCTGCAGCGACGCCGGGGTCGTCGGCCAGCTGCCGCATTGCAGCAGCAGCAGCCTGGAGATCCGGTTCGGCCCAGAACGCCCCGGCCTGGTAGTCGCCAGCGCTGCGCGTCAGGGTCTGACGCTCCCAGGGGATCAGCAGGGCGCTGCCCGGTGGCATGAACTCCAGGTTGCCGGAGTAGCCGGTGGCGATGGTGGGAATGCCCAGGGCCATCGCTTCAGCGAGGGTGAGCCCGAAGCCTTCAGCGCGGTGCAGGCTCACCAGGGCGTCGGCGTGTTGATACAGGGCATCGAGCTTGTGTTGGGGCAACAACTGCTCGAGCCAGCGGATGCGGGGGTCACCGGCACTGAGGGCCTTCAGGGCCGCGGCTTGCTCGGGGAACTGCTCGGCACTGCTCGCTTTGATCAGCAACTGCACCGAGGGGCCACCCCGTTCCGCTCGGGGAAAAGCCTTCTGGAAGGCCCGGATCACGCCGGCGGGATTTTTGCGCTCGGTTGTGCTCCAGTAATCGAACAGGCTGAGGAAGGTGAAGGGGCGGGCTGCGGCCTGCTGCCGCCAGCGTCGCCTCGCTTCCGCTCGGGCCTGCAGATGGGGCCAGTCGGGCAGGTGGGGCACGGCGATCACCGGCACCGGGCTGCGTTGGGCCAGGGCCTGGGCGGTGAAGGCGCTCGGACACCAGATTTCCTGGTAGCCGGAAAAGAACCGTTCCCAGCCGGAGGGGAAGCACTCCAGCTCCCAGGCCCAGTAGCCGATGCGCAGGGGTGCTTCCAAGGGGTGCGCTTCGAGCAGTTCCGGCGTGCTGGCGAGGATGTTGGGGTTGGTGTGCACCAGATCCACATGCACCGGTTGGTCGTGCATCGCCGCTGGGGGCGGCTCCAGCTCCCGAATGGCGGCATGGCTGGCCAAGGGCAGATCCACCAGCTCCAAGTCGCAACCGCAGGCCTGGAGGATCCGGGCGGTGGCACTGGCCCCACCGGCCAGGCCGAAACCGGCCCGCAGATGGCCATAGAACCGGATCCGCATCGAAACAGCCGAGGAGGCAACACCTGATAATGCCGCCATGATCACGCAGTCAGCTCTTTCTGCAGCGCAGCAGCGCCGCCGCGACTTGCATCTGCATCGGTTGCAGGATTGCGCTGAGGCTCGTGCGTTTGCTAGCGCGGTGGCTGAAGCGATCGGGCTGCCCCTCACCCAGCTGCATGCGCATGTGGGCCCCTATCCCCTGTTCCAGCCCGGTGCCGATAACTCCACCGACACGCATCAGCGGTTCTACGCCCAGCATCCACAGCAACGCCCGTTGTATGAGGCTCTCTGCCGGCGGCTGATCGACGACGTGATCGGCGAACCCTGCCATGTGCAGGTGATTCCCACCTATCGCTTCGGGCTGCCGGGAAACCGCTGGGTGGGCAGCTTTCACCGCGATTCCGATTTCGGCCACAGCGGTTACGAACTGAACGCGATCTGCGCGCTCACGCCCATGCCCGCCAGTGCGGCCTTGCATGTGGAACAGACCGCCGGCGCCCACGATTTCGCGCCGATGGAACTGGAGGCCGGTGAGGTGATTCTGTTCGACCATATCGATCGCCTCCATGGCTGCCCGCTCAACCGGGAGGGAGTGTCGGTGGCGAGTATTGATTTCCGCTTTGTGCCGGTGCGCTTCGCCGCGGCGGCCTTTCGTGACGCTGCCAGCAGCATCAACACCGGCACCGCCTTTCTGCCTGGCCATTACTTCACGGCGGAGCCGCTCTGATGGGCGTGCGGGTGCGGCTGAAACAGGAAGTGCGCCGCGGCTTGCAGCAGGGGCAGGGCCAGTGGCAGCGCTGGACCGCCCCGCTGCATCGGGGCCGGGAGCAACGCCAGCTGGCAGCGATTCAGAGCCTTCATCGGGTGCAGGAGCTGCAGTTGCCGGTGAGCTGGCAACGGGGGGAGCGCCGCTGGGTGCTGTTTTCGCA
>CALGVO010000092.1 GCA_937930135.1 uncultured Synechococcus sp. | reverse complement strand
CGATCACCAGTTGCGTGGCCCCGGCCGCCAGGGCCGCTGCCGGTGTCAACACCCGTGCCTGATCAGCGGCTTCCGTTCCGCTGGGCCGGACGCCCGGTGTCACTAGCGCAAACGGCTCCGGATGCTGGCTGCGGAGCATGGAGGCTTCCAGGGGAGAGCAAACGCATCCACCGATCCCTGCCGCCGCCGCCAGCTGGGCCAGTGCCGAGACCCGATCGGCGACGCCGTGCTGCAGGACCAGCTCCCGTTGCAGCCGTTGCTCCTCCCAACTGGTGAGCACGGTCACCGCCAACAGGGTGGGCACCGCCACCCCGCCTCTTTCGGCACCCTCCACCGCAGCCGTCTGTGCCGCACGCAGCGCCTCGCTGCCGGCGCAGGCATGCACCGTGATCAGCTCCGCCCCGAGCGCGGCCGCCCGCCGGCAGGCCCCTGCCATGGTGGCGGGGATGTCGTGGAATTTGAGATCGAGAAACACCCGCAGCCCCCGCTGCCGCAACTGCGCCACCACATCGGGCCCGGCCTGAACGAACAACTCGAGGCCCACCTTCACCCAGCGCAGCCCCGACACCTGAGCGCTCAATGCCAGAGCCTGCTCCGGTGCCATGCCATCAAGGGCGACGATGATCCGGTCGGCGGGATCCCAGCGCATCAACCCACCAACCGCCGGAAGGTTTTCTTGCCAAGCTGCAGCACTTTGCCCTCCAGCTCGGCGGCGGACGCAAACTCCTGATTGGGATCGCTGATCTTTTCCCCCTCCAGGCGAGCGGCACCGCCTTTGATCTGGCGGCGGGCCTCACTGCTGCTGGCACAGATGCCCACAGCACTGAGCAGATAGAACGCCTTAGCCGGGAAGTTCACCGCCGCCAACGACGCTTCAGGCACATCGGCCGCCGCATCACCGGCGCCTCCCACCAGGGTGGCGGCATCCGCTTGCGCTTTGGCCGCTGCCTCCTGGCCATGGCGGCTGGCGGTCACCGCCAGAGCCATCGCCTTCTGCTTCTCGCGAGGGTTCTCTGGCAGCGTCTCCAGATCGAGATCCGTCAGCAACGTCACGTAGTCGTTGATCGCCCCGTCGCCGACTTTCTCGAGCTTGGAATACATCGAGAGGGGGTCGTCCTCCAGCCCCACGGTGTTGCCCAGGCTTTTGCTCATCTTCTGCACCCCGTCAAGGCCGACGAGGATGGGTAGGAGCATGCCGAACTGGGTGCGCTGGCCGAAATGACGCTGCAAATCGCGGCCCATCGCCACATTGAATTTCTGATCCGTGCCCCCCAGCTCCACATCCGCATCCACCGCCACGGAGTCGTAGCCCTGCAGCAAGGGGTAGAGGAATTCATGCAACGCGATGGGCGTGCCGCTGCCGTAGCGCTTGGAGAAATCGTCTTTCGCCAGCATCTGGCCCACGGTGGCTGTGCCCAGCAAACCGATCACCTGGGGTAGATCCAGCCCCTCCAGCCACTCGCTGTTGCGGCGCACCTCGAGCCGACCCGAGGTTTCAAAATCCAGCAGCGCCTGCTCCTTGGGCTGCCCCTGGCCCAGCTGTTTGAGATAGGTGGTGGCGTTGGCTTCCACCTGCTCTTTGCTGATCTGCACCCGGGTGGCGCTTTTGCCCGTGGGATCACCGATGCGAGCGGTGAAGTCGCCGATGATCAGCACCGCCGTATGGCCGGCGTCCTGAAAAGCCCGCAATTTGCGAAACAGGATGCTGTGGCCTAAATGGATATCGCTTCCGGTGGGGTCAATACCCAGCTTGATCCGCAACGGCCGCCCTTCTGCTGTCGCAGCCGCCAGACGGGCGGCTAGGCATTGATCGGGATCGCCGGGGTCGCCAGCGGGGAACAGATCAGCCATGCCACGCGCCAGCCAGCTCGGCAGGGGAAGGGGCGCCTCGGGCATGACAGAGGAAAGGAAACCGTGCGGATCGTACGGGGGACCGCGTCGCCGAAGGGTCGGACGCCGCGGAGTGGGCTCAGGCGGGCGGCTGCTCGAGCTGACTCTTCATCCGCTCCAGGGTGGTGTGCATCTGCTCGAACATCTGTTCCGGCGTGATGCCGAACTGACCCAGCTGGGTGCGGAGCTGCTCCACAGTGAGCTTGGCCTGAAAATCCTCCGACAGCTCAAACCGCTTCATGAAGACGCGGTAGCGCTCCATCAACTCCTCCATCGTGTCGATGAATTTCTTCTTGCCTTCCCGATCGAACTTGCCGTAATCCGACCCCAGCTGCATGAGCTGCTGGTAGTCGCCGAACAGCCGCCTGGCCTCCTCCTGCACAATTTCGGAGTCAAAGAAGGCCATCGCCCATCGATCAACTGCAAACCAGTTTGAACAATCCAGAAGCCACGTAACAGTGCGGATCCACGCCCCCTGATCAACGCCAACATGGCGGCAGTGCTTCGGACGCTGCCAGCGTTCCCACCCACCGTGGATCTGAGCTCGATGATCGGCGACGTGCAGCAACATCGGCGCGACAGCCGAGCCGTTCTGAGCCACTGCCGAACGGCCATTGCCAGTGCTGATCGAGCCCTGCTGGTCAGCTGGATGGGATGGTTTGAAGGCATGGGCCCCCTGGTGGCCGCCACCTCCACCGAGGAGGACTGCCTGCTCAGCCTGCAGAGCAGCAACGCCGACCTGCTCATCTGCACCGACATGCTGGAGATCGGCAGCGGCCCCAGCCTGGTGCGCCGCGCCAAGGAGGCCCATCCCGGGCTCAAGACGTTGATGCTGATCCAGCGACCGATTGTGCGCACGATTCTGGAAGCGGTTGAGGCCCACTGCGATGGCCTCTGCTCCCACCAGAGCGCTGGCACGGGGGCCGTGCGGACCGCCCTCGCTGCGATCGACAGCGACGGGACCTACATGGACGGGGTGATCACCGGGGTGCTGCGTCATGGCCGCCTCGGCGGCAGCTCCGGCCATGGCCCTCTCGCCGAACTGAGCCTGCGGGAAGAGGATGTGCTGCGTGGCCTTTGCCGAGGCATGAGCAATCAGGAGATCGCCGATGCCCTTGTGGTGTCGATCGACACCGTGAAATCCCACGTGAGCAGCCTGTTGCGCAAACTGCCGGCCAATGACCGCACCCACGCCGTGGTGGTGGCGTTTCGCGAAGGGCTCGTGGAACTGCCCAACCACCCGCCGCGCTGGCGCAGTGGCGACCAGGGTCGGTAAGGTCCTGCCGAAGCAACGGGATGACAGCAACCATGGCCCGTGGGCACTGGCTCGATCCCCTGGCCCGCAAAGTGCTTCAGGCGATGGGCGATCTCCCGGCCGACGCGCCGGCCCCCACCATGCCTTCCGCATCCACATCCGCCCCGATCCAGGAGCCGGAGTGGTTCCTGGACGTGAATCGGGCGACTGCGGAGCAGTGGCAGCGCCTGCCGGGCTGCACCGCCGCGATGATCGATCTCCTGATCCGTCTGCAGCAGGGCGGCGTGCAGCTCAGCCAGGCCGACGATCTGTTTCAACTGCTTGAGCTGCCGCCAGCGCTGGCGGAACGCTGGCGGCCACACCTGATCTTCCACTGGTATGGGGATGCGCCCCCACTGACGCCATCGGCTCCGATCGATCTCAACGCTGATGCGGCTCCCACCCTGCAAGAGGCGCTGGCATGGCCGCCCCAACGGTTGGAGCGCCTGATCCAGGAGCGACGTCGCCGGCCCTTTGCCCACCTGGCCGACCTGCAGGAACGCCTTTGCCTGCCTCCCCAGACGGTGGAAGCCCTGATCGGGCGGGTGCGTTTCGGGGCGACGCGTCCGGGGCCCAGCCTGCCTCCCGGCCGCTGAAACGACCATGGTGCCGACGCCTCGTCAGGGAGATCTTTTTGCCCAGACCAGCTGGAGCAGCAGCGCTGACGCTCCGGGCCCCAGCCTCAGTGCACCGCAGTTGCGCCAATGGCAACGCCGGATTCAACGTCACCAGGCGCCCCTGTTCGCGGGCCATGGGCAGCCAACGGCGCTGCAGCAAACCCAGCTGTTTGATGCTCCAGCGGATCCCCTGGCCGCGCTGTCCCCCCTCAGCCTGCGCCCGCTGCCGCTCACCTTCTGGCGTTGGCCAGAGAGCCCCCATCAGGGAGAGGCGATTTACCTGGTGATGGATCGCCCCCACGATCTCAGCACTCCGATCCTGCTCTACGTGGGCGAAACGAAAGCGGCGGATCGCCGTTGGAAAGGTGAGCATGACTGCAAGGCCTACCTGGCGGCCTATGGCGATGCCCTGTGCAGAGCCGGTCTGCAACAGCAGACCAGCATCCGCTTCTGGACCGATGTGCCAGCCGACACCCGGCAGCGACGACGGTTGGAACAGGCCCTGATCCAGACCTGGTTACCGCCGTTCAACAAGGAGACCCGGGATCGATGGGCCACCCCCTTCAGCAGGGACTGATTCGTAGCATCGCTCCAGAAGCCGCTCCTCCATGTCGTTCTCACGATCACCCGCCACGCTCCAGAACTGGAGCGGTTCCGTGCTGGCCGTGGGGATCGCCGCCAACGACCCCCAGGGCCTGATCGGCCAACTGGAGGCGCGCCTGAACAGCCCGCTGGGCAGCTGGCTGGAGAAGCAGCGCTTCCAGGCCAAAGCGGGGGAGGTGGTCAGCCTTCAACTGCTCCACAAGGATCTGAGCCGTCTGGTGCTGGTGGGTCTGGGCGATGCGACCACGGCCGATGAATCGACAGCCGATGTTGCAACTGTTGCAACGCTGCGTCAGGCCGCTGCAGCACTGGCCAAGGCCTGCATCGGCCTTGACGGTCGCGCCGGCGTCCATCTCCCCTGGGGAAGCGATGGAACCCGCGCCGCTGAGGCGGTCGCCGAAGCGATCCGGCTGTCCCTGTATCGCGACACCCGCTTCCGCAGCCAACCCGAACCACGCCTCCAGCCCAAACACTTTGACTTGCTCGGCGATCTGCCCGCCGATCTCAGCGACGCCCTGGAACGGGTCGATGCTCACTGCGCCGGCGTTGAGCTGGCCAGGGAGCTGGTGGCAGCGCCCCCCAACAGCGTCACCCCTGCCGCTCTGGCCGACACCGCAGCCGCCATCGCCGCTGAGCACAACCTTGAGCTCCAGGTGCTGGAGCGGGGAGACTGTGCCGAGCGGAACATGGGCGCGTTTCTCGCGGTAAGTCAGGGGTCCGATCTCGATCCCAAGTTCATCCACCTCACCTACCGCTCACCCGGAGCGATCCACACCCGTCTGGTGCTGGTGGGCAAGGGGCTCACCTTCGATTCCGGCGGCTACAACCTCAAAGTGGGTGGCGCCCAGATCGACATGATGAAGTACGACATGGGGGGCAGCGCGGCAGTGTTCGGAGCGATGCGCACCATCGCCCAACTGCGACCGGCCGGTCTGGAGGTGCACATGCTGGTGGCCTCCTGCGAAAACATGATCAACGGGTCCGCCGTCCATCCCGGCGACATCGTCACCGCCTCCAATGGCACCACGATCGAAATCAACAACACCGATGCCGAAGGCCGTCTGACCCTGGCGGATGCGCTCGTGTACGCCAGCGGCCTCAAGCCCGACGCGATCGTGGATCTGGCCACGCTGACCGGAGCCTGTGTGATAGCCCTTGGTGAGGAAATCGCCGGTCTGTGGTCGGAGCATGACGCCCTGGCGGACAGCCTCAGGCAAGCGGCGGAGCAGGCCGGGGAAGGTCTGTGGCGCATGCCGATGCCGGCGAGTTATCGCGAGGGGCTGAAATCGACTCTGGCGGATCTGAAGAACACTGGCCCCCGGCCCGGCGGCTCCATCACCGCAGCGCTGTTCCTGAAGGAATTCGTGGAGGGCGGCATCCCCTGGGCCCACATGGATATCGCCGGCACCGTGTGGAGTGACAAAGGCCGGGGGCTCGACCCCGCAGGCGCCACCGGCTATGGAGTGCGCACCCTGGTGCACTGGATCTGCAGCCGAGCCGACCAGGCCAGCGCCTAAATTCCTGTCGCGTTCGACACAGCCCCTGCGATGGCCTCACGCCCGATTCGCTGGTACCTGCGAGCTCAACTGGGCATCCTGCTGCTCCCGGCTGGCCTTTGCTTGTTTGGCGAAGCGATCAGCCGCCGAGTGCTGCAGGCCCTGGGCAATGACGGTGGGCCCTGGTTCTGGTATGGCACCCTCAGCCTGATCTGCATCAATGCAGGCGTGGGACTGATGATCGAGAGCGGGCTGCTTCGCGGCTATCCCGGACGATCGGGGCCTTCCACGCCACGAGACTGAGACGGCCCTGCAACGGCTCAGGAGGCAGCAGCGGTGACAACCCGGTCCTCAGCGTCGGCAGCAAGACGGCTGAAGCGAAGACTGCTGGGACACTCCAGCGCGTGAATCTGCCAACGGGCCCGCTCAGAAAACGACGCCATCACGCGATCGAGATCATCAGAGGCCTGCTTGGGCGAGAGATAGGGACCGATGTGACGGGTCACCAAACCGTCCTTGATGGTCAGCAGATACATACACCCTCCCCCCAAATCTCCGACAGATGGTAATGGGTTGATCGGGGTTTGGAATGGGGGAAAACCCGCACCTTCACTGAGAAGTGGCTGAGCCCAGGCTCCCAGCTCTCTTTAGATTTTCCTTCTATTTCAGACCCTCAACGCCAGGAATCGCCGCGTCGTGCCCGCTCAGCCCAGACCGCGTCTAGCCGTTGATCGCGGCCGCAACTGAATCGGTAATAGCGATAACGCAGGGGATGCCGATCCGCGTAATTCTGGTGGTACGTTTCAGCAGGCCAGAAGCGCACAGCTGATCGGACCTGCACTTTGAGCCGATCGGAGGTCAGCTTGAGTTCCTTGGCAGCAGCAGCGACACTGGCCTTGGCCGCGGCCGCCTGCTGGGCGCCTTCAGTGAAGATCACGGGACGATAGGAATCGCCGCGATCGCAGAACTGACCGCCGCCATCGAGAGGGTCCACATTGCGCCAGTAGTGACGCAACAAGGTGGCATAGCTGATCCGTTCCGGGTCAAAACGGACGCGCACCGCCTCCTGATGTCCCGTGCGTTCACCGCTCACCTGCTGGTAAGTCGGCCGGAGCACATGGCCACCGCTGTAGCCGCTTTCAGCAGAGAGAACACCAGGGAGCTCTTCAAGGTCATGCTCCAGACACCAGAAACATCCACCGGCAAACACCGCCTCTTGCACGGATGCGGCGACAGCGGGGGGCCCCTGCAGGCTGAGCAGCAGCAGAAGGCCAAGGGCAAGGCCTCGCAGCCAATGGCGACGGATCATCGAGAACATGGCTGCACCGACTCGAGGATGGCGACAGCGGCCCGATCGGTGACACCGGGGCTGCCGAGGGTGGCGCTGAGCCTGGCATAGCCGGCCAGCATGTGATCGCGACAGGAACGGTCACAAAGGAGAGGCTGGGCCTCGCGCACCAGCGCTTCGGCCGTGAACGCATCCTGAAGCAGTTCGGGCACCAACCGCTCCCCCAGCAGCAGGTTGACTGGGGAAATGTGGTCCACCTGAAAGCGCAGCAGATGGCGAGCCACCCAGGCCGTGAGTCGGCTCACCCGGTACCCCACCACCTGGGGCACTCCATGCAGAGCCAACTCCAGGTTAATCGTGCCCGATTTCCCCAGGGCTAGATCCGCAGCAGCGAAGAGGCTGGGCTTGAGACGGTCGGCGTCGGCGGCCGCGATCACGTGCCCCCTCACGCCGGCTTCCTGCAGAGCCAGGCGCAGCGGCTCTTCAAAGGCCGCCAACCCAGCGGGCACCATCACGTCAAGGGCTGGATCGGCAGCCTGCAAACGAGCAGCGGCATCCACCAGAACCGGCATTAAATAGCGCAGCTCCTGGGGCCTGGAGGCGGGCAGCAGCAACAGCAGAGGAGCCTCGGCGGGGAGCGCCAGGGTGCGGCGAGCTTCTGAACGGGAAGGGCGATGGGCCGCCAGATCGAGGAGCGGATGGCCCACCCAGGTGACCTCGGCACCGCGGGCGGCATAAAAGTCTGCCTCGGCGGGAAAGATCGCGAGAATACGATCGGTGAAACGCAGCAGACGCGTGGTGCCGCCATCGCCCATGCGCCAAGCCCATTCCTGCGGGGCGATGTAATACGTGATCGGCACATGGGGCAGACGCCGCCGCAGATCGCGGCCCAGCCGCACGTTCGCTCCCATGTAGTCGATCAGCACCACCGCATCAGGCGGCCGAGACCTCAGCAGCTGATTGACCCGGGCCTGAAGCCGCAGGGTGGGCACCACCAGGGGCAAGGCCTCCCACAGGCCGATCGCCCCCATCGGCGCCGTGTCGGCGAGCAGCTCAGCGCCAGCATCACGCATGCGTTCACCACCGAGGGCGAGCACTTCAAGCGCAAGATCGAGCCGCTGAGCCTGACGATGGAGGGCCTCGATGAGAAGGCTCCCCTGCAGATCACCGGACACCTCGCCGGTGCTGATCAGGATGCGGACCATCAGCGACTGCCGGCAGCGGGCATTGGGCCACGACGCCCCTTGCTGATCGAAGCCTCCAGGAAGCTGCAGAGGTGGTCTGCAGCCGGTAGGAGAGCCGTCTGGCGGGCCTGACGAAGGCTTTCGGCGATCACTTGATCAGAGCGATAGATCAGGGTCCAGATGTCCTGAAGCTGGCGCAGCTCCTCCCCTCCATTGCTCTGATCCAGGCCACGGCGCCGCAGCCCCACCCGATTCAGCCCCCGAACCCGACCAGGGTGCCCCTCCACCAGGCAGTAAGGCGGCACATCCCGATCCACCCGGGTCATGCCGCCGACCATCGCCAAGCCGCCGATGTGCACAAACTGATGAATACCGAGACAGCCACCGATCACGGCACGATCCTCAATCTCCACGTGGCCGGCCACCTGGATGCCATTGGACATCACGATCCCATTGCCGAGCAGACAGTTGTGACCGAGATGGCAATAAGCCATCAACAGATTGTGGTCGCCGATCCGAGTGACTTCCCCCTCATCGGTGGCCCGATTGATGGTGACGCATTCGCGGATGGTGTTGTGGTCGCCGATCACCACCTCGGTGGGGGCGCCGCGATACTTCAGATCCTGCGGCTCCTGACCAAGACAGGCGCCAGGGAAGATGCGATTTGAGCTGCCGATGGTCAGACGGCCATCGAGCACGACGTGGGGACCGATCCAGGAGTTGGCACCGATCCGCACGCCGGGACCGACCACGGCGCCAGGTCCGATCACAACCCCTTCGGCCAGCTCGGCCCTGGGGTCCACAACAGCAAGAGGATGGATCTGCACCGCCGAATCCTCGCTGATGACCGATGGGGAAGGGGTCTCAGGCATGACGCTCAGTCCACCAGGGAGAACATCAGCTCACCGGAGCAGACGAGCTGACCCTCCACCGAAGCTTCCGCTTTCACCTTGCCGAAGCGCTGTCTCTTCAGACTGAGCAACTCGCAGCAGATGCGCAGCTGGTCGCCGGGCACCACAGGTCGCCGAAAACGAACTCCATCAATGCCCGCAAACACGAACAGTCCTTTGGGGAGGTCGGGCATCTGGGTGACAATCAGGCCGCCCACCTGGGCCATCGCCTCCACGATCAGCACCCCGGGCATCAAGGGGCGATCGGGAAAATGGCCCTGAAACTGCGGCTCGTTCAGGGTCACATTCTTGATGGCCACCGCCCGCACTCCCGGCTCATGCTCCAGAACCCGATCGACCAGGGCGAAGGGGTAGCGATGGGGCAACAAGCCCATGATCTGCTCACTGGTGAGCACGGCATCGGAGGGCGTGGCCCTGGAGGGGGGGGTGGTCAACGGTTCAGCGAGGGGAGGGAGAGAGATCTGCCAGGGCAGCAGCAAGATCGGTGTGCAGGCCGTGGGAGCCCCGATACACGAGCACCTGTGCCTGGGGGAACCCCACCAGGGCCAGATCCCCGATCAGGTCCAAGAGCTTATGGCGCACCGGTTCATCCACGAAGCGCAGCGGTGGGTTGAGCCAGTGCTCTCCATCACACACCAGTGCGTTGTCCAGAGCGCCTCCCTGAATCAGCCCCGCAGCGCGCAGCTGATCCACCTGCTCGCGGAAGCCGAAGGTGCGCGCTGGGGCGATCTCCTCCACAAAGCGTTCGGGCGTCAGGCTGATTGCCAACTGCTGCCGCCCGATCGCAACCTGGGGGAAGTCGATCACCCCCACCACCTGAAAGCCCTCGGCAGGAGTGGCCGTGATCACGCTGCTGCCCCGATGACGCGTGATCGGGGCCGTGAGCCTGGGGCCGGGTCGGCGTGACGTCGCCGCCGGAGCAAAGCCCACCTCCTCAATCGCCTCCACCCAACCGAGAGCGGAACCATCCAGCAGAGGGACCTCCGGTCCGCTCACCTCCAACTCCACATGACTCAGCCCTGTGCCGGCCAGGGCGGCCAAAAGATGTTCCACTGTGGCCAGGCGCCGCTCGCCCAGATCCAGGGTGGTGCAGAGCTGGCTGTCGCGCACCTGAGCCGGGCTGAGGGTGACAGGCTCACTGGATGCAGGCGCCTCGGCCCATCGCACGTGATAACCAGCCCGCTCAGACGGCCTGAGCGTCACCGACACCGAAGCACCGCTGTGCAGACCCACACCGCTGCGCGCCACAGGCGAGGCGAGGGTCCAGGAGCCGTTGTAATCAGTGGGCCAGGTGGCCATCAGAATTTCCAGCCCACACCCAGGTTGAAACGCCAGTCGCCGGTGAGGTCTTGGCTGGCCACCTCCAGGCGCAGAGGGCCGACCGGGGTGGTGACGATCACACCGGTACCAACGGAGAAACCCGAACCTGGTTTATCGAGGAGCTCACCCGGCTTTCCCGGAACGCTCGCCTGGGAACCGAAAGACGTGCCAGCATCCACGAAAAGCTCACCGGCAAAGATGCTGATGATCGGGAAGCGGTATTCGATCGTGGCTTCACCGAAGCTGCGGCCCACACCCAGATCGCAGTCGTACCAACCGCGAACGGAATTGGAACCGCCCAGGCAGAAGGCTTCGTAAGGGGGGAGCTGGCCGATCACGGTTCCCGCTTTCAGCTGGATACCGATCGCCTGGGGGCAATTGGCCTTCTCGCCGGGCTTGGGCCGACAGCCCTTCGCAATCTTGAGCCAGTTCACAGGGAAGAACTGGGTGTAACTGGCCCGTAACCGGTTAAAGGTGGGGGAATTAGCCCCCACGGAAACAAATTGCTCGGTTCCCAGGCTGAGGAAATTACCGGACGTGGGATTGCGTGGATCGTTCAGCTTGTTGTAAGTGGCCGCAAAACGCACGCTCGCCAAATTGTTCTCCGTGGCGCAGTCGGAGGAATTGCCGCTGTAGGCGATACAAATAATCTCATCATTAGGAATCCGATCGTTCTTGATGTTTTCATTGGGAACACCATAGGGACGTGAATCCCCAGCGAAGTTGATCGGACGCACATTCTGGATGCTCAATCCAGCCAGAACATTCCAAGGGACATTTTTGTAAGGATCACCACCGTTGAGCGGTCGAGCAAACACGATATTGCCGCCAACCCGCTGCAGCGCGACAGAATCACCTTCAAAGTCAAACCAACTGTACTCGGGGAATTGCTTGTCGGCGTTAGCAACATTGTCAAACTTTCGCCCAGCAGGATTGTTGTCGGTGTTAATCTCGTAGGCGTTGGTGGAATTGTTATTGACGTAGTCATCCACCGTGACGATGCTGCCATTGTTCTGGCTTTGGAAGACCTGGGGAACTTCACGGCTTAGGAACAACGAGGTGCGGAAGGAGGTTCGCCACTGATCACCTTTGATCCAGGGATCGGTGAAAGTGAAGTTCGCCAGGCCGCCGTACTGGCCATAGGTGAGGTTGAGCGCGAGATTCCAGGCGCGCCCGAACAAATTGCTGTCCTGGAGCTGCACCTGACCGAACACACCCTGACTCTGGCTGTAACCGAGACCCCCCGAGAGGGAGCCCGTGGATTGCTCCACGATGCCAAGAATGATGTTCACGGTGCCAGGCTCACCGGCCACCGGCTTCAGGGTCACCTTCACATCGCTGAACAGCGAGGTGCTGTAAAGACGTTTGATGTCGCCTTCCAACTGGTTGCGGTTGAACGGTTCACCGGGCTTGATCGAGATTTCCCGTGTCACCACCCAGGGCTTGGTCTTGCCCTTGATCGGCTCACCCTTGTCGTTGGTGCTCTCGCCCTCCCTGTTCAGGAACTCCACCTCCACACCGGCCACGGTGCCGATCACCACCTTGAGCTGCACCACACCCTCCGGACTGACCCGACTGGGGCCCGAAAGCCGCGCCAGCGAGTAGCCCTCCTTGGCATACCAACCCTGCAGCTCCTTCATCCGCAGCTGCAGCTCATTCAGGTTGAGTGTGCGGCCGTAGTCAGAACTGAACGTCTGCTCAACCACCTCCGGCGGCATCTTGGTGTCGTCGGGTTCAA
>CALGVO010000091.1 GCA_937930135.1 uncultured Synechococcus sp. | reverse complement strand
TGGAACGCCGGTCATGGCGAGATTGTTAGCGTCCGGCCATGGCCCGCTCCACGCCGTTGACACCTGATTCGCCGTTGTGCCCTGCTGCTGGTGAGCGGGTGTTGTTCGTGCGCCTGCCCTGTAATCCGATCTTCCCAATCGGGCCCATTTATCTGGCCGACCATCTGCACAAGTGCTTCCCGGCTCTCCCCCAGGCGCTTCTTGATCTGGCGGCACTGCCCGTGCTTGATGTCCAGCGGGTGCTGTTGGCTGAGATCGATCGGTTCCGCCCCACCCTGCTGGTGTTCTCCTGGCGCGACATCCAGATCTATGCCCCGGTGGATGGCCGTGGGGGCAATCCTCTTCAGAACTCCTTTGAAGTCTTCTATGCCCAGAATCCGCTGAAGCGCCTCCGGGGTGCTCTGGGGGGTGTTCGGCTCATGGCCAGCCACTATGGCGAGCTCTGGCGCAATCAGCGACTCGTGCGTCGGGGCCTGCGGCGGGCACGCCGCCATCACCCTGCCGCCCGCGTCGTGTTGGGGGGTGGTGCCGTGAGTGTGTTCTACGAACAACTTGGTCGCTCCCTGCCCCGGGGCACGATCGTGTCGCTGGGGGAGGGAGAACCCCTGCTGGAGAAGCTGCTGCGGGGTGAAGCGATCACATCAGAGCGCTGTTACGTGGTGGGGGAGATGCCACGACCGGGCCTGATTCATGAACAGCCTGAGAGTCGGCCGAAAACCGCCTGCGATTACGACTACATCGCCAGGATCTGGCCCCAACTCGATTGGTATCTCGAAGGCGGCGACTTCTACGTAGGTGTGCAGACCAAACGGGGCTGCCCTCACAACTGTTGTTACTGCGTTTACACCGTGGTGGAAGGCAAGCAGGTGCGCCTCAATCCGGTGGAGGAGGTGGTGAAGGAGATGCGCCAGCTCTATGACCGTGGCGTGCGCGGCTTCTGGTTCACCGACGCCCAGTTCATCCCGGCTCGCCGCTACATCGAGGATGCCAAAACCCTGCTGCGGGCGATCCAGGC
>CALGVO010000090.1 GCA_937930135.1 uncultured Synechococcus sp. | reverse complement strand
GGTAACCCACCAGGCTGCGGGCGCTGGTTCCCCCCACCGGTGATCCGAAGAAGCCCGGTGCCTGCAGAGAAGCCTGCACGAACAGGCTTCCAGCCAAAGACTGATAGCCAACGGCTGCGAGCACCAGGCCGAGCAGATCCGCCAGCAAGCCACGCTTGAGCAGTCGGCTGGCCTCACCGCGACTCGGCCTGGCGTTGCTGCCCAGAGCGCGGCCAAGGCGCACGATCAGCCAACCCTGCCAGAGGCTGTAGAGCAGCACAAAGAACGAGAGTGTGGTGAGCGACAGGCCAGGGCCGAGGCCAAGGGCACGTTCTGAGTTCCGAGCCAGGCTGCCACCGATGTTGTTGAACAGCAGCACACCCACCACCACCACCCCAAGGGCGGTCTGGATCCAGAAGCGGATCCAGGCCATCCGGCGCACCCCGAGGGCCAGCTGCTGGAAGTCAAGGCGATCGGCCATGCGCGACTGAACGGCGGTCGTTCAAACTTGGCATCAACTCCTGCCGGATGCACGGCCAGCCTTGATCCCCCTCTGCTCACCCCAGCAGGCCCGCACGCCAACGGCCCTGGCCCTCGGCAGCTTCGATGGCCTCCATGCTGGCCATCGGCGCGTGATCGATGCCGTGTGCGTGGATCCCTGCGGCGGCCTGCCGAGCGTGGTGAGCTTCTGGCCCCATCCCCGCGAAATACTGCATGGCGAACCCCGCCTGCGGCTCGATCTGCCTTCGGAAAAGGTGGATCTGCTCGAACCGCTGGGGATCGAGCAGCTGGTGCTGGTGCCCTTTGATCAGCAACTGGCCCGGTTGCATGCGGAAGACTTTGTCGATCAGGTGCTGCTGACGACCCTGCAGGCGCGCCACATCGCCGTCGGCGCCAACTTTCGCTTCGGTCACAACCGCACAGGCGACACCGACACCCTGCGCAGGCTGTGCGAAAGCGCCGGTGTGCAAGTCAGTGTGATGCCGATCCTGGAAGACGACGGCGGCCGGATGAGCAGCAGTCGTATCCGCGCGGCCCTCGGTGCCGGCGACCTGGCCAGAGCCAGCGCACTGCTCGGGCGGGCCTATCGTTTCAGCGGGCGGGTGGTGCGAGGGCGAGGCCTCGGCCGCGAGCTGGGCTGGCCGACGGCCAACCTGCAGGTGGATGGGCGCAAATTCCTGCCCGGCCTCGGGGTGTATGCCGCCTGGGCCTTCCTCCAAGACAAGGGCGAGCGTCTGCCGGCGGTGATGAACCTCGGCCCCCAGCCCACGGTGGATCCCACCTCCCCCTCGGCCGTGGAAGTGCATCTGCTCGACATCCGCCTCGAACTGGAAGGGCGGGAGCTCACGGTGGAACCGGTGGAACGCCTGCGCGGGCAACAGCGGTTCTCAGGGCTGGAGGAGCTCAGCGCCCAGATCGGCCTCGATGCCCAACGGGCGCGTCAACGGCTTCAGGCGCCGGTGGGGTAGGCGTTCGCCAGGCCCCAGACGATGAACACGCCGATTCCCCCCAGGAGCACGATCCCCCACACCAACACGTGCATGGTGCTCTCGGATCCACCGTTATCCATGGCCGCTCGTAGGCGTGCGATCCTGCCAAGACTGCCATGAAACTGATGCTTGTCGCTGCCTCCGGCGATCAGCGTGTGGCCCGGCTGATCGATGCCAATCTCGACCGGGCCCGCGAAGGACTTCGCGTGGTGGAGGATTGGTGCCGATTCGGACTCGACCGGCAGGATCTGGTGATCCGCCTCAAGGATTGGCGTCAGCGACTCGGCACCCACCACCACAGGGTCTACAAGGAAGCACGGTGCACCGCCACCGACAGCGGCGCTGGCCTGGGCCACCCCGCCCAGCTGCAGCGGGATCACGCGGAACAGATCGTGGCCGCCAACTGCGGGCGGATTCAGGAAGCACTCCGAGTTTTGGAGGAATTCGGACGCGATCGCGACCCGGAGCTGGCGGCGACGGCCGCGCCGATCCGCTACGGCATCTACGACCTCGAGGTCACGATCCTGCAGGCTGGAGACCATCAGGAACGCCTGCGGCGCCTGCAGGAGAGCCGGCTCTATCTGGTGACCTCGCCGGTGCCAAACCTGGTGGCCCAGGTCGCCGCTGCCCTCAAGGCGGGCGTCTCCCTGGTGCAATACAGAGCGAAAGAAGGCCATGACCTGCAACGGCTCGAGGAGGCACGCGCCCTGGCCGAGCTTTGCAAGCGGCATCAGGCCCTGTTCATCGTCAACGACCGGATTGATCTGGCCCTGCTGGTGGATGCCGATGGCGTGCACCTGGGCCAGGAGGATCTCCCCAGCCGCGAGGCGCGTGTCCTGATCGGCCCCCATCGCCTGTTGGGTCGCAGCACCCATCAGCTCGAGCAGCTGCTCACGGCGCAAAACGAAGGGTGCGACTACGTGGGCGTCGGCCCGGTGTATGCAACGGCCACCAAACCGGAGCGCACCGCACGCGGCCTGCAGTGGGTGGAGGAAGCCAGTCGGCATGCCTCCATTCCCTGGTTCGCCATCGGCGGCATCGATGCCGGACGGCTCGACGCGGTGCGTGCGGCCGGCGCCCATCGGGTGGCGGTGGTGCGCGCAATCATGGAAGCCACCGATGCCCATGCGGCCAGCCACGAACTGCTCACGGCGCTGTCGTGATCGCTCCCGTGTTCTGACTTGTTCTGACCGCCCTGAACCGCGATGCCCACGCTTCAACTGCAGGTGAATGGGGAGCCACGCCTGCTCAGCCCTGCCCCGGCCAACCTTGCCGAGGTGGTCGAACAGCTGGGGCACCATCCCCGCTTGGTGGTGGTGGAATTCAACGGATTGATCCTGACCCCGGATCGCTGGGACAGCCAAACTGTCCGCGACGGCGACACGTTGGAGATTGTCACCATCGTGGGTGGCGGTTCCTAGAGTCGATTCCAACGATGTGAGCCGCTGAGGAACGCATGCCGAAGCCCCGGAGCCAATCACCGCAGCAACCTTCACCGCAGCAACCTTGGCTGCGGCGCAGCCTGTCGATTTTGATGATCCCGCTGTTGATCATCAGCGTGTTGATCATCCAGCCCCGGGTGAGCGAAGCCGCCAGCGGCGGTCGCATCGGCGGCGGCAGTTTCCGGGCCCCGTCGATGCCGCGCAGCGGCGGGTTGAACCGCAGCTACGGCGGTGGCTACAGCCGCGGCTATGGCGGTGGCATCGGCTTTCCGTTCATCATTCCGATCTTCGGATTCGGCGGCGGCGGACTGTTCGGATTCCTGATCCTGATGGCGATCGTGGGCGTGCTGGTGAATGCCTTCCGTGGTGCTGGCACTGGCGGCGGCAGCGCCATCGGCGGCGATCGGGTCAACACAATCAATCCAGGGCCCGTCAGCCTGATCCAGGTGCAGGTGGGGTTGCTGGCGAGTGCCAAAGCCCTGCAGAGCGACCTGCGCCAATTAGCTGCCACGGCCGACACCAGCCAGGCTTCCGGCCTGCAACGGGTGCTTCAAGACACCACCCTCGCCCTCCTGCGCCAGCCTGACCTGTGGGTGTACGCCAATGCCGAATGCGGCAGCGTTCCCTTCAGTGCCGCAGAAAGCACCTTCAATCGGTTATCGATGACCGAGCGCAGCAAACTGAGCCAGGAGCTCACCAGCAATGTGGGCGGCGTTCGCGCCAACACGGGCGAGCTGGCCCAACGCGGCGATGCCGACGCCACCAGTGAATACATCGTCGTCACCCTGCTGGTGGCGAGCCGTCGTTCGATGACGATCAAGCAAGTCGACAATGGCGAAGCATTGCGTGAAACCCTGCGCATCCTCGGCTCGACAGCCTCCAGCGACCTGATCGCCCTGGAAGTGATCTGGCAACCCGATGGCAGTGGCGACGTGCTGAGCGCCGATGCGCTGGTGACCGCTTACCCGAACCTGCAGCATCTCTGATCAGGCTTCAGAAATTCTTCCACTGCAGAGTTCCACTTCGGCGCCTCAACCAGTTCAGCGCTAACTAGCTTATTGAGACTGTCCCACACCTCCCTCCTTGTCTGCTGCTCCACAACCCGATCCACGTGCCATGCAGTGGCAAAGCAACGGGGAACTTGATCAGGCCGATCTCTTTGAACTGGTGCGCAAGCTGCGCATCGTGGAAACCCCTTCTCACAGCAACGAGCTGTGGCGCCTGGGCAGCAAATACGACAAAGCCGGCTGATCGCGACGCCGGCAGTCTTGCCACCCCTCTGAGCGAGTCGCGTCATGCAACCACCGAAAGGCTCACTCCTCACCCCCAACGCTCACCCCTCGCTCCACTGAGGAGTTGAGGATGCGCAGCGCAGCCATGGCGGCGCCGTAGCCATTGTCGATGTTCACCACCGTGAGGCCAGGCGCACAGCTGGCGAGCATTCCATCAAGGGCGGCACGCCCTCCAGCGCTGACGCCATACCCCACCGACACGGGCACACCGATCACCGGCTGGGGCACAAGTCCGGCGAGCACGGTGGGCAGAGCCCCCTCCATGCCGGCACAGGCGATCAGCACCTGCGCCGTGCGCAGCAGGGGCAACCGCTCGAGCAGACGGTGCAAGCCGGCCACCCCCACATCCAGCATCAACGAGGCGGCGATGCCCTGGAACGCCAGAGCCAGCTGCGCTTCCAGGGCCACCGGCAGATCGCTGGTGCCACCGCTGAGGATGGTGACCGGCGCCGCTGCATCAATCGCTTCGAGCGAGATTGGAACGCTGCTGAGGCAGCGGGCCTGGTCATGCCATTGCAGGTCGCGCTCGGGCAGCAATGCCGCCACAGCAGCGGCCTTGGCAGCATCGACGCGGGTGACCAACGCAGCTTCACCGCGACCGTGGAACGACTCCAGAATCGCCGCGATCTGTTCCGCCGTCTTGTGTTCCCCCCAGATCGCCTCACTGATGCCGATGCGGCGGCGACGATCCCAGTCGAGATGGGCTGTCGCCGTCATTGGGGCAGCAGTTCGCCCTCGAACACGAGCGGGAAGGGATTCCCCTGCCGCTGGCCCGTGGCCTCACGGGCCAGCTGCTCAAAGCGCTGTTGCACCAGCTCCACCTCCTGTTGTGGGATCGTCTTCCAGGCCTCCCGGCTGCTCCAGCGGATCAGCAACGTGCCTTCTTCTGTTTCCGGGTCCCAGAGCAGATCCCGACCCAGAAATCCCTGCTGACGCACCAGCCAGGGTTCCCAGCTGCCCTGCTCCGCCTCGAGCCAGGCCTGCCGTGCAGCCTCTGGCACCTTCACCTTGAGATGTTCGATCACGGCAACGTCATAGCCACCCTCCGGATCGGCGAAGGCGGCGAACCGCGCCTGGGAAGGAGAGCTGAGCAGCACGGTGTGGAGCAGAACAAGGATCAGAACCCTACGCAGCCATCGTTGTGAGCGGCGGTTCACAGGGCCTGGAGCAGCGCGACCGCCTGAGCGGAAATCCCCTCTTCCCGTCCTTCGGGGCCGAGTTGTTCGTTGGTGGTGGCCTTCACCCCCACCTGCTCCGGTGCAATGCCAAGGCGCATGGCGATGGCACACCGCATCGCCTCGATATGGGGCTTGAGCCTGGGGCGCTCAGCGATCACCACCGAATCCACGTTGACAACACCCCAGCCACGCTCGCGCACCAAGGCCACCACCTGCTCCAGCAGCACCAGGCTGTCGGCCCCTTTCCAGCGGGGATCCTCCGGGGGGAAGTGTTGGCCGATATCGCCCAGAGAGAGCGCGCCGAGCAGGGCATCCATGATCGCGTGCACCAGCACATCGGCATCGCTGTGGCCATCCAGGCCCAGGCCATCGGGGTGCGCCAATCGCTGCCCACCCAGAATCAGGGGCCGGCCAGGCACAAGGCGATGCATGTCGTAGCCGTTGCCGATCCGCAGTTGCATGGGAGCGAGGTCAGGAGCTCCATTCTTGATGAACCGCGGCCCAACCGCTGCGCCTGCTAAGGCGATGACTGCTGTTGCTGCTGGCGCCAGCGGGCGAGCAGGTCGGGTCTGCGCTCCGCCGTGCGCTGTTCGCGCTGGGCCTGTCGCCAGCGCTCGATCGCACCATGATCGCCACTGCGCAGCACCTCGGGCACGGCCATCCCCCGGAAGTCAGCCGGCCGCGTGTAGTGGGGATGCTCCAACAGGAGGTCGCTGTGGCTCTCCTCCACCAGGGAGTGGGCCGTCCCCACCGTGCCCGGCAGCAGGCGCACCACCCCATTGATGATCGTCATCGCCGGCAGCTCACCGCCCGTGAGCACAAAATCCCCCAGCGACACCTCCTCATCAGCGAGGGCGCGGATCCGCTCATCAAACCCCTCGTAGTGGCCGCAGAGCAACACCAATTGATCGCACGTCTCCGACCAACGCTGCAGGTCGGCCTGCCGCAGGGGCTGCCCCTGGGGTGTCATCAGCAGCACACGCCGCCGCACACCCACCGGGATCGCCTCAACAGCGGCATACACCGGCTCCGGCTTCAGCACCATGCCGGCGCCGCCGCCGTAGGGCTCATCGTCGACCTTGCGGTAGCGATCCGTGGCGTGATCGCGCGGGTTGTGCAGGTGCAACTCCGCACGCCCCGCCGCAAAGGCCCTACCGATCACCCCGAGCTCGAGCAACGGCGCAAACGCCTGGGGCGCCAGGGTCACCACATCGAGGCGCAACGCAGCCATCCCCTCAGCCCTGAGGGGCCGTGACCCGGCGGATCTCCGAGCAGAAACTGGCCTGACGCGGTGTGCCGTCCCGATCCACCAGGGTGGTGCTGCGCAGGCGCAGGTTCGCCTTGGTGAACCAGATCCGCTCGCGCAGGCTGGCACCATCCGCGCCGGGCAAGGTCAGCTCCAGACAGCCATCGCCATGCAGCTGCCAATGGCCGCTTGAATCAGTGGGGCTTGCCGCCAGGGTCAACACACCGCCTGGGGCAAAGTGCATGGCAGCCAGCTGGCGCCCATCCGCCGCGAACACCTTCAGCCTGGCGCCGGCATCAGCCCCCTCCTGCGCGCTCTGCATCACCAGTTCTCCCCGCTCACTGCTGTGCCATTCGTCACTGCCGTCGAGTTGAAAAATGCTGCGCAGACTCATCCAGCGGCCGTCACAGAGCTGCAGGAACGAACCGAGATCAGCAGGAGGGAAGGAGGTGTCGCTCATGCCGCCATCTTCTCAGCCATGGGTCCCCCGCCTCACTCCACGCCATAGCCGAGTTCAGCCAGGCGCGCCGGTTTGCTGCGCCAGTCGGGCACCACTTTCACAAACAGCTCCAGATACACCGGCCCATCGATCAGGGTCTGCATCTGCAGACGGGCGCCCTGGCCGATCGTTTTCAGCATCGCTCCTCCTTTGCCGATCAGGATCCCCTTCTGGCTCTTGCGTTCCACCAGCACGGTGGCGAGCACGGCGGTGCGGGGCTTGCCCTTTCCCTTCGACGGCATCGCGTCCACCCGGTCGATCTGCACCGCCACGCTGTGGGGCACCTCTTCACGGGTGTGGGTGAGCACCTGCTCGCGGATCAGTTCGGCCATCAACAACCGCTCCGGCTGATCGCTCACCATGTCGGCGGGATAGAGCTGAGGCCCCTCGGGCAAGCGAGCCGCAATCGCCTGCACCAGCTCCGAGCAACCGGCTCCACTGAGGGCGCTGCAGTGATGCCTGGGCCAGTCGGTGGTCTCCAGCAACTCCCGATAGGCGAGATCGGCCTCCGGCCTGCGCTCTGCGGGCACCCGATCCCATTTGTTGAGCACCACCAGCACCGGCAGGCGCTGCTGTTGCAGCAACTGGATGATGAAGGCATCGCCGCGACCAGGGGCTTCACACCCCTCCAGGAGCAGCAGCAGCAGATCCACTTCACCGATGGCGGATCGGGCGCTTTGCACCAGGCGTTCACCAAGGAGATGGTGGGGTTTGTGGATCCCGGGGGTATCCACCAGGATCAGCTGGGCCTCGGGGGTGGTGAGGATGGCGCGCAGACGGTTGCGCGTGGTCTGGGCCACCGGCGAGGTGATCGCCACCTTGTCTCCCACCAGCTGATTCACCAGGGTGGATTTGCCCACGTTGGGGCGACCGATCAGGGCGACGAAGCCAGAGCGGTGAGGGGTCTGGGCGCCGGGGGTGAGATCCATGGCTACAGCATCGCTTGCAAGCACACCCGTTGCCCATAGGCTGTCCTCCGCTGTGATGGCAGAGCATGAGCGCGCTCGAACCCACCTTTCAGCAGGCGATGGAGATCGCCGCCAGCTGGTTGCAACAGTGGGATGGGGAGGAGATCAGCGACGAAGTGCTGGCCGATCGGGTGGCGGAGCTGGTGGCCAGTCGCGATGGGGCTCGCGGCTTCTTCGTGGTGAGCCTCGCCGGCGACAGCGCCCTGATGGATCGCCTGCCGGAACCCCTCGTGATCAAGCTGCGCGATGCGGGAGAAGGGGTTGTGGACCTCACCGCTCGCAACCTGGCGATGAGTGCGGCGATGGTGGTGCACCATCGCAACAATGGCGACGACGCGCAGGCCGCTGGTTCGGAACGGGTCAATGCCCGCTGCTGCGAGTTGCTGCGTCAACTCGATCCCCACCAGGTGAAAGAACGTCTCGAGACCCTGCTCGAGGCGGCCCATCACAGCCGCGGCGACGACCTGGCCTTCCTCGAGCGCTGGGGCTACGACACGCGGCAGAAGCAGGCGATCCGGGAAGCGGTGGAGGCCGTGGCCGATCGCTAGCCAATCAAAAAAAACCCCGACCCCCAGGCCGGGGTGTCGGGGCTGAATGGATCGATCAATCGCCTTGGTCAGTCGCGGCGGCCGCCGCCTTGGAGGGCAATGATCAAGCGCAGGATGAAGATGAACAGGTTGATGTAGGTGAGATACATCCCCAGAGCACCAGCCAGGTATTGATCATCCCGGTAAGTGCGGGGCATGGTGTAGAAGTCGACAAAGGCCATGCCGACGAACAAGACCGTGCCGAAGCCGGCGATCGCCAGATTGGTGGCTGCAAAGATGCCGGGCACAAAGAAGCCGGCGATGAAGATGCCCACCATGGCGATCAGCAGACCGATCAGACCGAGGCCGACCACGGCGCTGAGAGCTTGACCAACGCTGTCGCTCATCCGACGACCGGCCACCGAAGCCACCGCGAAGGTGATGCCGGTAGCCAGAGCAGCGATGCCGATCGAAGCGGCACCCGCCACGGCAATCGCCTGCACCACCAGGCCGGTGAGTGTGAATCCGGTGAGCAGACTGAAGGTGGCCATCAGCGGCAAGGCCGAGCCGTTGTTGGCTTTGTTCGCGGCGTTCTGAGCGACGAAGAAAAGGATGAACCAGGGGATGATCGCGATCAGGGAGATCGTGTTGAACGCCTGGAAACCGATCGAGGCCATGGTGGCCATCCCACCCAACACGCCTCCGGCGGTGAGCACCATGCCGCCCCCCACGTAGGGCAAGGCTTTGTTGACCACATTGGGGCCGACAAGGGCACTCGACTGGGCCTCGCGGATTGCTTCCTGGAAATTGCTGCTGGCTGGCATAGCGCCCCAGATCACATGACCCACTTACTCTGCCAGTCTTGACGGGGCGGCGCTGGCGGCATCGGTGCGGATCCCCTCATCCGCGCCAGGTGCGGCCTTTGTCACGACGGGCATAGGCCTCCACCACCCGCTGCACCAAGGGATGGCGCACCACATCGGCAGCGGTGAGTCGACACACCGCCACGCCATCAACACCATCCAGCACCTCAGCCGCCTCCACCAGGCCGCTCAACTGGCCTGGAGGCAGATCCACCTGGGTGATGTCGCCGGTCACGACCATGCGGGAACGCTCGCCCAGACGGGTGAGCACCATGCGCATCTGCGCAGGGGTGGTGTTCTGCGCCTCATCGAGAATCACAAAGGATTCCGCCAGGGTGCGGCCGCGCATGTAAGCCAGCGGCGCCACTTCGATCACCCCTTTCTCCAGCAGAGCCGCAGTTTTCTCAGGCCCCATCAAGGCATGCAGAGCGTCATAGAGGGGGCGTAGGTAGGGGTCCACCTTCTGCTGCAGATCTCCGGGAAGAAAGCCGAGCCGCTCGCCTGCCTCCACCGCCGGACGGGTGAGGATCAGTCGCTCCACCTTGCGTTCACTGAGCATGCGCACCGCCAACACGGTGGCCAGGAAGGTCTTGCCAGTGCCGGCCGGGCCAAGCGCAAAGGTGAGATCGTGGCGCTCCATCGCCTCGACATAGGTTTTCTGGCGCAGGGTGCGCGGCCGCAGCAGCTGCCCCCGTTGGGAGCGCGCCAGCACCTGCTGCCCCATCGCCTGATGGTCCTGTCGGCGGTTCGTATCAAGCGCCTGGAGCGCGGTCTGCAGGTCCACCGTCGAGATCGCGTCCCCCTCTTGCCAGAACGACCGCAACAGCTCCACCACAGCTGCAGCGCGTTCGAGCTGACTGGGCCGTCCGGTGATGTCCAGTTGAAGACCCCGCATCACCAGGGAGACACCGGTGAGGGCCTCCAGCTGACGCAGGGTCTGGTCCGAGGGGCCTGACAGGGCCAGCGCCGCCTCGGGATGGGGTAGATCAACAACGAAGCGACCCGATGCGGCAGCTTCGGACATCAACAATCAGGCCTCGGCATTCTCGCCGCCTTCGGCATCGCCGCTGGCCGCCTCCTCAGCGGCGGCTTTGGCCTCGGCTTCAGCTGCTGCCTTGGCTTCAGCCGCTTCTTTGGCGGCCTGCTTGGCTGCCGCTTCACGGGCTGCCGCCTGCTTGGCCTTGCCAACGATCTCGGCAGGGCGCACCTGGGCCTCGATCAAACCACCTTTTTCCAGCAGGGAGCGCACCGCATCGGTGGGCTGGGCTCCCTGACTGAGGCGGGCACGCAGCCCCTCCGTGTCGAGACGGGTCTCCTTGGTGCGGGGGTTATAGAACCCGAGCTCCTGGAGAGGACGTCCATCACGGCGAGACGTGCTGTTGCAGGCCACAAGGCGGAAACTCGCTTCCCGCTTCTTACCGAACCGCTTCAGGCGGAGCTTAATCATCGTGGCGCTGCGTGGATGGGTGGACGTCGGCGCTGATGCTGAATCACGCGCCAAACAGCCACCATACCCTGCGACCCTTCAGAGCTCTCCGAAGCCTTTTTTCTTCTTGGCCGGGCGCTGACGGCGGGGCGGACCACCACGACCGCCCCGGGCTCCCATGCCCCCCATGCCAGGCATGCCACCGCCTGGGCCACCCATCCCCGGAAATCCACCCATGCCAGGGAATCCCCCCATCCCAGGCATGCCCGGCATGCCGCCACCTCGGGTCATCTGCTGCATGAAGCCGCGCATCTTCTGGAAGTCGGCCAGCACCTTGTCCACATCGGCGGGGGAATGGCCGCTGCCGGAGGCGATCCGGCGCCGACGCGAGGGCTGGGCCGCCAACAATTCCGGCTGCTGACGCTCGGCGACGGTCATCGAGCCGATCATCGCCTCGATCTTCTTCAACTGCTGCTCCCCCTGTTTGAGCATGCCGTCATCGAGCTTGTTCATGCCCGGGATCATCTTCATCAGGCCACCGAGGGAGCCCATGCGTTTGATCAGACGCATCTGCTGCAGGAAGTCGGAGAAGTCGAACGACGCCTCCTGCAACTTCTTCTGCATCTTCTCCACATCGGCCAGCT
>CALGVO010000089.1 GCA_937930135.1 uncultured Synechococcus sp. | reverse complement strand
GTTCGCGGCTTCTGGCTGATGACCTGGTGCGGTTTGGTGGGCAATGTGCTCGCCCTCCCCCTGATCGGCTGGATTGCCTTCACCTCCACCACCCTGCGGGCCGCCAACATCAGCATGGCCTTCAGCCTGGCCTGGCCTGCGGCGATCGTGGGCATCGTCGCCAGTGCGGGTCTGCTGGCGCGCCGACGCTGGGGGGTGATTGTGGCCATCGTCGCCCTCTCCATGGCCCTGGCCGCCTCCCTCCCCTACGGCATCGTGCGCCTGGCCCTGATCTCCGTGGGAGCTGCTCCTGAAGCCCTTCCCCTGGGAGGGTTGTCGTTGCTGTTGGCCCTCGTCAACCTACTGGCCCTTCTCTACTGGTGTCGTCCCGAGCATCGACAGTTTTTGCGCGGCAGCCTGCTCTGAACGGGTTGCCCCTGGCAGGGATCGAGTGCGTTCATTCCGATCCTTGGCTCTGCATCGTGAACAAGCCCGCCGGTTGGCTCTGCCAGCCCGGTTTGGGCCCGCACCAGGCTGATGCCTTGATTGGACATCTGCAACGCGATCAGCCCGAGCTGCGGCTGGTGCATCGTCTTGATCGGGACACGTCAGGGCTGCTGCTCTTGGCCCGTTCGTCTCAGGCCTTGCGATCGTTGAGCCAGCTGTTTGAGCGCCGGCTGGTGCAGAAGCTCTATGTCGCCGATGTGCTGGGACGACCTGCGGGCCTCTCCGGCCGACTCTCCTGGCCCTTGGCCCGCCTGGAGCGCTCACCACCCCGCTATGGCCCCCACCCCCAGGGGCGCGCCAGCCTCACCTGCTGGCGCCTGGCCCAGGCCTGCGGTTCCTGCAGTCGACTGTGGCTGCGGCCATGCACAGGTCGCTCCCATCAGTTGCGCGCCCATTGCGCCAGCTTCGGTCTGCCGATCCTGGGGGATCCGATCTACGGCGCAACCAGTGCAGCACTGGATTCGGCGCAACGGCTCCATTTGCATGCTGCAGCCCTGGCCTTTCGTCATCCCTTCACTGGCCAGCGGCTACGGGTGCGTACAGAAGTGCCGTTTCCATGCCCGCCCGCCTGAGGCCCGCGTCGCGCTCCCTCAGGCGGGGTAGCCCTTGTAGGCGGGAATCGGATAGGGGATGCGACGGTGGCGCATGCGGCGCCACACCCGCACAAACGCCCGCACCAGCAGCTCCACTTCGGCCCGGCTGAGGCTGCTCAGCTGCAACTGGCCATCGCGCAGGCGCGATTCCACGATCCGGCGCACTGTGTCACGCGCCTGGGCATCGCTGGTGTCGGGGGGGAGGGAGCGCAGGGCGGCTTCGCAGCCATCGGCCAGCATCAGGATGCCCGTTTCCCTTGAACGGGGGGTGGGGCCGCGGTAGCGGAACCGTTGTTCGGCGACGTTGGGATCGTTCTGCCGGGCCCGATGCAGGAAGTAACCCATCTTCAGGGTGCCCTGGTGTTCGGGAATGAAGTCGGCGACGGCGCGGGGCAGGCGATAGCGGCGGGCCAGGCGCAGGCCTTCATCCACATGCGCCTGGAGCACACCAGCGCTGGCGAAGGGGTCGTTCAGTCGGTCATGGGGATTGTTGTCCGGTTGGGTCTGGTTCTCGATGAACCACTCCGGTGCATGCAATTTGCCCACGTCGTGATAAAGCGCCCCGGTGCGGATCAGATCCACGTCGGCCCCGATCGCGCGGGCTCCTTCTTCCGCCAGGCTGCAGATCATCAGAGTGTGTTCAAACGTGCCGGGTGCCTCCGAGGAGAGCCGGCGCAGCAATGGTCGTTCCTGGTCGGCAAGTTCCATCAGGCGGGCGCGGGTGAGCAGCCCGAAGGAGCTCTCCAGCAAGGGGATCATCAGGATCGTGCCCATTAACAGAATCCCCATCAGCAGGGCTTCGGAGGCCAGTTCTCCCGCATTGGGGGCCAGCCGGGTCCAGGCGCTTGCGCCGGCATTGATCTGACTGCGCAGGAGCAGCCATTCGATCGCCAGGGCAGCGAGGGGGAGCAGCACCGCCAGCTGCAACAGCTGGGCGCGACTGCGCAGCCGACCCGCCTGCAGGGCCGCCACCGCAGCGATCGCCGCGGCAATCATCAATCGCCCCTCACCCAAGCCATTCACCGGCAAGGGCCAGAGCAGGCTCGCGGTCGCCATCCAGGCCAGGCCGCAGGTGGTGCCCAATCCCTGGGCCAGCAGCAAGGTGGGTGGCACCACCACCGCCAGGGGGCTCACGGCAGCCCCGAACCAGAGCTTGCAGCCCTGGGTGATCAACAGCAGAGCCAGGGCCAGCAGGCCGTGGGAGGCCTCAAGGCAAGGGCGTTCACGCCGCATGATCAACAACAGAACGCCGCATCCCGCCAGTGCTTCTGTGAAGCGGGCCAACCAGGTGCCCAGACGCGGACTGCGGCTCACCAATCCGAAGTAATCGAGCACGTCGTAGGCCTGGGGACTGATCGGTTCTCCTTTGCGGGTGATCAGGTCACCGCGGTTCACCTCGATCGTGGGAATCCCCTGTTTGGTGATCAGTTCCTCGATCAGGCGTTGACTGCGGCCAGGGTCGGTGCGCAGATTGCTGGCGCCCTGGAAGCTGCTGGCGAGCAATTTGCTGCCCAGGGTGCGTTGTGGGTTCTCCGCAGGCCCGAGGTCAGCGAGCTGGAGCGAGGCCGCCTGCCGGAGCTGTTCGATCGCCAGGGTGTTGACGATCCCCTGGCTGAGCATGCGGTTGGCGGCCCGCCGCAAGGCCATGTCCCAGCGCTTTCGCTCGAGCTGTCTGCGGGCGGTGAGCCATTGCTGCTCCGTTTCGGTCAGATTGACCGGGCCGATCCGTTCGGCGTCATCGCTGCGGGCCACCCGCTCCAGTTCGGCGAGTTGGCGTTCGAGTCGCTGCCGCAGCCGTTTGGTTTCCTCCAGGTCCAGCACTTGCACGAAGGTGCGTGGCACCAGGCTGGAGCGTCGTTGCTCCAGAGCCTCGCTGTCGACCACCCGGGCATCCTTCGGGGCCACGGCATCGAAGGGCGCTGGTAACCCGGGGCGCAGGTTGGGCTCCACCAGCCAGGGCCAGCTCGAGACCAACGCCACGAGTAGGCAACTCAGCAGCAGCCCGCTTTTCTGAAGGCGCCGCCATCGCAGCACAGGGCGGCGCGGCGACTCGCTGCGCAACCAGTTCCGCCAGAGCCGACTGAGGCGATCGAACCGAAACACAGCAGCGGGCATTCCTGGGAACGCTAGCTCTCCCGGCCGGGCATGCTGGCATCAGGTTCCAACGTGGTCATGGCCCTGAAGCTCGATGGTCGAACGCTGGCCGCCGCAATCGAGCAGCGACTGCAGCAGGTGGTGCGCCAACACAGCGACCGGGCCGGTCGGCCTCCGGGCCTGGCCGTGCTCCGGGTCGGTGATGATCCCGCCAGCGGGGTGTACGTGGCCAACAAGGAGAAGGCCTGCGCCCGGATCGGCATCGCCAGTTTCGGTTCCCATCTCCCGGCCGACACCAGCCAGGCGGATGTGCTGGCCACGATCGAGGCGCTCAACCGTGATGACCGCGTCGACGGCATCCTGCTCCAGCTGCCCCTGCCCCCGGGCCTGGAGGAGGGTCCGTTGATCGCCGCGATTGATCCGAACAAGGACGCCGATGGTTTGCACACCCTCAACCTCGGCCGGCTGCTCAAGGGTGAGCCTGGGCCGCGGAGTTGCACCCCCGCCGGGGTGATGGCCCTGCTTCGCAGTCATCACATTCCCCTGGAGGGTCGCCGGGCCGTGGTGGTGGGGCGCAGCATTCTGGTGGGGCAGCCCATGGCCCTGATGCTTCAGGCAGCCAATGCCACTGTCACCGTGGCCCATTCCCGCACCCGCGACCTCGCTGCTGTCACGCGGGAAGCGGAGGTGTTGGTGGTGGCCGCTGGCCAACCACAGATGATCGGTGCCGATCACGTTGCTCCGGGTGCGGTGGTGGTGGATGTGGGCATCCATCGGCTTCCGCCGCCTGCGGGCGCGCCGGAGGGCACGAAGGTCAAGCTGTGTGGCGATGTGCGCGCCGAAGAGCTGGAGAATGTGGCTGGGGCGCTTTCGCCCGTTCCCGGCGGGGTCGGGCCGATGACCGTCACCATGTTGCTGGTCAACACGGTGGTGGCCTGGTCGCGCCGCCATGGCGTCACCCATGGCCTCGATGGTCTGGTGGTGTGAGGGGGGGCCAGTGGTAGGCAGCAGCAGGCTCGCGTTCTGTGTCGCTGGGTCTTTGAAGGCACCTTCGGCCTGAGAGAATCCCGCCAGCGATCGATGCTCCATGACCGCCGCGGCGACCAGTCCCGACAGTGCTCCGCCGGCGGGAGCGGCTCAGGGTTTTGACTTCAACGCCTACCTGGCGGTCCGAAAATCCGAGGTGGAGTCGGCTCTGGATGCCTCCCTGCCGCCGGAACAGCCGGAATCGCTGCGCGAAGCGATGCGCTATTCCCTGCTGGCGGGTGGCAAGCGTCTGCGGCCGATTCTCTGTCTGGCGGCCTGCGAGCTGGCCGGTGGCGATCCGGCTCTGGCCATGCCGACGGCGGTGGCGCTGGAGATGATTCACACCATGTCGTTGATCCATGACGATCTGCCCGCCATGGACGATGACGACCTGCGACGTGGTCGTCCCACCAACCACAAGGTGTATGGCGAGGCGGTGGCGATTCTCGCCGGTGATGCCCTGCTCACCCGGGCCTTTGAAATGGTGGCGCTGCGCAGTCCTGGGGTGCCAGCCGAGCGGCTGTTGAAGGTGGTGGCCGAGCTCTCCCTTGTGGCCGGTGCGCCCGGCCTGGTCGGGGGCCAGGTGGTGGATCTGGAGTGCGAGGGCAAGCAGGTGGACCTCGAGACCCTGGAGTACATCCATCTCCACAAGACCGGGGCCCTGCTGCGGGCCTGTGTGATCACCGGCGCCCTGATCGCCGGAGCTGATGCCTCTCGGATCGACTCTCTGCGCACCTATGCCCGTGGCATCGGCCTGGCCTTCCAGATCGTCGACGACATTCTCGATGTCACCGCCAGCAGCGATGTGCTCGGCAAAACGGCTGGCAAGGATCTGATCGCCGACAAAACCACCTACCCGAAGCTGCTCGGCCTGGAGGAATCCAGGCAACGGGCCAAGGCGCTGGTGGAGGAGGCGAAGGCCTCGCTCGCGGCGTTCAAGCCGACGGAGCCGGCCAAGGCCTCGCCTCTGCTCGCTCTGGCGGATTACGTGATCGGTCGCGATCGATGATGGTTGCCCCATCCCCCTCCGCCAGCCTGGCCTTGCTCGATAACGCCGTGCTCGCCTGGGGCCTGGCCGCCTGTGGTCTGGCCCAGCTCTCGAAGCTGTTCATCGAATTAGCTTGGCATCGGCGCTGGCGGCCGGCCGTGTTGATCGAGACCGGCGGCATGCCTTCAAGCCATTCCGCTCTGGTGACCGGGACGGCCGCCGGAGTGGGTTGGCAGCTCGGTTTCGCCGATCCGGTGTTTGCGCTGGCCGCCACGGTGGCTTTCGTGGTGATGTACGACGCCAGCGGCATCCGCCGTGCCGCCGGGTCCATCGCTGCGCGCGTCAATGCCCTGCCGGAGACCAGCTGGCCGGAGCCGCCAGCCAAACCCCTCAAGGAGAGCCTGGGGCATTCCAGGCTTGAGGTGTTGGTGGGCAGCCTGATCGGCCCGGCGATTGCCCTTCCTGGGCTGGCCTTGGTGGGGTCGCCCTGGCAGCTGGGCCACCAGATCGCCCAGGCCTTGGGGTGAGCCAGTTCCCCCGGGCTGCAATCGAGCTCACCGGAGATCAAGACAGGGCGCTGGCAGCGTTCACCGACTGGTTGACGGGCGAGCAGGCGGATGTGCCCTTTGTGCTGAGCGGTTACGCCGGCAGCGGCAAGACGTTTCTGTCGATGCGCTTGCTACGGCAGGTGGAGGCCAGCGGGCTGTGCTGGACCGTGGTCGCCCCGACGCACAAAGCGGTGGGGGTGTTGCGCCAGGCCCTGAGCCTTGAGGGCCTGCAACCCACCTGGTATCCCTCCACGATTCATCGTCTGCTGCGATTGAAGTTGCGCCGGCAGGGGGATCGGGAGCTCTGTGAATCGACGGAGCAGACGGCCATGGCCCTGGAGCACCTCGGCCTGGTGCTGATCGATGAGGCTTCGATGGTCGACAGCTCGCTGTTGACCATCGCCCTTCAGTGCGCCCATCCTTTTCGCACGCGCCTGGTGTTCGTCGGCGATCCGGCCCAGCTTCCTCCCGTGGGAGAAGCGGAGAGCCCGGTCTTTGCCTTGCAGCGGGCCCGCAGCGCCTGCCTCAAGCAGGTGGTACGCCATCAGGGGCCGGTGCTGCAGCTGGCCAGTTGCCTGCGCGATGGCCGGATCGCCTGCGAGCGGCCTCCCCTGTTCCAGCCCTGGTGCACGCCCCAGGGGTGTGTGGCCGCCCTGGAACGCCACACCTGGCTGGGTCGGGCCCAGGCGGCGTTGAAGCAGGCGTCGATCAGCGACAACCCGGATGCCGCTCGCATCCTTTGCTGGACCAACCGCAGCCTGGAGCAACTGGTTCCCCATGCCCGGCGCGCCATTCATGGGGAACTCGCCGATCAGATGCCCGTGCTGCCCGGCGAGGTGCTGATCACGCGCACGGCCGTGATGGCCCCCGCTTCCCGCGATGGCGGTGAAACCGGTGAGGAACCGGATCTGGTGCTGGGATCCAATCGTGAGCTGGTGGTGGAAGACGTGACACCAGAGCGCTGCGATCTGGTGGACTTCGGGCTCAGCGCCGCGGATCTGCAGACCGACGGGCCGCTGGCGCCAGTGATCGACACCCAGCTGGCCCAGGTGCGGTGCGGCGAACTGGAGCTGAGCCTGCGCTTGTTGCCTCCCGCAGGCTCGGAACCGCGTCAGCAACTTGATCGTTGCCTGCAGCGTCTGCGTCAGCAGGCCCGGGATGCTGGCAAGCGGGATGGTCGCGGCCTCTGGCGTCGCTTCTTCCTGGTGCGCGATGCCTTCGCCTCCCTGGGGCCGGCCGCCGTGCTCACGGTGCATCGCAGTCAGGGCAGCAGTTTCGGTGAGGTGTTCGTTGCCGACGATGTGTTCTGGCCCCAGGATCTGGCCCTGCGTCGCCAGCTCGTGTACGTGGCGGTGAGCCGTGCTCGGGAGGGGGTCTGGATGGTGGGACGCGGTGGCGCCGGCAATGCAGCGGAGCGTTGGCAGGCGGCGCTCAGAGCAGATGGAGACCGCTGATGCCCTGCCAGCCGAGATAGACCCCGAGCCCGAGGCTCACGCCACCCACCACCAGGCCGCTGCGGGCGAAGAGCACCTGCTTGCCCTTCTCCAGGAGGGGCAGCACCTTGTCGCGACCGATGATCACCGCCAGCAATGGGGTGAGCAGGAACAGGCTGGCGCCGACCGTGAAGGCCACCAGACCCACCACTTCCTGCCAGGTGGGCAACTGCGCCGCCAACACCACCCCGGCGGATTTGGCGAACAGCACCAGATCGTCGGGGCTGATCACTTCACCGACGGCCCCGAGCAGGAGCAGCAGGGGGAGGGGCATGGCCACGAACCGATCGATGCCCGCCGTCCAGGCGGGAGGCTCAGTGCCGTCAGCAAAAGAACGCAGCAGTTCACGAGCGCCCAGCGCCACCAGCGCGCCCCCCGCCAGCAGATCGAGGCCGGTGCGGTGGTGGGAGCCATGGCTCATGTCCAGCAGCAAGACGTGCCCCACGGTGAGCAACAGGATGGCGGTGAGCAGGGTGGTGAGAATCCAGCCCATCACGAACCAGCTGCCGCGCCAGATCGGATGCGGACCAAGCAGAAGCAGCAGCAGCACGGCGATATGGATCGGCGACAGGCCAATGCCGGTGCCATAGGCCAGCAGTTCGGCCCAGAGCGTCGTGTCAGTCATGCAGATCAGAACATCCCGTCGGTGGGGGCATTCCAACGGCTGATCGCCCGGCTGCCCCGCTCAAAGCCAAGCACGCAGATGCTGCCGGTGTTGAGTTTGAGCAGCCGGCCGCCTGTGGCGCCCAGGCCGAGCCAGGTGCCGGCGAGGGCGCGCAGCAGGTGGCCATGGGCAAACAGGGCGACATCGCCCTCACCCTGCACCGCCAGGGCCTGGTCGATCGCTCGCTCGCAGCGCGCCTGCACGGCGGGAGCCGCTTCACCGCCCGGACAGCCATGGCTCCACACGGTCCAGTCGGGCACGGTCTGGCGGATCTCGGCGGTGGTGATGCCCTCATAGTCGCCGTAGTTCCACTCCAGAAGCTCCTCCATGACCTGGGCCTGGGCGCCGAGGCCCCCTAGCTCGCAGGTGCGTCGCGCCCGCTGCAGGGGGGAGGTGAACACGGCCGCAAAATCGTGGGCCTGCAGCACCGGCGCCAGGCGCCGCGCCTCCGCCTCTCCCTCCGGGAGCAATGGCAGATCGGTGCTGCCGGTGTGGCGGCCGTTGCGGGCCCATTCGGTGGCGCCATGGCGCAGCAGCCACAGCTGACGTTCCCGGCTCATGCTTTCACCTCAAACCAGTCGTCTCCGGTGACGGGCAGATGGCTGAACCGCACCAATCGCACATGGGCCCCAGCGGGCCCCCGCTCACACCAGAGTCGCAGCTCGTTCAAAGCGAGCGGATCCCCTTCCGCCTGAACCTCCACCCGACCGTTGCTGAGATTGCGCACCCAGCCGCTCAAGCCGAGGTCGGTGGCACGGCGGCTGCAGCTGCTGCGGAAGCCCACCCCCTGAACCTCGCCTTCCACCATCAGCCGCCAGCGTTCCTTGAGTGCGTAGGTGCGGGGCGGCTGGCGTTTCAGAAAGCGGTTGCTTTCGCTGCGGTTTCGAGCGCGACGCGCCATCGGCATGGGATCGTCCAGGAGCCGCCCCAGTGGAGGTGAATCCAGCTGGCGTGCACGTTGGTTCTGTTCCATCCTTCCTCCCGTCGCTCCGTTCTCCAGCCCTCAACCTGCCACAGGCGTTCGCCATTGCCCACAGCTGGATCACCCGCCAGAGGCTGCAGTTGCCAGCGATGGAATTCATGGCCCATCCAGCGCTCCCCCCGGCGCAGGAGCAGGCTGTCCGCGCTCGCCGTCAGCTGGCGATACCCCACCTGAAGCCTGTCCTTGGCGGCTTGAAAGGGCAGAAGGCCGGCCATGGCATGGGCGCTGCCCTGCAGGTCGGTGAGGCTGTGGCCCAGCAGGAGCATGCCACCGCATTCGGCATAGAGCGGCCGGCGGCCAAACCAGTCGCGCAGGGCCGCCAGGCTGCGCTGGCACTGGCTCAGGGCGGCGGCATGTTGTTCGGGAAAACCGCCGGGCAGGATCAGCCCGATCGCCTCGTCGGGAATCGGTGCATCCGCCAGGGGACTCCAGGGAAGCACCGGCATGCCCAGGATCTCCAGGGCGTCCTGCATTTCCGGGTAGCGGAAGTGGAAGGCGGCATCCTGGGCGACCGCCACAGGCAGGGACGTTGAGGTTGGCATCTCCGGCCTGGCCTGTCGCTCGAGTTGGGCCTGCAACGGGTCGATGCCGCCGCTGGGTGCCGTGAGCAGCGGCCGTAGGCGGGCGAGGTCGAGGTGACGCTCGGCGAGCTCAGCCCAGGCGGCGAGGCGGCCGGCGAAGCGCTCGATCTCATGGGCGGGGGCCAGGCCCAGATGGCGGCTGGGCAGGTCCAGCTGCAGATCCCGGGGCAGGGCCCCCAGCAGGGGCACCTCGATGCTGCGCAACACATCCGCGAGCAGCTCACGATGGCGATCACTGCTGACACGGTTGAGCACCACCCCGGCCAGCTGCACTCGCGGTTCATGGCTCTGAAACCCCCGCACCAGGGCGGCCAGCGATTGCGCCTGACCACCCGCATCCACCACCAGCAGCACGGGCAGGTTCAGCTCCCGGGCCACGGCGGCGCTGCTGCCGTTGCTGCCACTGCCGATGCCATCAAACAGGCCCATCACCCCCTCCACCAGGGCCAGATCCGTGCGGCCGCCATGGCTGTGAAAGGTCTGCTGCACCCATCGGCTGCCGCACAGGGGCAGGTCGAGGTTGCGGCAGGGGCGACCGGCGGCGACCGAGAGCAGCTGGGGGTCGAGATAGTCGGGGCCCACCTTGAAGGGCTGCACGCTGAGGCCCTGTCGACGGGCCCAGGCGATCAGGCTGAGGCTGAACAGGGTCTTGCCGCTGCCGCTCGCAGGAGCGGCGATCAGACAGGCCATGCAGCAGCTCGGTGGGTCAGCTGAGCAGCTTGGCAGCCAGGGGAGCGGTGGCGGCGAGGAGGGGGTTGGTGGTGTCGTGGCCGCCTTCCAGCAGGCGGGCTACATCCGCCTCCACGGGCTGGTTCTGAACCGGCACCACCTCCTCCAGCAGTTCCATGCTCGCCATGCCACCGGCCTCCAGGCGCATGCAGCCACCCGATTCGGCGCAGAGAATCACGCACATCGCCGGGGCGGACTCGGGCTTGCTGATCAGGCGCAGCCCGACGATCTGGCCGGGATGAATGCTGGGGGCGCCCATGGGCACCGGAGCAATGCGCATCTGCACAGCCACCCCATCCGGGCGCTGGAATTCGGCGCTGATGCCGTGATCCTCGTTGCGCTGCGATCCGTTGAGGTGCCAGCCGAGGCGGTCGGCGATCCAGGCCGCCAGCAGCAGCCCCTGCACAGGATGTTCGCCTTCCACGTCGAGATCCAGCTGCACCACATGGCTGAGAGCATCGCGCCGGTGCGGCGGATCGAACACCATCGCCAGTGTTTCGCGCCAGCTCCGCAACCGCAGCCAGTTGAGATCGTTCACCGCCAGGCGGGCGTCGATGCGGGCGGCGAGCAGGTCGAGGCAGGCGAGCGGGTCGCCGAGGGCGGAATCGATGATCAGCCGCCGGGGACCGATCGCCAGCTGGCGCAGGAGATCCGGTGCTTCATCCAGGTTGCCGTTCCACCACACCCAGGAGGGCAGGTCTTCGGGCAGCAGCGGTTGGAGAATGCCGAGTCCACGCCTGAGGGCGTCGTGGCCGCCCCGCAGCACCACCACATCGCCGCAGGCGGCCGTACCACCACCCTCCTCCGGCAGGGGGCAGTACGCCGCCACCAGGGTTTCCAGCTCCTGGGTGGCGTCCAGGGTTGGTGCCAGGGTGATCAGGCGCCGGGGCCGCAGGGAGCTCACCGAGGCATCCACGTGCTGGCCGCGCAGGTCTTCCGCCTTGGTGTCCCCCGCCAGGCCCGCGAGGGCATCTGCCACTGCGGCGCTGAGCGGTGGGGTGCTCAGGGGGAGATCCACCTCGATCACGGCCTCACGGGCCGCGGCGATCAGCTCCTGACGCTGCACCCCGGTGATCGGTCCGCTCAGCCGTCCGGTGCGGATCAGCTGTTGCTCGGTCCAGGCCGGTTGCCAGATCAGCAAACAGAAGGTGTGAGCGCCGGCGTTGCCGGTGCTGGGTTGATCCTGACCCCAGAGCTGCTCGAGGTAGGCGGGAACGTCGGAGGGTGGGAGTTCGAGCGGGGTCTGGAGGGTGAGCTGGGGAGACATGGCTGGCCTGAAGGGGAAAGCGTCGGCGTAAGGGGCTGGGGTGAGGAGTGGTCAGGGGCGGCGCCAGAGCAGACCGTCGCGGGCCAGCAGGGCATCCGAAGCAGCCGGTCCCCAGGTGCGCGATTCGTAGGGATGGATGGGGAGCTGCCAGGGACTGTCTTCAATCAGTTCCAGCAGGGGGGTGTACAGCCGCCAGGCTGCTTCCACCTCATCGCTGCGGGTGAACAGGGTGGGATCGCCGAGCATCGCGTCGGCCAGCAGACGGACGTAGCCCTCATCGGAGGGTTCTCCGAAGGATTCGTCGTAGGAGAACTCCATCTCCACCGGACGGCTGCGCATGCCTGAACCGGGGGATTTCACATCGAAGCGGAATTCCGCCCCCTCATCCGGCTGAATGCGCAGGATCAGCTGATTGGCTGTGGGGCTGCCACCGGCTGCATCAAACAGATGCACCGGGGCCTCCCGGAAGGTGAGCACCACTTCGCTGAGCCGTTTGGGCAGGCGTTTGCCCGTGCGCACGTAGAAGGGGACCCCCTGCCAGCGCCAGTTGTCGATGAACAGCTTCATCGCCACATAGGTCTCCGTGGTGCTGTTCGGATCCACGCCAGGTTCCTGGCGGTAGCCAGCCAGGGGAGCAGCCTGGCTGCCGCCAGGCCCGTACTGACCACGAATGCAGCAGTTCCAGGGTTCCTGTTCGTCGGCGAGGCGAGCGGCTTGCAGCACCTTCGCCTTCTCGCTGCGGATCGCCTCCGGGTCAAACCGACCCGGGGTTTCCATGGCGGTGATCGCCAGCATCTGGGTGAGGTGGTTCTGCACCATGTCGCGCAGGGCGCCTGAGGTTTCGTAGTACCCGGCCCGCTCCTCCACTCCCACCGTTTCGGCGGCGGTGATCTGAACGCTGGAGATGTAATTCCGATTCCAGATCGGCTCGAAGATGGTGTTGGCGAAGCGCAGCACCATGATGTTCTGCACCGTCTCCTTGCCCAGGTAGTGGTCGATGCGGAAGATCTGCTTCTCCTGGCCGCAGGCCTGCACCACCTTGTTGAGCGCCTGGGCGCTGCTGTAGTCGCGGCCGAAGGGCTTCTCGATCACCACACGGCTGCGATCCGGATCCTTGAGCAGCCCGGCATCCGCCAGGGCTCGACAGCCGCTGCCGTAGAACTTCGGTGACACCGAGAGGTAGAAGGTGCGATTGCTCCGCGTCGCCCGCAACCGATCGATCTCCTGGAGGCGATGCCCCAGCTTCACCAGATCCTCCGGCTGCTGCAGGTCGACCGGTTCGTAGAACATACCGGCTGAGAACTGGTCCCAGGCCATCCGATTGTCGCTGACTTTCGCGCCCATGGCCTCCGCCATCTTCTGGCGGAACTCTTCGTCGCTCCAAGGGCGGCGGGCACAGCCGAGCAGGGCGAATTCGCTGGGAAGACGCCTTTGTTGGAACAGTTCGAACAGGGCCGGAACCAGCTTGCGATGGGTCAGGTCACCGCTGGCACCAAAGATGATCAGGCACTGGGGGGCGATGACCCGTTCCTGACGCAGGCCGACCCGCAGCGGGTTCGTGATCGTTGCGCTCATGCCACGGAGAGATCTGCTGGATGTTTAACCAGGAATCCGCGGCCTGACAGTGCTCCAGAACATCCCGCCATGGTTTCACCATCAAAAAGCCCGCATGATGGCGAGCTTTCGGATCAATCAGACCAATCGGATCAATAGGTTTCGACGTGCCAGCGCTCCGCTTTTTTGAGCTGGGGCCGCAGCTCACTCCAGTCGAGCCCCTTGGCAGCGGCCGCAGCGGTCATCGCTTCATCGATGCCCGGTTCCATGCCCCGCAGACCACACATGTACACATGGGTCTTGGGATCTTCGATCATCGCGAAGATCTCATCCGCATGCTCGAGCACCCGATCCTGGATGTACATCCGGCCGCCCTTGCTGTTCTGCTGCTCGCGGCTGATCGCCTTGGTGTAGCGGAAATTGTCGGGGAACTGCTCTTGATAGTGCTCGAAGTCGGCGTCGTAGAGCAGGTTCGGGGTTTTGGGAGCTCCCATGAACAACCAGGCTTTGCCGCGGAAGTGCCAGTTGTTGAGCTCCCGCTCCTTCGGCTCGAACATGCGTCGCAGGTAGGTGCGCATGGGAGCGATGCCAGTGCCCGTCGCCAACATGATCACGTTGGCGTCCTCGTCATCGGGAAGGAGCATCTCCTTGCCCACCGGCCCGGTGATCTTCACCGTGCTGCCGGGCTCGATGTCGCAGAGGTAGGTGGAGCAGACTCCGTTCACCGTTTCCCCATCCTTCTCATATTGCAACTGGCGCACGCAGAGCGACACGGTGTGATCGGCGTAGTTGTCGCCATGACGGGTGCTGGCGATCGAATAGAGGCGCAGCTTGTGGGGTTTGCCGTTGGCGTCTTCTCCGTCGGGAATGATGCCGATGCTCTGGCCCTCCACGTAATGCAGTTGGGGGTCGCCACCACTCAGGTCAAAGGTGATGTGTTGCACACGCCCGATCGCACCCTCCGACAGCAGGCTGTAGTTCTCGGTGACGGTGCCGATGAAGGGGGATTTCGGCTTGTAGAGGTTGACCGGAACGGCCTTGTGGGCAGGTTTGGGGGCGGAAGAAGTCACTGGGGTGGCAGGGGGTGTCGACGAAGGGGCGGGGCTGGCGCCATCAGCGGCGCCCGGAATGACTGCTTGGATCGTGCCACCACTGGCCGTGATGCGCCGCACTGTGGCCTGAAGCTGACTGAAGCCCACGGTGAAGCGACGCTCAGCACGTCGCTGACGTCCTGACTGAAGGCCAAGCACCACCACGGTGAACATGCGTTCTTGGGAGTCGCCTGAACCAGCCGTGCTGACACGCATGGACTTTGCCTTCTCGGGAAACGGCGCGATCATAGGCGCGCTGTTGCAGATCACGAGTTACGTTTGCCGACTGCAGCACTCCTGTCGCTCACCGCTGCACAACGCTTTCCTTAGGATTTTCGGATCAACTCATTCAGTTTTCCCTGCGGAGTTCTGCTGTTGACGTCCACTGATCTGCCACTGCAGCAGTCCATCGCCCCTGGCATGGCGCCTGTTAAGGGTGTGCGGCGCCAGACCATCGAGCAGACGATGGAACGGCTGCCCCAGGGGGTGCGTCGCCTTGCGGTGCAGCTGCGCACACCGATCAGTGTGGATCTGCTCTGGACGGTGCTCACCGACTACGACCAGTTGAGCCGGTTCATTCCCAACCTCAGCAGCAGCACGTTGGATTGGCGTGAGGCCAACCGCGTGCGCCTGTCGCAGGTGGGCAGTCAGCAGTTGCTGGGCTTGCGTTTCTCCGCCTCGGTGCAGTTGGAGCTCGTGGAGCATCGGCCCGAAGGCCTGCTCCAGTTCCGCATGCTCAAGGGCGACTTCCGTCGTTTTGAGGGCTCCTGGCGTCTGCAAACCCTGCCGGACGGCAGCTCCTTGCTCTATGACCTCACCGTTCAGGGATGCCTGGGCATGCCCGTGGCGTTGATCGAGCAGCGGCTGCGCAGCGATCTCTCCGCCAATTTGCTGGCCGTGGAGCGGGAAGCACAGCGACGGTTCGCTCTCGCCTGATCC
>CALGVO010000088.1 GCA_937930135.1 uncultured Synechococcus sp. | reverse complement strand
CTCTTGCCGGGCGTTGGCCTCAGGCCGAAGCCATGTTCAGTGAGGCGATCAAGCGCCAGCCCCGCGAAGCCCTGAGCTGGGTGGCACGGGGCATTACCCGCAGCGAACAGGCGAAGGATGATCTTGCCGCCGATGATTTCCGCTACGCGAGCGCTCTGTTCCAACAACGCGGTGATGCTGCCGTCTCAGAGCAACTGCAGAAAGCTGCCGTTGCCGTACAGAAACGACGAACGGAACACACAGAGAATCCATCCGGCAATGGCTGGGGGGGACAGATCCTGAGCGGCATGGCCGCAGCCGCGCAGGTGCTCGCTCCTCTGGCCATGAAAGCCCTGATCCCGATGGGACTGGGTTTATGAGAAGAAAATTTCAACATCCGGCTCAGGAACCACTGAGCACCTGCCTGGCAGCGGGAAGACTGGGCTGATAACCGTAACCATAGGTGCCTCCCTGTTCATCATCAATGATGCGAGGGGTCACCAGAATCACGAGTTCATTTTTCCTGCGATTCCCACCAGAACTGCGAAAGAACTGACCAATGAATGGCATGTCTCCTAGAATAGGCCACTTAGTCACTGTTTGCACATCTTCATCAGAAATCACTCCCGTTAGAATCAAAGTCTGACCATCACGAACTCGAATTTTACCGGTATCCAATGCGCGACTGTTGATCACATTGATCGTCCCGCAGTTCGCCACTTGCTCAGGCCTGCCAACTGCTGCGGAAATCTCAGGAGACAGCGCAAAAGTAATGAATCCATTGTCATCAATTTTATCGACTCTGGCGCCAAACGTCAGGCCGGCGTTACTGAATACAGGCTGACAGAAGTTATTGCCGTTGATATCCTGCCTGACCTCGTAAGACGTGACCAGACGCGTCCCCACGGAAACAAGCGCTTCATTGGCACGTTCACGCCCAACCTTGCCATCAGAAGAAATTTTCGTGGAATCCGATCCCAAGGCCGATTCATTCCCCTCCTGAATAATCAGCGTTGGACTGGCCAACACCTTGGTGGATGAAGACTGAATCTGGGCAACAAGGAAATCAAAGAACTGATTGGTGGGATACTGGAAGCGCGTCGGTGCCTCATAAGTGATCTTGCCTTCCTCATCAATTTCTGTGACGCCTGGCTGCAACGGGTTCTGATAGGTACCAAAACTGGGCCTATAGGGTCCACCTGGATTTGTCTTCGATCCTGGCAATGGGTAGGGAGCCTGCGGCTGATCAAGAAATTGCCCCTCCTCCACAACCCTGCCTGTTCCGGAAACCGGCGTTGTGCCCTCCTGGGCGGTGTAGACACCAGGCAATCCCCCTTGCGCACTGCCAGGCGGCTTGTAAGCACCAAAATTAGCCAGCAACTGGCCCTGATCACTCACGATGAAGGCATTACCGGATCGAAAGGCGAAGCTGTTGTTCAGCTGAGCATCGTTAGCCAAGGAAATATCAAGAATTCTCACATTCAATGCCACCTGACGCTGACGCAGATCGATTTGCTTGAGATAACCCTCCGCAACGGCAACGAGCTCTGAATCCCCCACCATCGTGACCGTTTGCAAACGCGAATCCGTGGTGACCACAAGTCCCAAAAGCGGACCTGCGGAAGCACCGAAACTCTCGCTGTTGAGCGTCGTGGTCTGGGTCTGGGAGGTCTGGGTGCTGAGCTGAGCTGTATTCGCAGCTGCCGGTTCACCTGTGGTGGTGGTCTTGGTGTTCGTCAGGTTGTAGGTGGCGCCAAGATTGCCCAGGTATTTCGCCGCCGATTCAGCCGTCACCTGATTCAGTCGCACCACTTTTGACATCTGGGGACCCAAGGTTCTGGTCGCGACCTGGCTCCCAACCAGCACGGTGCGGCCCTCTAATTTCGCCCGCAAACCGGACGCCAGCAGCACCCCATTGAAGGCGCGGGCAAAACTTTCTCCTTGAAACGCAATCGTCACCGGCCTGCCACCGTCGGTTCCCGACTCGGCGCTTCCTGAGCCCGCTGACGCGCCCCCGGCATCGCCCACATACACAAAGCCATACCCCCCCAGCCGCGCTATCTGCATGAGTGCAAGCTTGGCGGGGGCGTTGCTATAGGTCAGCCACACCGGCGGACCGCTCACATTCACGAAGCTGCGGTTCCGCAGCACCATCGTGCCCA
>CALGVO010000087.1 GCA_937930135.1 uncultured Synechococcus sp. | reverse complement strand
TCGATGATGCCGTTCTGCACCACCGCCACCGTGCCGCTGCCATCCCGATGGGGATGGGCATTGCGCTCCTCCGGTTTGCCATGGGTGGCCCAGCGGGTGTGGCCGATTCCGCAGTAACCCGGTGCCCCCTCCGCTTCCAGCCGTGCCGCCAGGTTCACCAACTTGCCCTTGGCCCGGAGGCAATGCAATTGGGTAGCCTCCACTGTGGCGATCCCGGCGGAATCGTAGCCGCGATACTCCAGCTGCCTGAGGCCCTCAAGCAACAGGGGGGCCGCATCCCGCGAACCGATCACCGCAACAATTCCGCACATACCAAAAAAGCCCGGCAACTGCCGGGCTGAGCTTATGGCCTATCGATGAGGCCGATCAGTAGGCCAGACCCATGCTGCGGCTGGTTTCATCACCCAGATACACCCGAATGCTGAGGAAGTCGGTGGGGCAGGCGGTTTCGCAGCGCTTGCAACCGACGCAATCCTCGGTGCGAGGGGACGACGCAATCTGACCGGCCTTGCAGCCGTCCCAGGGCACCATTTCGAGCACATCCAGAGGGCAGGCGCGCACACACTGGGTGCAGCCGATGCAGGTGTCGTAGATCTTGACGGCGTGGGACATGTGCCCGTTCCTGAACTGATGGCTTGGCGCCAAGGTACCCGTCACAACCGGAGCTGAACCACCTGTGGCACGTCGCCGTCACCGTTGTTAACGACCGCGAGACCAGCCCGTAGGATGCGTCGTCCCGTCTTCACGGCCATGTCTCAGGAAGCGATCCTCGAAAAAGTCCGTTCGATCGTGGCGGAGCAGCTCAGCGTTGATGCCGGCGATGTGAAGCCGGAATCCAACTTCCAGAATGATCTCGGCGCCGACTCCCTCGACACCGTCGAGCTGGTGATGGCTCTGGAGGAAGCCTTCGACATCGAAATCCCCGACGAAGCTGCTGAAGGCATCGCCACCGTCGGTGACGCCGTTAAGTACATCGAAGACAAGCAGGCCTGAGGATCGGGATGGTGGAGGGTCTCCAACGTGTCGTGGTCACGGGCCTCGGCGCGGTGACACCGATCGGCAACACGGTTGCCGACTACTGGACTGGGCTGACCTCCGGTCGCAACGGTGTGGCTCCGATCACGCTGTTTGATGCCAGCGCCCATGCCTGCCGATTCGCGGCCGAAGTGAAGGCCTTTGACCCCAGCGGCTATCTCGAAGCGAAGGAAGCCAAGCGCTGGGATCGTTTCTGCAAATTCGGCGTGGTGGCAGCCAAGCAGGCCCTGGCCGATTCCGGCCTGGAGATCACCGATGCCAATGCCCACCGCATCGGCATCAGCATCGGCTCCGGCGTCGGCGGCCTCCTGACGATGGAGACCCAGGCCCACGTGTTGGCCGACAAGGGACCGGGGCGGGTCAGCCCCTTCACAGTGCCGATGATGATCCCCAACATGGCCACCGGGCTGGCGGCCATCGCCCTCGGCGCCAAGGGTCCCAGCTCCGCCGTGGCCACCGCCTGTGCCGCCGGCTCCAATGCGATCGGTGATGCCTTTCGGATTCTCCAGCTGGGCAAAGCCGACGCCATGATCTGCGGTGGTGCCGAATCGGCGATCACGCCCCTGGGAGTCGCCGGTTTCGCCAGCGCCAAGGCGTTGTCGTTCCGCAACGATGATCCCGTCACAGCCAGTCGCCCCTTCGACGCCGAGCGGGATGGTTTCGTGATCGGTGAAGGGGCAGGCCTGCTGGTGCTCGAAACCCTGGCCCACGCCGAAGCCCGCGGCGCCACGGTGCTGGCGGAGATCGTGGGCTACGGCACCACCTGTGATGCCCACCACATCACCGCCCCGACCCCCGGTGGCGTCGGCGGCGCCGCTGCCATCCGCCTGGCGCTCGACGATGCCGCCCTGGCCCCTGAGTGTGTGGGTTACATCAATGCTCACGGCACCAGCACCCCAGCCAACGACAGCAACGAGACTGCTGCGATCAAGAGTGCACTCGGTGATCGAGCCACTCAGATCCCTGTGAGCTCGACCAAATCGATGACCGGTCACCTGCTGGGAGGTTCCGGCGGCATCGAAGCGGTGGCAAGCATCCTCGCCATCCGCCATGGCGTTGTGCCCCCCACGATCAACTACGCCAACCCAGATCCCAACTGTGATCTGGATGTCGTTCCGAACACCGCCCGTGAAGCCACACTGGATGCGGTGCTTTCCAACTCCTTCGGCTTCGGCGGCCACAACGTCTGCCTTGCCTTCCGTCGCATGCGCTGATCCAGACTCTGCGCATCCACTGTTCTGTTACTCGTCACCACGCCATGGTCGCCGCGCCCGCATCCCTCGACACCCTCTGCATCAACAGCATCCGCATGCTGGCCGTTGATGCGGTCAACAAATCCAAGAGCGGCCACCCCGGTCTGCCCATGGGTGCAGCCCCGATGGGCTACACCCTCTGGGACAAGTTCCTGAAGCACAACCCCAAGAACCCCCTCTGGTTCAACCGGGATCGGTTCGTGCTCTCGGCCGGCCACGGCTGCATGCTCCTCTACGCGCTGCTGCACCTCACCGGCTACGACTCGGTGACGATGGACGACATCAAGCAGTTCCGTCAGTGGGGCTCCAAAACCCCCGGCCACCCGGAAACCTTCGAAACCCCTGGCGTTGAAGTGACCACGGGTCCGCTCGGTGCCGGCATCTCCAATGCCGTGGGCCTGGCGATCGCGGAAGCCCATCTCGCGGCCAAGTTCAACAAGCCCGACGCCAAGGTCGTGGATCACTACACCTACGTGATCATGGGCGACGGCTGCAATCAGGAAGGTGTGGCTTCGGAGGCCTGCTCACTGGCGGGTCACCTGAAGCTGGGCAAGCTGATCGCGCTCTACGACGACAACCACATCACCATCGACGGACGCACCGATGTGTCCTTCACCGAAGATGTTCTCAAGCGGTACGAGGCCTACGGCTGGCACGTGCAGCACGTGGCCGATGGCAACACCGATGTGAATGCCATTGCCCAAGCGATTGAGGCCGCCAAAGCCGTCACCGACAAGCCGTCGATCATCAAGGTGACCACCACGATCGGCTACGGCTCTCCCAACAAGAGCGACACCGCCGGTGTGCACGGAGCTCCCCTCGGCGAAGAAGAGGCGGAACTCACCCGCAAGCAGCTCGGCTGGAACCACGGGCCTTTCGAAGTGCCTCAGGAGGCCTACGACCAATACCGTCAGGCGATCGAACGCGGCGCCAGCCTCGAGGCCGAGTGGAACCAGGCTCTGGCCAGCTATCGCAGCAAATACCCCAGCGAAGCCGCTGAATTTGAGCGGATGCTGCGCGGTGAACTGCCCCAGGGCTGGGACAAGGATCTGCCCTCCTACACCGCGGACGACAAAGGCCTGGCCACCCGCAAGCACTCGCAGATCTGCCTGGGTGCCCTCGGCCCGAACCTGCCCGAGCTGATCGGTGGCTCCGCAGACCTCACCCACTCCAACTACACCGACATCGCCGGTGAAACCGGCTCCTTCCAGCCGGAGAGCCCCGAGAAGCGCTACCTGCACTTCGGCGTGCGCGAGCACGCCATGGCGGCGATCCTCAACGGCATCGCTTATCACAACAGCGGCTTGATCCCCTACGGCGGCACCTTCCTGGTGTTTGCCGACTACATGCGTGGTTCGATGCGCCTCTCCGCTCTCAGCGAGCTGGGTGTGATCTATGTGCTCACCCACGACTCCATCGGCGTTGGTGAAGACGGCCCCACCCACCAGCCGATTGAGACCATCCCTTCCCTGCGGGCGATGCCCAACCTGCTGGTGTTCCGTCCCGGCGACGGCAACGAAACCAGCGGCGCCTACAAACTGGCCATCCAGAACCGCAAGCGTCCGAGTGCCCTCTGCCTCAGCCGCCAGGGCATGGCCAACCAGGCCAACTCCTCGATCGACAAGGTGGCCCATGGCGGTTACATCCTCGAGGATTGCGCTGGCACCCCCGAGCTGATCCTGATCGGCACCGGCACCGAACTCGATCTCTGCGTGCAAGCGGCCAAGCAGCTCACGGCGGAAGGCCGCAAGGTGCGCGTCGTCTCCATGCCCTGCGTGGAGCTGTTCGATGAGCAGAGCGACGCCTACAAGGAAGAGGTTCTGCCCAGCGCCGTGCGCAAGCGGATCGTGGTGGAAGCCGCGGAAGCCTTCGGCTGGCACCGTTTCGTGGGCCTCGATGGCGCCAC
>CALGVO010000086.1 GCA_937930135.1 uncultured Synechococcus sp. | reverse complement strand
CCAAAAACATAACCCATCAACCCACACACACGCAACCTCAGCCCTCACCGGGCAGGCAACTGGCTCGGCCTCAGCGGCCCAAAAGCGCCTCACCCCAAGGCATCAGGCGATCGAGCTGTTGAGAGGACGCGGCCGCCAGGACAGGGAAATCTGCTTCAGCCAGGTCCATCCCCGGCCGCAGATCGCCCGGATTCGCCGCCAACCAGCGCAGGGGGCACTCCAACTCCGTCAACACCAACCAAGCCGCCGCCAGATCCCAGATCTTCGGCGTGGCTTCGAGCGCGGCCACGGTTTGGCCCATCGCCACACTGAGCAGATTGAGGCTGGCAACGCCGAGCAACCGGATCTTCCCGGGGAACGGATGGTCGGGGCGGTGCTGCAACACACGGATCGCCCGACTGCAGAGCGACACGCAGGCGCTCTCAGCCACCAGGCGGGTCTGGGGCGTGAGGCGTTTGCCGTTGCGCCAGGCACCCTTGCCGCGAATGGCCACAATGCGCTGACGAAGGGATGGCACCTCCAGAAAAGCCTCCATTGGCTGGCCGTCCACACAACGGGCGACGGAAATGGCCCAATAGGGAATGCCGGCAGCGAAGTTGGTGGTGCCATCCAGGGGATCCACCACCCAATAGGCAGGACTCTCAGGGACCGATTTCACCCCCTCTTCACTGAGCACCCCTTCACCGGGAGCCAGGGACGCCAATCCCTCCACGATCGTGGCGTCACTCCAGCGATCACAGGCAGTGATCAGGGTGCCGTCTGGCTTGACATCCGAAACGATGTGGCCGAAATCCTGGCGTTGGCGTTCGGCGACTCGATCCAGGAGCTGATGGACACCATTCAGCTGCTGGGCAGTGAGCGGAGAGGCCACCACGCCGCTTTACCCCTGAGCGGCGACCTGGGAGGCGATGCAGGCTGGGCGATTCGGTGATGGCTCGATCGGCACCACATAGGTGTCGTCTTCAGCGGGCCTCTCGGCAGGAAGCTGGCTGACCTGACAAGTTTCCACCTGATCGAGGCCGGTGCGCCGGCGCAACTGAGCGATGCTGTTGTTGTAGAGAAGAATGGCATCGGCGTAGCGCACCTGAGCCTGGGTGAGATCCCGCTGGGTATCCACCACTTCCCTTTGCGTCGTCACACCAGCCTGGAAGCGCAGGCGAGCCAGTCGCAGCGACTCCCTCGAAGAGAGAACTTCACGCGATGTGGTGTAAATGTCTTGATTGGCCGTGCGCAGGTCGTAATAGCTGTCTTCGACCTCGTTACGAATGCGGTCGCGCTCTGCAGCGAAGTTGAATGCGTTTTCCTGGGCTCTCTGCTTGTTACGACGATACTCAGCCCGAGCACGCCCTCCGTCAAAGATGTTCCAGGTGGCGGAGAGACCGACGGCATTGTCAAGATTCCAGCCATAGTAATCGGTTTCCACCGGTGGAATAGCGTTGATTTCACCGGAGTAGCGGCCGGTCTGAAACGTGTTGTAGATCGACAGGATCGGTTGCACAGCAGCAAGGGCTGCATTGGCGTTGCTGTTGCTGATCGAGATGTCGAGGATGATGCGATCGAGCTCTTCGCGGAAGGCGTAGGCGGCCACCACGCTCTCCTGGAGGGAGGGCTGCCAGATGCCGATCACCGCCGCCGGCATGGCAGCGGTGGGGCTGATGTCCTGAGGCAGATCGAGCAGGGCGGCGAGGGAGCGACGGGCCTGGCTCTGACGGCCTAAGCCGTTGGTGAGCACCTGCTGGTCGCGAGCGAGCTGGGTCTCGGCCTCGAGCACCTCCAGCTTCGTGGCCACCCCGGCCTGAAAACGGGCGCGGGCATCTTTGAGGCTCACCAATGAGGCTCGCACCGACTGCTGACCAATGCGCACCTGCTCATCGGCACGCTGCAGCTCGAAATAAGACGTCGCAGCCTGGAGTCGCAGTTCCCGCAGCGTGATCAGGTAGGTGTCGCGGGCCTTTTCAAAATTGTCGCGAGCGGCGGCGATCTGGGGCACGCGAGCCGGATCGATCAGGTTCCACTGCACCTGTGCAGAAAAATTCGCTGACCACTCGCTGCTGTTGGTGAGCTGATCATCCTCCTCCTGAAGACCCGTGGTGGAATTAATGAAGCGGTTGGATCCGAAATCCTGACGCTCACCAGCGAAATATTGGGGAAGGCCATTCGCTGAAAGGTTGACCGTGGGATACCAAGAGGAAATGGCGGCACGGAGCTGGGACTTCGCCTGGTCCACCTGGCTCTTGACCGCCTTGAGGCTGGGGTTGTTGACCTCCATCAGCCGCTCGGCCTGCTGCAGGGTGAGCGGACGGAGCTCACGGATGCGCACCTGGGCGGGCTTGTCGGGGAGGGCGAGATTGGGGGGAGCCTGCAGCGGCGCCAGGTCGTCTGGAAGGGTGGTGGCCGCAGGCACCAGCACGGAAGGATCGGCCTGTGGACGGGTGCCCTTGAGCTCGATCGCCGTGGGGAGGCTGGACTGATTGATCAAGCCACCGCCCTGGGGGGCTGCGGAGCCAGCTGCAGCTTCAGCCGATTCAGCCTGAGCGCGTACTTGCAGGGGAGCACCAGCAGCGAGAACGCCTGCGAGGAGGAGAAAGCTGGTGGCAGACCGGCGCACGGCAATCGTTAATCTCGCCGGAGCTTAGGGGCTTTTGGCGGGGACTCCGAGGGCAGCGGCCACGATGTCAGCTGCTCCATGCACGATTCGAATCGAAACGGGCAAGGCCGCCTCGAGAGCCTCCAGGGTCATGTCATCCAGAAACACCGGCTCTCCCTGGCGCAACATCACCGACGGCAGCAGCAGCTGATCGCCGAGATCGCAGCCGGCCAGACCTCTGATCAGATCCTCACCCGTGAGCAGGCCGGTGACCACCTGATCCTGCCCCCAGTACGGACTGGGCAAACCGTGCAGGCGGAGCGACACCCCAGCCACCTCATTGAGGCGCGCTGCCACCGGAGCCAGCGCCTGTTCCACCAGTCGCCCCACCACCCAACTGCTGCGCAGCGGCCGCACAGCGCGCTCCGGCAGTTCAAGGCTGGCCTGTTCGAGCGCTTCCAGGAAAGCGCGGATGCTGCCGACGCCGTTTTCCTGCTGGGGGAGATCTTCATAGGCGTCTCTCGGCGGTAAGGGCAGACCAGCGATCAGATACCACTCATCCGACAGCCAGGCGAAACGACTACCGAGACGCTCCATGAAGCGGTGCTGCCAGCGCTCCACCTGCGCGATGACGGCCCTTGCCTGCGCTGGATCCACCGGCACCAGGCCATCACCAGCCGGCCGGAACCGGGTGAGCCCCACGGGCACCACGGCCGCCGAAAGCACGGCGGGCCAGTCGCCAGCGGCAAACTGCACCAGATCCTCCAGGGTGCGATCCAGAGCCTCGCCATCGTTCAGCCCCGGACAGACCACCACCTGGGCATGGATCTGCAGATCTCGCTCCTCGAACCAACGCAGTTGGTCCATCAGCAAAGCTGCGCGGGGGTTCTCCAGAAGTCGGCTGCGCAACTGTGGATCGGTGGCATGCACCGACACAAACAGCGGGGAAAGGCGCTGGGTCTCAATGCGCTGCCAGTCGGCATCCGTGAGATTGGTGAGGGTGAGATAGGAGCCGTAGAGAAAGCTGAGGCGATAGTCGTCGTCTTTGAGGTAAAGGCTGCTGCGATGCCCTGGCGGCTGCTGATCGATGAAGCAGAAGGGGCAGCGGTTGTTGCACTGGCGCAGACCATCAAACAACGCTTCGGTGAACTGCAGGCCCAGGCCGTCATCGGCCTCCTTCTCGAGGTCAACGACATGGTGCCCCCCAGCCGCATCGCGCACTTCCAGGTGCAGGTCTTCTTCCACGATCAGATACCGGTAATCGATCAGATCGCGAGGCCGGATGCCGTTGATGCTGAGAAGCTGATCCCCGGGCTCAAAGCCCAACTGCTCCCCGATCGAGCCGGGCTCCACCG
>CALGVO010000085.1 GCA_937930135.1 uncultured Synechococcus sp. | reverse complement strand
TGCGACACCCGTGGCGATTGGAACGATCTGAACTCTTGAGCGCTGTGCAGCCCCCCTTCCCCCCGCCCCGCCCTGAGGTGGAGGGTCTGCATGCCTACAGCGCTCCCCTGGAAGGGCGTCGCGGCTTGTTACGGCTCGATTTCAACGAAAACACCATCGGCCCCAGCCCGAAGGTGCTGGAGGCGTTGCGTGCCATTCCCTCCGATCACCTCGCCATCTATCCCGAATACGACGGCCTGCGGGAGGCGGTGCTGGCCAATCTGGCGGCTGCCCCAGCCGGACTGGGCTGTGCCCTGAGCCCGGATCAGATCGGCATCTTCAATGGTGTCGATGCGGCGATTCACGCCGTGATCCATGCCTACGGCGGCCCCGGTGATGGTCTGCTCACCACCAGCCCCACCTTCGGGTATTACGCCCCCTGTGCGGGCATGCAGGGGATGGCGATCGAGGCGATCCCGCATGACATGCCGGGTTTCGCCTTCCCATTCGCGGCGATCCGCTCGGCCCTGAGCCGGACGCCGCGGATCCTGATGCTCTGCAATCCCAACAACCCCACCGGCACCCGCCTGGCGGCCGATCAGGTGGTGGAGTTGGCGGCAGCCGCTCCCGACACCCTCGTGGTGGTGGATGAGCTGTATGAGGCCTTCACGGGCGACAGCGTTCTCCCCATCGCTGATTTCGAGGTCACGCCCAACCTGCTGGTGCTGCGCTCCCTGGCGAAGACGGCCGGCCTGGCCGGCCTGCGCATCGGTTTCGCCATCGGCCATGCCGCCGTTGTCGATCGCGTCAGTCGCGTCACCGGCCCCTACGACGTCAACAGCGTGGCGGTGACGGCCGCCTTCGCCGCCCTGAGCGATCAGCCCTACACCGACGCCTATGTGGCGGAGGTCAAGCGAGCCCGCCACTGGCTCGTGTCGATGCTCGAACAACACAAGGTGAGGCACCATGCCGCTGGCGGTAACTACCTGCTGATCTGGCCGCAGCGGTCTGTTCAGGAGGTGGAGGTCGACCTGCGCACGGCCGGCATCCTGGTGCGTTCGATGGCCGGCAAACCCCAGATCGATGGCTCCCTGCGCGTCAGCATCGGCACCAGTGAGCAGATGCAGCGCTTCTGGGAGGTGTATGTCTCCCTGGAGGCACCGGCCTCGCTTCCCTGAGGGCTGGTCGAACATGAACGAGCGCTCCCCCCAGTCCCGCCCTCGGCTGCTGGTGCTCTGCACCGGTGGCACCATTGCTGGTGCGGGGGCCTCCAGTTGCGATCTCGAGACCTACAGCGCTGGCGTGCACAGCGGCGAACAGTTGCTGGCAGCCCTTCCGGAAGCCCGTGCCGTGGCGGAGCTCACGCTGGAGCAGATCGCCAACATCGACAGCGCCGACATGAGCCATGAACTCTGGTTCCGGTTGCTGCAACGGATCGATGCCGCCTTCAGGGCCGATCCAGACCTCACGGGTGTGGTGATCACCCACGGCACCAACACCCTGGAGGAAACCGCCTATTGGTTGCATCTCGCCCTGGCCCACGCGCAACCGGTGGTGCTGGTGGGGGCGATGCGACCGGCCACGGCCCTCAGTGCCGATGGCCCTCTGAATCTGTTGCAGGCGCTTCAGCTGGCGGTGGATCCGCAGGCGGTGGGTCGGGGTGTGCTGGTGGTGATGGATGGCGTGATTCATGGTGCGCGGGAGGTGACCAAAGCGGCCTGTGCCGGCGTCGGTGCCTTTCGCTCGCCAGGTCACGGTCGCCTCGGCACGGTCGATGGTGATGGGGTGCGCTTCACCCGCACACCCAGCCATCGGCACACCGTGGCGTCGGCCTTGGCTGTTCGCGGCGCCAGCCTCGAGGTCTGGCCCGAGCTGAAGGCCTGGCCTTCGGTGGAGATCCTGTATGGCTACGTGCAGCCTTCCGCCACCTGGCTCGCCTGTGTGCTGCAAAGCGGTGTTGATGCCCTGGTTGTGGCAGGAACGGGGGCTGGTCAGCTGTCCTGTTTCGAGCGCGATGCGCTGGAGGAGGCCTGTCGCCAGCGGCAGCAGGCCGGCCAGGCGACTCCACTGATCGTGAGGTCCTCACGCACGGGGAACGGCCGGGTGCCAGCCCGCAAGGACGATGCCTCGCTCGGAGTGCTGGCCGCCGACGACCTCAGCCCCCAGAAGGCCAGGGTGTTGGTGTTGCTGGCTCTGTTGCAGGGGATGGATCGCGGGCGGATCGCCGAGCTGTTGCTGACGCACTAACGGCGCCAAGGGGGTTCAACGCATCACATCGATCACGGTGCTGTCACCCAGGCCGCCCGGGAGTGAGAGGGTGGCGCCGACTCGGCGCACCTTCGTGCCGGCCATCGCCTCCAGGAAAAGATCGACGCCGCCTTGATCGCAGCCGCTGGGAGCGTCCCCGTTCACGTATTGCACAGGAATCACACGGCGGGGGTTGAGTTCCCTCACCACCTTGGCGGCCTCCTCGCCGTTGTAGACCTTGGCGCCACCACCCACACCGATGATCAGCACATCCGGGCGGCCCAGCAGCACTTTGTCTTCGCCGCTCAGTTGCGCTGCGGTGCCACCCAGATGGGCGAAGCTCAGGCCAGCCTGCTGCCAACGCCAGATCGTCGCCTGACCGAAGCGCCGCCCACCAACGCGGTCGTGAGGAGCTGCGAATCCCTCAAGTTTCAGGCCACCGACCCGATAGGACCCGGGCTTCGAGAGAAAAGTGCCGCCGGCGATGCGCGCGCCCTCATCCGGCAACTCCGAACTGGCCAGCACCACCGTGGCGTTCACACGCGGTTCGCGCAGACCCTGGGCGCATCCCACCGCTTTGAAGGGATTCACCAGAACGGTCTGGCCACCGCCATTGATCAGCAGAGCGCTGTGGCCGTAGCTGGTGATCGTGACGCCGCCGGCCCAGACGGGAGCCGCCGTGGTGCAAGCCATCGCCGCACCGAGGAGGGTTACGGCGGGCCGCAGGGCCGGAACCATCGAACGGTCAGGCATGGAGCGGATTCCTGATGGGTGTGGAAGCTAGCAGCGGTGACGCCATCACTCCGCGTCACGCAGGAAGTTGGCCAGAAGCTGATGACCGGCTTCGGTGAGCACGCTTTCCGGATGAAACTGCACCCCCTGCAGATGGGGGTGGTTGCGGTGGCGCAGGCCCATGATCGTGCCGTCTTCGAGCCAGGCCGTCACCTCCAGGCAGTCGGGCAGGCTGGCGCGATCCGCGATGAGGCTGTGATAGCGGGTGGCGGTGAGTGGTTGGGGCAGCCCGGCGAACACCCCTTCACCTCCATGCAGCACCGGGGAGGTTTTGCCATGCATCAGTTCCGAGGCGCGCACGACGCGGCCGCCATACACCTGGGCGAGGGCCTGATGGCCAAGGCAGACGCCCAGGGTGGGAACGGTGGGCGACAGCTCCCGCAGCACGTCGAGGCAGACGCCCGACTGGTCAGGGTCGCCGGGCCCTGGGGAGAGCAGGATCGCAGCCGGGGCCAGAGCGCGGATCTGTTCGAGGCTCAGGGCATCATTGCGTTCCACCCGCAGCTCCGCCGCCACAGGGTGATCGCCGGCCAGCTCCCCCAGATACTGCACCAGGTTGAAGGTGAAGCTGTCGTAGTTGTCGATGACCAGAAGCATGGCGTCGATTATCCCTGCAGGCGCTCCATCAGAGGTGGCAGCAGCAGGAGCAAGGCGATCAGCAGGGAGCTGATGGCAGCCACCAGCACGGCTGCAGCAGCGCAGTCTTTGGCGATCCGGGCCAGGGGGTGGAAGCGGCGACCGATCGCCAGATCCACCACCGATTCGATGGCGGTATTGAGCAGTTCGAGCACCAACACGGCAGTCACCGTCAGCACCAGCACAGCCATCGGCAGGGCCGCCAGCCGCAGCCACAGGCCGAGTGCGAACACCACCGCACCGATGATCACGTGGATGCGGAAATTGCGCTGGCTGATGAAGCCGTA
>CALGVO010000084.1 GCA_937930135.1 uncultured Synechococcus sp. | reverse complement strand
CTCTCTCCACTGCCATTCCCAGCCAGCAGGTGTCAGAAGATACCTGCATCTCCCTCCAGAACGTCACGATCAGCTACGGCAGCTACGAAGCAGTCCGCAACGTCTTCTGCGATATCCCCCGCGGCAAGGTCACTGCCTTCATCGGCCCATCGGGTTGCGGAAAATCCACTGTGCTGCGGGCCCTGAACCGCATGAACGACCTGATTGAAGGCTGTTCTCTCAAGGGGCGGGTCATTTTCGATGGGGCCGACCTCTATGACCCCAACGTTGATCCTGTGGAAGTGCGCAGGCGTATCGGCATGGTGTTCCAGCAGCCGAACCCCTTCCCCAAGAGCATCTACGAAAACATCGCCTTCGGGGCCCGGATCAACGGCTACACCGGTGACATGGATGAGTTGGTCGAGCGCTCCCTGCGCCAGGCCGCCGTGTGGGATGAGTGCAAGGACAAGCTCAATGAGAGTGGCTACTCTCTCTCCGGTGGCCAGCAACAGCGCCTCTGCATCGCCCGCACGATCGCCATCCAACCCGAAGTGATTCTAATGGACGAGCCCTGCTCGGCCCTCGACCCGATCTCCACCTTGAAGATCGAGGAAACCATGCATGAGCTCAAGAAGAGCTTCACAATCGTGATTGTGACCCACAACATGCAGCAGGCCGTTCGCGTCAGCGACATGACTGCCTTCTACAACGCCGAAGCCCAGGAAGGAGGTTCCGGAAAGGTTGGTTACCTGGTGGAATTCAACGAAACCGAGAAGATTTTCAACGCTCCTACACAACAAGCCACCCAAGATTACGTGTCTGGCCGCTTCGGTTGATCTCGATGGCGCTGCCAACGCATCGTAGGCCTGGCGACGCTTGCTTCCATGCCCCGCTCCAAAAGCGGGGCTTTTTGATGGCAGCAAACCGGAAGATGACAAAAAAATCCGGCCTCTGGGGCCGGACTTCGAAACGGAGAGGGAGGGATTCGAACCCTCGATAGAGTTGCCCCTATACAGCATTTCCAGTGCTGCGCCTTCGACCACTCGGCCACCTCTCCAGAGGCTGGGTGTGGCAAGTGAGAATGTAGCAGGGCGTTCCCTCACCACCAGCCATGTCACGCAGCCATCGGGTCACGATTCATTGGCGTCAGGCGCATCGAACGATCACCCATGAGGTGCCTGAGGGGCAGTACATCCTTAAAAGCTTTGAAGCCCAAGGTGATCCCCTGCCCTTCTCCTGCCGCAATGGCTGCTGCACCGCCTGCGCTGTGCGCGTGCTGAGTGGTGAACTCGACCAGCGCGAGGCGATGGGCCTCTCGAAGGAGTTGCGTGCCAAGGGCTACGGCCTTCTCTGCGTGGCACGGGCGGTGGGACCGCTTGAGGCCGAAACCCAGGATGAAGATGAGGTGTATGACCTCCAGTTCGGGCGTCACTTCGGACGGGGACAGGTGCGCCCGGGGCTGCCGCTGGATGAGGACTGACGTGATGGACCAGCAACAGATCAATCATCTGCACGCGATCGCCCGCCAGGCCGCAGAGGTGGGCGGTTCGGTGCTGATGGCCCACTACGGTCAACTCACCTCGATCCGCAGCAAGGGACGCATCGGCGATCTGGTGACGGAGGCCGACCTGGCAGCCGAAGCCGAAGTTCTTGGACTGCTGCGAAAACGCACGCCGGAGATCGGCATCCTGGCGGAGGAATCGGGCCTCAGTGGCCCGAACCAAGGGCTGCAATGGGTCGTCGACCCGCTCGATGGCACCACCAACTTCGCCCACGGCTATCCCTTTTTCGCCACATCCGTGGGCCTGACTCTGGAGGGTCGGCCCCTGCTGGGGGCCATCGATGTGCCCTACCTGAAGCAGACCTATCACGCCTGCCCTGGCCTCGGCGCCTTCTGCAACGACGCTCCCATCCATGTGAGCGACTGCAGCAGCCTGCAGGATTCCCTGCTGGTCACCGGCTTTGCCTACGACCGACACAACCGCCTCGACAACAACTACGCCGAGTTCTGCACGTTGACGCACCAGAGTCGGGGCGTGCGACGGGGCGGCGCCGCGGCGGTGGACCTGGCGTTTGTGGCTGCCGGACTTGTGGATGGCTACTGGGAACGGGGACTGGCGCCCTGGGATCTGGCGGCCGGCGTGGCTCTGGTGGAATTGGCCGGTGGCGTGGTGAGCGGCTATGGCGACGCCCCGTTTGATCTCCACGAGGGTCGAATCGTGGCGGCGGGGCCAGGACTGCATACCCCGTTGCGGCAGTGCCTGGCCGGCATCGAACCCCTGGATGGGGCCAGCTATGGGGCGCCAGCGCTGGGGGCCATGGGATCCTGAGAAGGCCCAGTGGACCCATCGCGATGGCCCTTCAACCGGCGGCGGGAGCCCGCGATCTGAATCCCCAGCAGGTCGAACACAACCATCGGCTCAGGGAGCGCCTTGCTTCGGTGTATCGGCTTTGGGGCTACGAGGAAGTGGCACCACCGCGGGTGGAGCGGCTCGACACCCTCAAAGCCGGCGGCGGGATCGCCAGTGAAGACATCGTGCGACTGGTGGCGGATGAACCGCTCGGTCTCAGGCCGGAAATGACGGCCTCCATCGCCCGGGCGGCCAGCACCCGGTTTGCCAAGCGCAGTCGGCCCCTGCGGCTGTGGGCGTCGGGCACGGTGTTTGAAAGTCGCCAGGCCGATGAAGGCCGCCAATGCATCGAAGAGAAACTGCACAGCGGCGTGGAACTCTTCGGTGCCAATGCGATCGGCGCCGAACTGGAGCTGCTGACGCTGTTGATGGATGCCCTGGCCAGCCTCGATCTTCAGGGGAATCCGCAGGTGCGGCTGCTGCTCGGCCATGCCGACCTGATGACCCTGATCCTGGCTCCCTTCCGCGATACGGAACGGGAAGCGATCCGCATCGCCCTGATGCGCTACGACCGGCTCAGCCTCGAGGCCCTGGATCTGGATGCCACCACGATGGAGCGGTTGACACGCCTGATGGATCTGCGTGGTGAACCGAACACCGTGCTCGAAGCCCTGAGGCGATTGTTCGGGCCTCAACCCTGCCTGCGCGAACTGGAGCGGTTGTTCGAACACCTGACGCCCCTCGCCCGGGCCCAGGACGTCACCCTGCAGCTGGATCCGAGCTTCCAATCCCATTACGGCCTCTATGACGGTTTGGTGTTTCAGCTGATCTGCCAGGGACAGTCCGCACCCGTGGTGGTGGCCCGGGGTGGTCGCTACGACGCCCTGGTGAAACGCTTCGGCGCCAGCGGCGGTGATGGTGCTGGTGTTGGCTTCAGTTTCTGTCTCGATGACATCCGCGATTTGCCCTCCTCCCTGGCCGCTTCCGCCCCATCGGAGCGCCGGGTGCTGGTGTGCCATGGCCCCACGCAGCGCCTGGAGCAGGCGATCGCTGAGCAACGACTCCTGCATGGCCAGGGCCGCCAGGCCGAACTCGCACTGGAACCCTGCACCGACCGCGCCGAGGCGGAGCAGCGGCAACGGGACCGGCAGTGCGACGACCTGATCTGGCTTGGTGCCTAAAGTCGGTGTTGCTTGGTTGATGGCATGGCCCACACAATCGTCACCGATGTCTGCGAGGGAATTGCCGACTGCGTCGACGCCTGTCCGGTGGCGTGCATCCAACCCGGCAGAGGGCGCAATAAGAAAGGCACAGAGTTTTACTGGATCGATTTCGACACCTGCATCGATTGCGGCATCTGCCTGCAGGTGTGTCCGGTGGATGGGGCGATTCTCGCCGAGGAGCGGGCCGATCTCCAGCGCCGCCCCTGAACGGTTCGGTCACCACCCCACGGCCTGACTTGTTCCGGCCTTCGCTCCTGCCATAGGTTTTGACCGTTATTGACCCAGGGCGATGCTGGAACAAGGCCAGATTCAGATTCATACCGAGAACATCTTCCCGATCATCAAAAAGGCCGTGTACTCCGGCCATGAGGTGTTCCTCCGTGAATTGGTCAGCAACAGCTCTGACGCGATCAGCAAGCGGCGCATGGCCTCCATGGCTGGTGACTGCTCAGAAGGTTCGGATGGCCTGATTCGGATTCGGGTCGACCGCGAGAAGAAAACGATCACAGTGTCTGACAACGGCATCGGCATGACTGCCGATGAAGTGAAGCGCTATATCAATCAGGTGGCGTTTTCAAGCGCCGAGGATTTCCTGGAGAAATACAAACAGGAAAGCGATGCGATCATCGGCCACTTCGGCCTCGGGTTTTATTCCAGTTTCATGGTGTCCCGCCAGGTTGAATTGATCACGCTCTCAGCCCGGCCCGACCAACAGGCCGTGCGCTGGAGTTGTGATGGCTCTCCCTCTTTCACGCTGGATCAGGCGGAACGCTCGGAACCGGGCACCGATGTGATTCTGCATCTGCTGGAGGAGGAGCTGGAATATCTGGAGCCGGCTCGGCTCCGCACGCTGATCACCCAGTACTGCGATTTCATGCCGGTGCCGGTGCAGCTGGAGGGTGAAACGATCAACAAGCAAACGGCTCCCTGGCGTCAGAGCAGTCGGGAGTTGAGTGATCAGGACTACATCGATCTTTACCACTACCTCTATCCCTTCCAGGGAGATCCCCTGCTCTGGGTCCACCTCAACACCGATTATCCCTATGCCCTCCAGGGAATTCTGTATTTCCCAAAATCGACTGGACGAGCCGACTGGGAAAAGGGTGAGATTCGGTTGTATTGCAACCAGGTGTTCGTGAGTGACTCGATCAAGGAGATCGTGCCCCGCTACCTCCTGCCCCTGCGTGGCGTCATTGATTCTCCTGATATTCCGCTGAATGTGAGTCGGAGTGCCCTGCAGACCGACCGACGGGTGCGTTCCATCGGCAATTTTGTGGCCAAGAAGGTGGCGGATCGGCTCAAGTCGTTGAAACAGGACGACGCCACGGCCTACGCGGACGCCTGGGAAGCCCTGGCGCCATTCGTGAAGATCGGGGCCATGGAGGACGAAAAGTTTGCCGATCAGGTCGAGCCTCTGGTGCTGTTCGGCACCACCGCCGAGAGCGACGATGGGGAGACCGAAGCCGGGGCGTCCATCCTGCGCAGCGGTGAGAAGGCTTACACCACCCTGGCGGGCTACACCTCGCGCCTGCCCCAGAGTTCCGACAAGCAGCGCGTGCTCTATTGCAGCGATGAGATCGCCCAGGCCGGCGCCCTCAGTCTCTGGAAGGGCCAGGGTGCGGAGGTGCTCCTTGCCGACACGGTGATCGACAGCCAATTCCTTCCCTGGCTGGAGTCACGCCATGACGAGCTCAGCTTCCAGCGCGTCGATGCGGAACTGGATGACAGCCTCAAAGACGACGCACCAGACCTGGCGGATCAAGGTGGTGAAACCCAGGCGGAATGCCTGCGCAAACTGATGAAGGATGCCCTCGCCAACGACAAGGTGACCATTCAGGTGCAGGCGCTCAAGGGAGGAGCCGACGCTCCGGCGGCCCTCATTTTGCTGCCCGAACAGATGCGCCGGATCAACGACATCGGTGCGCTGATGGAACAGCGGCTACCAGGCCTTCCGGAGCACCACGTGCTGGTGGTGAATCGCAGCCATCCGATGGTGGAAGGTCTGCTCAAACTCGACTCTGGCGGAGTGCTTGTGGGCACTGGCAGCAGCTCACCCAGCAAAGCACTCGCCCGCGATCTCGCCGTCTATCTCTACGACATGGCCCGTCTGGCGGTCGGTGGCCTCGAGCCGAAGGAACTCGGTGACTTCCAGACCCGCAGCAGTCGCCTGATGGCTTCACTGATGGAACGGGGACTGTGAACTTGCTTTGCTAAGATAGTTGTTTGATCCTTTTGGATCAGCGATCAGTCACGGAGTCGATCATGTCTCGGGTATGTCAGCTCACCGGCACGCGCGCCAACAACGGCATGGCTGTGAGCCACTCCCATATCCGCACCAAAAAGCTGCAGCAGGCCAACCTGCAGCAGCGTCGCCTCTGGTGGGCAGAAGGCAAGCGCTGGGTCAACCTGCGCATCACCACCCGCGCGCTCAAAACGATCCAGAAAAAAGGTCTCGGTGCCTACGCCCGCTCCCTGGGTATCGATCTCAGCAGGATCTGAGTTCTGTCTAAGGTCCTGAGAACGTCAGGGTCCTGTCATCATGCAGCGTCGCACGCTCCTCCAACTGCTTCTGGTCGGAGGGGCTGTTTTTTGGCGTACGCCCCAACCGGCCCTGGCCCTCGGCGGCACACTCCCCAGCTTGAACCAACCGGCCCCCGGATTTGATTGTCCGGGCACCTCACGCCGTGACCCCAGTCGCACCCAGTGGTCGCTGCAGGAGTTTCGTGGTCAGTGGCTTGTTCTTTATTTCTATCCACGCGATTTCACCTCCGGCTGCACCCTGGAAGCCCATGGTTTTCAAGCCGCCCTGGCCGACTTTGAAGCTGCCGGTGCATCCATCGCCGCAGTGAGCGCCGATCCTGTCGATGAGCATGCCTCGTTCTGCAGCAGCGAAGGCCTCGATTTCGTGTTGCTCTCCGATCCCAAGGGCCAGGTGAGCCAGCGCTATGGCTCCTGGATGGCACCCTTCTCGATGCGCCACACCTTCCTGATCGATCCGAAGGGTGTGTTGCGCCAGATCTGGACCGGAGTGCGCCCAGCCGGACACGCCCGTGAGGTGCTCGCTTCACTGCAGACGCTTCAGGCCGCAGGCTGAACCCGCCTCAGGTTTGACAAAGAGCCCGCTTTAAGGAATGGTGGAGGGGGATGTTAGGCGTTGGATTGAAGCAATCCAACCGAGGAGAAATCGCTTCCATGTTGAAAGAAGAAGGCAAAAGTTCATTCATTCTTCTCTACCATCGCACCCCTTTTGACGAGGGCAAGGATGAGCAGGGAAAACGAATCTGGATCGATCAGAAAAGTCCCAACGGCATCATTCCAACCCTACGGAACCTGTTTCGCAGCCGCCTCGATGGCACCTGGATTGCCTGGCGTCAGGTGGATTCAACCGACGGGGTTGAGGACGAGCGCATCGCCATGAACGCGCCGGCAGACTTCACGTTGAGACGCATTCCGCTTGAAAAGGAACAGATCTCGAGTTTTTATCACATCACATCGAAAGAGTCGTTCTGGCCGATTCTTCATACTTTTCCCACTTATTTCGACGTCAACAACACAGACTGGACCATCTTTCAGGACGTCAATCGACGTTTTGCCCAGGCCGCCTGCCATGAGGCGGCTCACGGGGCCAGCGTGTGGGTGCATGACTACAACCTCTGGCTGGCCCCCGGTTACATCCGCGAGCAACGCCCAGATCTGAAGATCGCCTTTTTCCATCACACTCCCTTTCCCGGGAATGATGTGTTCGCCATTCTGCCCTGGCGGGAGCAGATCCTGGAAAGTCTGCTCAGTTGCGATCTCGTTGGCTTTCATATCCCGCGCTACACCGAGAACTTCGCCCGAGCCGCCAACTGTCTGCTCGGTGCCCGCAAGGGACCGAAGCAACCGGTCAACGCCCGGTTCCTCTCCACCGGCTCCGCCCTCACGGAACCATCGGAAACACCCTGGCTCGACTACAAGGGCCGGCGAATTCAGCTGCTCTCATCTCCGGTGGGCACCTCTCCGGATGTGATCCAGGCCCTGGTGAGTCGCGACGACATTCAGGACTATGCCGCGCGCATCGAAGACGACACTCGCAAAGGGCGCCAGCTCATCCTCTCGGCCAGCCGGGTGGACTACACCAAAGGCAACGAGGAGCTGCTGCTGGCCTTCGAGCGCCTGCTCGAACGTCGCCCGGAATTGCACGGCCAGGTGGTGCTCATGCTCGCCTGTGTGTCGGCCGCCAGTGGGATGAAGATCTACGAAGACACGCAGCGCTCCATCGAAGAAATGGCCGGGCGGATCAACGGGCGCTTCAGCCTGATGGACTGGGTGCCGATCCGTTTCTCGACCCGACGGATCCCCTACGAAGAAATGGTGGCTTGGTTCAGCAAAGCCGATGTCTGCTGGATCACTCCCCTGCGCGACGGTCTCAACCTGGTGGCCAAGGAATATGCCGCTGCTCGCCGCGATCACGGTGGTGTGCTGGTGCTTTCTGAATTCACCGGCGCCTCGGTGGTGCTGGATGGTGCCGTGCTCACCAATCCCTATTCCCATCGCCGCATGGATGAGGCGATCGATCAGGCCCTGGCGATGCCCCCCGAGGAACAGCAACAGCGCATGCGCAAGATGTCGGCCGCCGTTGAGGCGTTCACCGTGAGTGACTGGGCTGAAGAGCAGATGGGAGCCCTGCGCGAGGACTCCGGCAAGGCATGACAACGGCATGACATCCGCCCTGCGCCGTCTTCAGCCCTGGATGGTGGCGGCCCTGACCATGGCCCTGCTGGTCGCGGGGAGCATGGTCTGGGTGCAGGCTCGGCCGACCGAATCAGTCAACATCCTGATGCCGGCGCCGTTTGCCGATGCGACCCAACCCCTGGTTAAGCGGTTCAACCAGGAGCATCGCGGTCGCATCCGACTCACGGTCACCCGAGGCCCGTTGGAGACGGAAGCGATCTCCGATCTGGCCATCAGCAGTCTGCTGCTGGGCGACACCCCCTTCGATGCCCTGTTGATGGACATCACCTGGGTGCCCAAATACGTGGCCGCAGATTGGCTGCAACCCCTCGATCCGTGGTTTGGCCCCGAGGCGATGGCGGCCCTGGCCGAGGGCGTCCGCGCTGGCAACAGCATCAACGATGTGCTCTACCGCTGGCCCCTCGTCGCCAGTATGGGGCTGCTCTACTGGCGCACGGATCTGATCGATCAGCCACCCCGCACCCCGCAGGAACTGGTGACGATCAGCCGGCAGCTCCAGGCTGATGGCCGGGTGCCCTGGGGCTACGTGTGGGAAGGGCGCCAATACGAGGGGCTCAGCTGCGTGGTTCTCGAGCTGGTGCATGGCTTCGGGGGGTTCTGGTTCCAGCCCGACCAGGCGGCTGTGGGCCTCAACCAACCTCAGGCGATCGCCGCAGTCGCCTGGCTGCGGCAACTGATCAGCGAAGGGATCAGCCCAGAGGCGGTGACCAACTACGCCGAACCGGAAGCCCTGCAGAGCTTCAAGGCCGGGGATGCCGCCTTCATGCGCAACTGGCCCTACGCCTGGGCCGAACTTCAGCAGCCGGGCAGCGCCGTGCGCGGTCGGGTGGGGATCACGACGATGGTGGCCAACAGCGGCGATCCCTCCACTGCCACCCTGGGCAGTTGGGGCCTTTCCATGCTGCGCGGCAGTGCCCACCCTGAAGCCACCGCCACGGCGATGCGCTTCCTCAGCTCCACCGAATCGCAGAAGGCGCTGTTTCTCTCCCACGGCTATACCCCCACAGCCGCAAGCTTGTATCGCGATCCCGAATTGATCGCTCTGAATCCGATCCTGCCCCAACTGGAGGAGGCCCTGGAACACGCCCTGCCCAGGCCGGAAACCCCCCTCTATGCCCAGATCAGTGACGTGCTGCAGCGAGACCTGAGCGCCAGCCTCACCGGCCAGCAGTCCGCCGCGCAGGGGATGGAGCGGGCCAGCGCCAACACCGAGGCGATCCTGCGGTCCGCCGGAGGAACGCCGTGATTCTGCTGCTTGGTCCCGCTGGCCTGCTCCTGCTCGTGGTGTTTGCGGCGCCGCTGCTGCATTACGCCTGGCTGAGTAACCACGCCGACTCGGTGGTCACCGGCCTCGAGCCCGTGCTCAATCACGGCGCCAACTGGATCCGATTGCTCCAGGATCAACGCTTCTGGCAAGACGCCACCCAGACCCTGCGCTTCGCCCTGGTGTCGGTGGGGGTGGAACTCCTGCTGGCCCTGGCGATCGCCCTGTTGCTCGATCAACGCTGGCGCGGCCGCGGTGCCGTGCGTGCCATCGCCCTGATTCCCTGGGCGCTGCCCACCACCGTGATGGCCCTGGGCTGGCGCTGGATCTTCAACACCCCCTACGGGCCCCTCGATCAACTCGCACACGCACTCGGTTGGCCATCCCTGAACCTGCTGGCCAATCCTGCGATCACCTGGATCGCCACGGTGGTGGGTGATGTATGGAAAACCACGCCGTTTGCGGCCCTGATCCTTTTGGCCGGCTTGCAGACCATTCCCGGCGATCTCTACGAAGCTCTGCGCCTGGAAGGGGGCAGCAGCTGGGTCTGCTTCCGACGCATCACCCTGCCCCTGCTGCGCCCTTACCTGGCCCTGGCGCTGTTGTTCCGGCTGGCCCAGGCCTTCGGTGTGTTTGACCTGATCCAGGTGATGACCGGCGGCGGACCGGCCAGCAGCACAGAAAGCCTGGCGCTTTACGCCTACCTCAACGCGATGCGGTTCCTCGATTTCGGATACAGCGCCACCGTGGTGAGCGGCAGCTTCCTGCTCTTGCTTGGTCTCTGCCTCGGCGGCTGGCTGCTGTCCCTCGGCCTCTCGCGGCCCCAGAGACAGCAGGAGGTGTAAGCGGATGCCACACCAACGTCGCCTCTGGATTGTGCTGTTGCTGGCCTGGTCACTCGGCCCCCTGCTCTGGCAGCTTTACACCTCCTTTTGCAGCGATCAGGCCCTGGTCGCGCCCCTCGCCGCCACGCCGGAGCGCTGGACCCTGGCCCACTACCGGGCCGTGCTCAACAGTCAGCCACCATTTTGGCGTTATCTGCTCAACAGCCTGTTCGTGGGCACGAGCAGCACGCTGCTCACCCTGGTGATCGCCCTGCCCGCCGCCTATGCCCTCACCCGACTGAAGCCATGGATTGCGCGCCCGGCGCGGCTGCTGCTGCTGGCGGCCGCTCTGTTTCCCTACGTGCTGCTGTTTCTGGCCCTGCTGGAAGTGGCCCGGAGCTTGCATCTGGGCAACAACCTGCTTGCCCTGAGCATTCCCTATGCCGCTCTTTCCCAGCCCCTGGCGATCCTGCTGCTCACCGCAGCCTTCCGGGATCTGCCCCTCGACCTGGAGGATGCCGCCCGTCTTGAAGGCATGGGGCTGTGGCAACGCCTGCGCTGGGTGCTGATCCCCCTGATCGCCCCCGCCACCACCAGCACGGCGATTCTGGTGTTTCTCTTCTCCTGGAACGAATACCCGATCGCTCTCACCTGGATCAGTGACGCCTCCCTGCTCACCCTGCCGGTGGCGATGGCCAGGATCGCTGGATCCTCGATTTACTCCGTTCCTTATGGTGCTTACGCTGCTGCCACTGTGCTGGGCTCGATTCCGCTGGTGCTTCTGGTGCTGGTGTTCCAGAAATCGATCGTTTCAGGTCTGACCAGCGGAGCCGTGAAGGGATGAGTCTGCGCCTCTCAAACATCGGTCGCCGCGCTGGCCAGCAGTGGATTCTTCGCCATCTGGAGCTGACGGTGAGCGATGGCGAGTGCCTCGCCCTTGTCGGCCCGAGCGGCTGCGGCAAAAGCACCACCCTGCGGCTGATTGCCGGGCTTGATCCAGCCGATGAGGGAAGCATTGAACTCGGTGAACGCGATGTCACCCGCCTGCCTGCGGTGCAACGGCGCATCGGCATGGTGTTTCAGAGCTATGCCCTGTTCCCCCACCTCAGCGTCGCCGACAACCTCGATCTGGGCCTGAAGATTCGCGGGATCGCCATCCAGGAACGACGCCGTCGGGTGAGCGACGTGCTGGAACGCATGCGGCTGCAGGAACGGGCCGCCCACAAACCAGCCCAGCTCTCCGGTGGTCAACGCCAGCGCGTCGCCCTGGCCCGGGCCCTGCTCCGCGATCCGCTCATCTATCTGATGGATGAGCCGATGAGCAATCTCGATGCCCAGCTGCGGGAAGACCTCCGGCCGGAATTACGCCAACTGGTGCTACGCGATCAGAAGCCGGTCCTTTACGTGACCCACGATCAACACGAAGCGATGGCGATGGCGGATCGGATCGCCGTGCTGCATCAGGGCAGGCTGGAACAGATCGGCACACCGAGCGAGCTGTATCGCGATCCGGTGTCGCTGTTTGTGGCCACCTTCATCGGTCGCCCCCAGATCAACTTGCTGCATACCGATTCCAGCAGCGTGCTTGGCGTCCGCCCGGAGGCCCTGCAGCTGCAAGCCGACGGACTGCCCTGCCGGCTGACCCACCTGGAGTGGCTCGGTGCCTCCCAACTCTGGTACCTCGACAGCCCACAGGGGACCTTACGCATGGTGCTGGCCGCCGACCGCCGCGTCCCCGAGACAATCCGAGTCGGCTGGCGGCCCCAGGACGAGCTGCGGTTTGACGCAGTCAGCGGCCGCCGCCATCGCTAGGTTGACCTCGGCAGTGCTGCGGTCATGGGCGACGGCGGTTCCGGACCGATCCTGATTTGCGGCGTTGGCTCTCTCGGGCAGATCTGCCTGGAGCGGCTTCGCCATTTCGATGTCCCTCTGATCTGCATCGACCGGGATCCACCCGTCTGGCGCTCCGACCAGCTGGAACAGGCGGTGGCCGGCCAGCTGGTGATCGGCGACATGCGCCGGCCAGAGATCCTGGAACGCGCTCAGGTGCGGCTCGCCCGCAGCGTGTTGCTGCTCAGTTCCGACAGCACGGTGAACCTGGAAGCGGCGCTGCAGGTGAGGATTCTCAATCCCGACACCACGATCGTGGTGCGCTCGAACAGTCAACAGGCCTCCCTGAACACCCTGCTGCAGAGTCGACTTCCGAAACTGACGGTGGTGGATCCGCTGCTGCTCTGCGCCGGAGCGATCGCCCAGTCGCTGCGACCGGACCGGGCACCCGCCACCTTCCGCTTCGGCGGGGAACGGCTGCGCCTGGAGCGCCTTTCCCTGGAGGATGGCCATGGCAACACCCGCCGGATCCGGCCCCTGCAACTGCAGAGCGGTGACCCACCGACGCAGGGCTCCCCCCTGGTGGTGAGCTGGGAAGCAAGCAGCAACCGATCGCGGCAACGCCGACGCAACGCCTGGACAAGCTTTGGCGCCATGCGGCTGCTGGCCCTGCGGGATCGCCTCCACCGGCAACTGAAAACCCGCCTGTCCCAACCCCGCGCCTGGGATCTGGCCATCCTGCTGATGGTGGGTCTCTTGGTGGTCGGTGTGCAGTACTTCGCCACCGGCAGGGGTCTGCAGGAAGGCCTGTTCATCACGGTGGCCTTGCTCAAGGGGGAACTGGTCGACCCCGTGAACATGCTGATCGAGGCCAGCGGTCAGTCGCTGAACCAACTGCCCCTGCTGGCGCTGGTCACCTCCTTTCTCTATGCCCTGCTCGGCACCGTGCTCACCTCGGCGATTGTGGCCCTGATCCTCGATCAGGTACTGAGCCGGCGTCTGGGACTGCAACGGCGGCGAGCGCCGAAACGGGGCAGTCGCACGGTGTTGCTGCTGGAGGGAGGTGCCCTGGCGGCACCGGTGACGGAGCAGCTGGCCCTCGATGGCCTCGATGTGGTTCGGGTGGAAGCGGGAGACGACGAGGGCGACCAACAGCTGAACCGCAGCCTCGAGAGTTTGCGACGCACCCAGTGCCTGGGTGCCGGATTGCTCTCCAATGATCTGCTGCGCAACCTGCGGATCGGCCTGGAGCTGCAGCAGAGCCTCCCCAACACGCGCTTGGCGATCGTGACCAAGGACCTCGATGCGGCCGACGCCCTCGGCGATCTGCTCGGCGGCATCACCCTGATCTCCACCCTCGACCTGGCGGCGGATGCCTTCGTGGCCACCGCCTTCGGCGAGAAGGTGGAGGAGGTGCGCCGGTTGGATGGCAACAACCTGCTTCTGGTGCGCTATCGAGTCGAAACCGACGACACCCTGCATGGCCTCAGCATTGCCAGGTTGCAATGCGGCTTCGGGGTCACCGCCGTCGCCTTGCGACGCCAGCTCCACGCCGCTTACACCTTGTTGCCCGGCCTCGACTGGACGCTCTCTCCCGGCCAGGAGCTGGTGGTGCTGGCCGATCTGAAGGGACTGCGCCGGATCGAACGCAACGACATCCGGCCACCGCGCTGGCGGCTGCGTTACCAGGTGCATCATCGATCGGCCCAGAGCTTCGACACCCAGCAGGTGCTGGCCCGCCACCTTGGCCAGGCGCCGGGATCCTTTGCCGAAGCGATGGATGGCGCCTGGCACTGCACCCCCGCCCTGGATCTACCCCTGGCCGAACAACTGCAGGAGGAACTACGTCGCATGGCGGTGCGGACGGAACGGCTGGCCATGGACGACGGTGCGGTGTGCTGCTGAGTACTGCAACGCCTCAGCTGGATCGATGAAATGGGGCGACGATCGGCCGGCTTCCGATGACAACGCTGCTGTGGAAACATCGCAACGATGTGATCGCTTGCCTGGTGCTCCAGGGATTGCTTCTGCTGATCGGCGCCGCGCTGCACGCCCTGCTGCTCTCCCACCCCCTCTCCTCTGCCCCCGGACGCAACGGTCTGGTGCTGCCAAGATCGGGCCAAGCCATGCCAACGCCATGACGACGGCGTCCAACGCCTCGCTCACTTATCAGGACAGCATTCCGGAACCGATCCGACTCCCGGACAGGCCGGGGGAGATGCCTTCCCACCTGTTCGTGCACGGCGGCCTGGCACCGGTGAGTTGCCGGGCCCTGGAGGTCAGTGACACCGCCGCCGGTTGGCAGCTGATGCGCAACGGTGCCACGCTTCGGGCCCTGCGCCAGGAGGGACAACCCCTCTGGGTGCAGATTCGCGGCCTGGGCGATCGCCCCATGCTGGAAGACCTGCTCAGCGGCCTCGACCTTGATCCCCAGCTCTGGCCCCTGCTCCTTGATGCCCCCCAACAGGCCCGGGTCGACTCCTTCCCTCAAGCCGTGCTGGTGGTGCTGCATCAGTTTTCATTGGCATCCAATCCGGTGCATCTGATCAGTGAGCAAATCGCTCTGTTGCTGGTGAATGATCTCCTGATCAGCATTCATGAAAATCCCCGCAGCGACTTCAGTGATCTTGAGGCCTGGATTCAGAGCTTAGAAGCACCAGAATCCGATCTTGATCTCGACAATCTGTTGCACTATCTGATCGACGAAGTGCTCGACACCCAGTTGCCCATGCTGGAAATCATGCGCAGCTACTTCGATGATCTGGAGGAGACAGCCCTCTTGAGGCCGAAGCCATCGCTGCTCAATCGCGCCTTTCAGCTGCGGATGAATCTGCGTCGCACCCGGCGGCAGCTCTGGCCCCTGCGCAATCAACTGATTCGCCTGCTCAGACAAAGCCAACGCCTGCTCGGTCCCGGCGCACGCCAGGGCCTGCATGAGATGGCCGAACACGTGAACACGCTGCTCGACATCGGTGAACAGATCCAACGCCAGGCTGACGCCGTGACGGATGCCTACATGGCGAGCACTGGCAACCGGATGAATCAGATCATGAAAACGCTCACAATCGTGAGTACAATCTTTGCTCCGCTCACATTCATCGCCGGGATCTATGGCATGAACTTCGAGAACATGCCCGAACTCAAGTGGAAATACGGCTATGCCTATTCCCTCCTGTTAATGACCATCATCGCCGCTCTCCAGGCCTATTTCCTCTGGCGCCGGGGTTGGTTTCAGGACTGGACCGGTGGTCGGCAAGGAAAACGACTGCCATAACGCTGCATTAACCCTGGTTCGGAACGCACGGTCCAAGATGGAAGTGTTGTTCCGACTCCTGATGGCCTTCCGAAAGCCTCTGGGTGCCTTCGCCGTTACCGCCACGGCCCTCACGTCGTTGCTGACTGTCTCAGCCCAACACCCCTTGCGGGCTGAGGCGACCATCCGGATCAGTGGTTCAAGCACCGTGTATCCAATCACGGCCCGGGCGATTCAACGCTTTCAGAAGACAAGCGAAGGCAAGACCATCAATTTTGATCTGAAGGAAACGGGGTCGAGCGCAGGCTTCCGCGACTTCTGCAGCGGCAAGGTGCCGATGGCCAATGCCTCCAGGCCGATTTCCAGCAAGGAGATCAAGGCCTGCAACGCCAAAGGGATTCAGTTCATTGAGCTGCCGATCGCCTTTGATGCGATCACCGTGGTGGTGAATCCCAAGAACAGCTGGGCCACCACGGTGACCCCGAAGGAACTGTCTCGCCTCTGGCGCAAGCAGGCCCAGGGAACCGTGACCCGCTGGAACCAGGTGAACCACGATTTTCCCGATCAGCCGATCAGGCTCTGCGGCCCTGGCAAGGATTCCGGCACTTACGACATCTTCAACAAAGCGATTAACAAGTCGACCACCAACACGCGCACGGATTACACGGCCAGCGAAGACGACAACGTGCTGGTGAAGTGCGTGGCCACCGATCCCAATGCCCTCGGCTATTTCGGCTTCGGTTACTACAAGAAAAACAGCCAGCGCCTGAAAGCCGTCCGTGTGGTGAATTCCAAAGGGAATCCGATTGCGCCGTCGGTGGCCAGCGTGCAGAAAGAGCTCTATCAACCGCTTTCACGTCCCCTGTTTCTCTACGTCAACGACAAGACGCTGAATCAGAACAAAGCCTTCCGCAGCTTTGTCACCAGCTACCTGCGCCATGCCCAGTCGTTGGTGGAGAAAGCCGACTACATCCCCCTGCCCCCACGCACCTACCGACTGGTGGAGAGCAAGCTCTATCGCCACATCCTTGGCACCTCCTTCGGCGGCACCATCCCGGTGGGCCTGACCATCGGTCAAGTTCTCGAGCGCAGCTTCGATCAGCACAAGAAACCGAGCTATCGCTGAAGGCAGACGGGGGTCTGCAGCCATGGATGCAACGCCGGATCGCATCGACGCCTATGCCTGTGAACGCATCGCCTCTCAGCTGAAGCGCATTGTTGGGCTCCAGGCCGAAGTGCTCGAAGACCGCGATCCGGAACCGCTGCATCAGTTGCGGGTGAGTCTGCGGCGCTTGCGTTGCGTCCTGCTGCAGTTCGAACCATTCCTGGTGTTGCCGAGTGGTGCCACACCCCGCCGGGTGGGGCGGATGTGCGCCAAGCTCGGCCTGGTCCGTGATCTGGATGTGTTGCAGGAGCTGGTGGGCTCCAGCTTCGCCGAGATGCTGGGGCCGCAGGCGTCCGAAGAACTGACGCCCCTGCGCAAGGCCCTCAGCCGGGAACGGCGCCGGGCCGCGGAGGAGATGAAGCAATCCCTCCGCAGCACGGCCTACCTCAAGGTGATTGCACGACTGCAGCGCTGGCTGCGGGAGCCGAACACCACTCCGGCAGCATCGATGCCCATGCAGGCCTGGATCGATGAATTGATCATGCCCTGGTTGCCGCCCCTGTGGCTGCATCCGAGCTGGACGCTCGATCCCCTTGAGCATCCGCAGGAACTGCACAGCCTGCGCGGCCGCATCCGGCGCTGCCGCTACATGATCGAGAACCTCGAACCGATCTGTTCGGCGCCGCTCTCGGCCCATCTGCAACGGTTCAAGACCCTGCAGGACATTCTCGGTGAACTACACGATCTGAATGTGTTCGTCAGCCTGGTCGAGGACGAGCGGATCAACCTGAGTGCGCGCCAGACCAAAACAGTGCTCCAGCTCAGCAAGCAACGTCAGGAGATGCTGGCGGCACAATGGCGCCTTCAGAGCAGGCGGATGCTCAGGAGTTCGCAGCGCAAGGTTCTGATCCGTCGACTGACCACACCGCGTTGAGCGTCGACTGGTGCACGCCTGCGTCCTGCCTGATCCGGGCAAGACGCTCTGGATCCGGGTTATGGCCGATCTGCTGGTGCCAACAG
>CALGVO010000083.1 GCA_937930135.1 uncultured Synechococcus sp. | reverse complement strand
GCGCTGAGCACCTCGGCCCATTTGTAGGAGTAGTAACCGGCGGAATAGCCCCCCGCAAAGATGTGGCTGAAGGCGCAAAGAAAGCGGTCCTCGGCAATCGGTGGGATCACCGTCGTCGTCGCGGCGATCTGGCGCCGCATCTCATCTGGGCTGATGCCGAGGTCTGGGGTCCAGCTGCTGTGCAGCCGCAGATCGGTGAGGGCGAAATGCACCTGCCGCAGGGTGCTGAAGCCGGTCATGAAGGTGCGGGATCGCTTCAGCTTCTCGAAGTCGGATTCCGGAAGCGGTTCACCTGTCTGCCAGTGGCGGGCCATACCCATCAGGGTGGGGCGATCCAGGCACCAGTTCTCCATGAACTGACTCGGCAGCTCCACCGCATCCCATTCCACGTTGTTGATGCCCGCCGCCTGGGGGTGCTCCACCGTGGTGAGCATGTGCTGCAGGCCATGGCCGAACTCGTGGAAGAGGGTCTCCACCTCTTCGAAGCTCATCAGGCTCGGGCTGCTGTCGGTTGGCGGGGTCTGGTTGCAGATCAGGTAAGCCACCGGCGTGATCCAGCCACCCTTGCCGTCGGGTTGTCGGTTGAGGCATTCGTCCATCCAGGCCCCCCCGCGCTTGCTCCCCGGTCGGCTGTAGGGATCGAGATAAAAAGCGGCCAGAGAGGATCCATCCCGCTCGTGCACCCGGAAGAAACGCACGTCGGGATGCCAGATCGGTGCTTCGCCATCGGCGGCCGTGATCCGGATCCCGAACAGGCGCTCGCAGAGCGCAAACAAGCCTTCGAGCACCTGGGGCAGCGGGAACCAGGGGCGCAGCGCCTCCTGGTTGAGGTCGAAGCGTTCCTGACGCAGCTTTTCGGCCCAGTAGCTCACATCCCAGGGGGCGAGCGCGTCGGCTTCGGCGGCTCCATGGCGCCGGGCACAGGCCTGAAGATCCTCCAGCTCACGGCAGGCGGTGGGGTAGGCGGCCGCCCGCAGCTCCTCGAGCAGGGCCTCCACGGCTGGCACATCCTCAGCCATCTTGCCGGCAAGGCTGAGTTCGGCCCAATGGGCATAGCCGAGGCGCTGGGCCTGCTGCTGGCGGAGTTCCAGGATCTCTTGGATCAAGGGGGTGTTGTCGAGCTCCCGGCTGCTGGCGCGGCTCACATGGGCCCGGTAGAGGGTTTCGCGGAGCTGCCGATCGTCGGCATGGCTGAGCACGGGGACGTAACGCGGCATGTCGAGGCCCAAGCGCCAGGGGCCGCGTTCTGCCGAGGCCTCGCTGCCATCCGCATGACAATCGCCCGCCTCTCGGGCCGCCTGCGCCAGGGCTTCGCGGGCCCGCTCGGGGAGGCCGGCGATGCGGCTGGGATCCTCCACCACCAGATGCCAGGCCTGGGTGGCGTCGAGCACGTGGTTGCCGAACTGGGTGGAGAGCTCGGCGAGTCGCTCACTGGCGGCGTTGAAGGCGGCCTGGCTGTCGCCGCGCAGGCCGACGCCTCGCTGCTGCATCGAGAGCAATTCGGACGCCAGGATGCGTTGCTGGGTGTGATCGAGGGGTTCGGATGGCCGCCGCTGCAGAGCCTCGAGGGCCTGATGCAGGCTGCGGCTCTGACCGAGGCGATTGCTGAACCTCACCACGTCGGCCTGCTGGGAGGCGTGGGCATCGCGCAGCTCAGGGGAGTTGCAGACCGCATTGAGGTGGGTCACCACACCCCAGCTCCAGCGCAACTGTTCACCGATCCGATGCAGGGGCGGCATCACAATGTCCCAGCCCAGGGGGGCACCGGAGCCCAGGGCGGCGTCGAGGCTGGTCTCCAGGGCGGCGAACTGGTCGGAGAGCCGCTGTAGCAACTGGGGAATCAGCGTTTGCACCTGTTCGGGTGTGATCGCCTCGTAGTCGGGGAACCCCTGGCCCGCGAGCAGGGCCGGATCGCGGGTCTCAGGCATGGCGTCAGCCCAGGGGTAACAGGGAGCTCAGGGCCATCAGGCTATGGCCGGAGAGGGTTTCGGCGAGGGCGTCGGTGGAGGCTTCGTAGACATCCATGGCGACCCGGGGCCAGATGCCGATGGTGAGGGTGGGCACCAGCAGGGTGAGGCCGATCACCAACTCCCTGGGGCTCATGTCATCGACGAAAGCGAGAGCGGGGATGCGCGGCCCGAAGAAGACCCGACGGCAGAGGGAGAGCAGGTAGATCGGGGTGAGAACAAGGCCGATGGCTGCCACCACCACGGTGATCACCCGGAAGAGGGTGGTGAATTGCTCCTGGCTGGTCACCCCAAGGAAGATCGTGATTTCACTGATGAAGCCGCTCATGCCAGGCAGGGCGAGCGAGGCCAGACAGCTGGCCAGGAAGAAGGCGAACGTGATCGGCAGCACCTTGGCCAGCCCTCCCATGTTGGGGATGGAGAGGGTTTTGGTGCGTTCGTAGAAACTGCCTGTGATGAAGAACATGGCCGCGGCGATCAGGCCGTGGCTGATCATCTGCAGCATGGCGCCACTGAGGCTGAGAGCATCGACGGCACCGATGCCGAGGAGCACAAAGCCCATGTGGCTCACAGAGCTGCAGGCAATGCGGCGCTTCACGTTGTCTTGCGCGAAGGCGTTGAGGGCGCCGTAGATGATGTTGACGATGCCCAGGATGATCAGGGCCGGGGCCAGGGTGAGATGAGCTTCCGGCAGCATCTGCACGTTGAAGCGCAGCAAGGCATAGCCGCCCATCTTGAGCAGAACGCCCGCCAGCAGCATCGACACCGGTGCGTTGGCTTCACCATGGGCATCCGGCAACCAGGTGTGCAGCGGGAACATCGGCAATTTCACCCCGAAACCCACTAGGAATCCGAGATAACAGAGGAGGCCAAAGCTGCCGCCGGGGGAGCGCTGGGCGAGTTCGGTGAGATTGAGGCTGAAGCCGTCGCCGGAGAGGGCCAGGGCCAACCCGCTGATCAGGATCAGCAGCGAAGCGAGAGCGGTGTAGAGGATGAATTTGGTGGCGGCGTACTGGCGGTTCTGCCCACCCCAGATGGCGATCAGCAGATAGACCGGCACCAGTTCCAGTTCCCAGGCGAGGAAGAAGAGCAGGAAGTCCTGGGAGAGAAACACCAGGGCCTGAGCGGAGGCCTGCACCAGCAGCAGGCCGAAGTACAGATTGGATTTGTGCTGCACCTTCCAGCTGGCGCACACCGACAGCAGCGTGACCAGGCCACTCAGCACCACCAGGGGCATGGACAGGCCATCGGCGCCCAGGGACCACTCCAGGCCGATCACCGGCAGCCAGTTGACCCGTTCCACCAGCTGGAGCCCGCCATCGAGGGGGTCGTAGAGCCTGCTGAAGACAGCGAGCATCAGCCCGAAATCGATCGCCAGCATGGTGACGGCGAGGTTGCGCGGCCAGGGCGAGGGGTGATCGTCGTCCCCTGGCAACAACGGCATCACCAGGGCCGTGGCTGCCGGCAGCAGCACAATCAGGGATAACCAGGGAAAGGCTTCCGGGGACGCAGCCGTCAGAGGCAGGTTGGCGTCCATGGCAGCAACAAGATTGTGATTGAACTTATCAGCACCTGGGGGGTGCCTGGGTACATCTACCCAGGCTGTTTCGGTTGCCAGTGGCTGCCATTGGTCTGCAGGTTCAGCAGGGGTGCACGGCTCGCCACCCCCTCCGCTTCCCAGGCGCGCACCATCGCTTCGCTGATGGCGGCGCCGTTCTCCTCCGTGCAGAGCGCCAGAATGCTCGGGCCGGCCCCGCTGATGGCGCAACCCCAGGCCCCCGCCTGGATCGCCGCCTCGCGCACCGCCTGGCCCCCTTTGATCAGGCGCCAGCGATAGGGCTCATGCAGGCGGTCGTGCATGCCATCGGCGATCAGGTCGCCGTTGCCGGTGCGCAGGCCCTGGAGGAGCAGAGTGAGGGCACCGAGGTTGACCACGGCATCGGCCACGGGGATCGCCTTAGGCATCGCCCGCCGCGCTTCGCTGGTGCTGAGGCGGATCGCGGGGATCGCCACCACCGCCTTCACGCTCGGCAGCCATTCGCAACGCACGACGCGCCAGCGCTGCGAGGCCGCCTTGGCGGTCATGCACAGACCGCCGAGCAGGGAGGGCACGACGTTGTCGGGATGGCCTTCGATGTCGATCGCCAGTTCCAGCAGCTTCTCCCGGCTCAGGGGTTCTCCCACCAGGGCGTTGGCCCCCACCAGGCCGGCCACGATCGCCGTGGCGCTGCTCCCCAGGCCCCGCGCGGGTGGCACGGCCAAACGCACCCTCGCCTCCAGGGCCACCGGCTCCTCGCCGGCTGCTTTCCAGACGCGCTGGGCGGCGCGATACACGAGGTTTTCCGGGCCGCCGCGCAGGTGACTGCCCTCCTGGCCTTCGATGATCAGTTCAAAGCGCTCGCCGTTGCCTTCGATCCGGCGCATGCTGAAGCGGTTATTCAGATCGAGGGCGGCACCGAGACAATCAAACCCCGGGCCGATGTTGGCCGTTGTGGCAGGCACGTCCACCACCACCGTTTGGCCGATGCGCGGCTGCACCATCCCTGCTGTCCTATTTGGGCCAGTGTCTCACCCGGGCGTCAGGACCCATGCAGATCCCGGGCACGGCAGGCGGCACTGAACAGACCGGCATTCGGATCGATCACCGCCCGGATCGGCAGGCTTTCCAGGAACGGACGGAAGCGTCCCTTGCGGCGCAGCGGCTCCAGGAAGCTCTCGGAGCGGAGCGCTGCCTGGTTTTTCTCAGCGGTGCCACCCCCCACCCAGAGCCCGCCGAGGCAGAGCTCCTGCAACGCCAGATCCCCGGCCGCGGAGCCGTAGGCCCCCAACCAGAGCGTCAGCGCGTCCTGGGCCAGCGGATCCCCTGCGGCTGCGGCCCGGCCCGTGTGGGCGGGAAGGTCCTCATGGCCTGGCTGATCGGCCCCGATCGTTCGCCAGGCTCGGGCCTGGGCCTGAAGGGGATGGTCCTCGTTGCCCTGGCGTTGCAGGAGCCAGTGCATCACATGGCCGAGGCCGGTGCCGCTCACGATCCGCTCCACCGAGAGTCGATCCAGCTCCAGGTCGGCCATCAGCCAACGGCTGAGCTCCCACTCCGCCTCGGTGCGGGGAGCGAACTCCCGGTGGCCGCCCTCGCTCGGCAGGGCGATCCAACCCCCCGGGCCGGGTAACCCGCGGGCCATGCCCAGGCCGGTGCCCGCCCCGAGAATCGCCACCGGACCAGGGCTGGCCTGCCCTTCCTGGAGCACCACCTGCTGGTTGTCACTGAAGTGGGGCAGCCCGTGGATGAGCACGGCGAAATCGTTCACCAGCTCCAGTCGCTCCAGGCCGGTGGCGGCGCAGAGTGAGGTTTCCTGCACCAGCCAGGGCAGGTTGGTGAGCTGGGCCTGACCCTGTTGCACAGGGCCGGCCACGGCGATGCAGCTGGTGGCCGGTCGGGCCAGATCCGCTGGTATCTGCTCCAGGAAGTGCACCAGCATCGCGTCCAGTGAGGACCATTCCGCCGAGGCGTAGCGATGTCCATGCAAGGCCTGGAGCTGGCCCTCCACCGTGCTGAAGAGGGACAGCAAGGTTTTGGTTCCCCCTAGATCACCGGCCAGGAAGGTCGTGGGTGCCATGGGTCCGGTTGGATCCGTTCCCTCCAAGGCTGATCAGCG
>CALGVO010000082.1 GCA_937930135.1 uncultured Synechococcus sp. | reverse complement strand
GCTGCTGGCGCTGGCGCAGCTGCTGCTGCAGGCGCCGCAGGTCCTTCAGGCTCAGTTCCCTGGCGCACACCACCCGCTCACAGCCCGCCGCGGCTGCCTGGGCGACACCGGCAGCGCTGGTGATCGACATCTGGGTGGAAGCATGCAGGGCCAGCTCCGGAACGAGTTGGCGGGCAAGCATGCAAAGACCCAGGTCCTGCACGATCAAGGCATCCACCCCGGCTGTTGCGGCGGCCAGCAGCAGGCTCGCCGCGGCGGGGAGCTCATCGGTGAACACGAGCACGTTGAAGGTGAGGAACCCCCTCACGCCCCTGGCATGCAGCCAGGTCATGATCTCGGGGAGCTCCTGGAGACGGAAGTTTTCAGCCCTCAAGCGGGCATTGAAGGCCTCCACCCCGAAATAGACCGCATCGGCACCCTGGGCCACGGCAGCTTTGAGTGCGGCCCAATCACCGGCGGGGGCCAGAAGCTCGGGCAAGGTCAAGGTGTCTGAACGAGCTGTCGGGCTGGCTCGAAGCGCCGCAGGGCCTCCGCTGACCCCTCAAAACGCCAGTGCCATGGTTCGTAACTCACCCCCTGAGGATTTGCAGGTGGGAAGGAGAGCACAAAGTGATAGCTGGCCGCATGGTCCTGGAGCCAGCGGAAGGCGCGGGTTGTTTCAAACGACTGGGAGAGGTTGGTGCCGGGCGCATCGCCATCCCCCAGATCCATGGCGAATCCCGTGCTGTGCTCGGAATAGCCCGGGGGGGCACTCACCTTGGCCCGCTCTGATGCCGTTTGGTTCCGCTCCGATTTCACATCGAAGAAAATGCCCTTCTGAAGGGCATGGGAGCGGTAACCACTGAGCAGGCGAAGATCCACACCATCGGCGGCGGCAGCCTGCTGAAGAGCCCGGAACGCCGAGGCCGCATCGGTATGGAGCTCGATGCCAGGTTCCGCAGTGACCAGTTCCGTCACAGAAGCTTCCGGGTAGGGGAAGTGTCCGAGAAGGCGACCGTCTGTGCTGGGGGTTGCCTCGATCCCTTCCACCACAACGGGCGGTGGTGACAATCTGGCCAGAAGGGACGGGCCGAAGAGCACCGTGCCCAAAGAACCGCCAAACACCAGCAAACTGGCGATCCAGACACCTGTACCGCCACGGGGACGGCGCCGCACCGACCGGGCGCGACGTGCGACCGGAATGTCATCCCGGCTGGTGCGACGGGGCGCAACGGCACGAGCCACAACGTTGATGCAGTCTTGTGACGATCGTAAGGGGGGGTGCCAGGCCCCTCCACAGCACCACCGTTGACGGTGATAGCTTCGCGTGAACAATCCAGCGGAGTCAGGCTGCGATGCTTCGAGTTGCCGTCGTCGGCGGAGGTCCTTCCGGATCCTGTGCTGCAGAAATTCTCGCCAAAGCCGGCATCCAGACCTGGCTCTTTGAGCGAAAACTCGATAACGCCAAACCCTGTGGCGGCGCCATCCCGTTGTGCATGGTGGATGAATTCGAGATTCCCGATCACATCATCGACCGCAAGGTGCGGAACATGAAAATGATCTCCCCCTCCAATCGAGAGGTGGACATCAAGCTTGATCCGCTTGGCTACGACCGGAACGCTTACATCGGCATGTGCCGGCGTGAAGTGTTTGATGCCTTTCTGCGCAACCGGGCCGCCGAGCTCGGTGCCACCCTGGTGAATGGTCTGGTGCAAAAGATCGACACCGGCAACCAACGCCAAGGTCCCTACACCCTTCATTACGCCGATTACAGCAGCGGTGGACCGACCGGTGAGATCAAAAGTCTGGAGGTGGACCTGATCATTGGTGCCGACGGTGCCAATTCCCGTGTCGCCAAAGCGATGGACGCAGGCGACTACAACGTGGCGATCGCCTTTCAGGAGCGGATCAAACTTCCTGCCGAAGAGATGGCCTACTACGAGGATCTCGCCGAAATGTATGTGGGCACCGATGTGTCCCCTGATTTCTATGCCTGGGTGTTTCCCAAATACGACCATGTGGCGGTCGGAACCGGCACCATGCAGCAAAACCAGTCGTTGATCAAAGGGCTGCAGAAGGGCATTCGGGAGCGAGCCAGCAAGCGCCTCTTCAAGGGTGAAGTGATCAAGGTGGAAGCCCATCCGATTCCCGAACATCCCCGTCCGCGCCGGGTGGTGGGACGGATGGCCCTGGTTGGTGATGCGGCCGGCTACGTGACCAAGAGCTCTGGTGAGGGGATCTACTTCGCCGCCAAGAGCGGCCGTATGTGCGCGGAGGCGATCGTGGAAATCTCCGACAACGGTGCGCGCATCCCCACTGAAAGGGAGATCAAAGCCACCTATCTGAAGCGCTGGGACCGCAAATACGGCGCCACCTATGCCGTTCTCGATATCTTGCAGCGCATCTTCTATCGCAACGACGCGGCCCGCGAAGCTTTCGTGGAAATGTGCGACGACCGCGACGTGCAGAAGCTGACCTTCGACAGCTACCTCTACAAGCGGGTGGTGATGATGAACCCCTGGCAACAGATCAAGCTGACCCTTCGCACCCTGGGCAGCCTGCTGCGCGGCGAGGCCCTGGCCCCCTCCGACTACGGCCCGGTTCCCTCAGCGGTGGGACGATCGGATGGGGATTTCCTCGCCCAGGAAGCGGCCGAAGCGATCAAGGCCCAGGCCAAAGGCAGCAGCGATCAAAAAGAAACGGCCACGATCGCCTGAAACCAGTCGCCT
>CALGVO010000081.1 GCA_937930135.1 uncultured Synechococcus sp. | reverse complement strand
TGGCGCCATTCCTTCCAGGCCAGGCGTGGGGCGCTCCAGAGACTGGTGAGCACCAGGGGTGTCACGGGGACGGCTGTGATCACGATGAAGGCCTGCAGGGCATCGATCGAGGTGCTGTCGCCCAGGCCGCTGCCGATGCGCAGCAACACCAGAGTGAGGCTGCCGATCATCAGGGCCCAGAACAGCCGCAGCAGCGCCGGTGGGGTGCGTTGACCACTCACCACCATGGCGGCGGCGTAACTCATCGAGTCGGCGCTGGTGGCCATGAACAGCACCACCAGCACCAGGCCCACCGGAATCAGCAACCAGGCCAGGGGCAGCTGACCCAGGATCGCCAGCAGGGCCGCCGCCGCCCCGTTGTCGCTGAGCGGGCCGCTGATACTGCCGCTGTTGCTCAGCTCCAGTGCCATGCCGGTGCCCCCCAGCAGGGTGAACCAGAGATTGGTGACGATGGGGCAGAGGATGGCCACGGCCAGCACCAACTCCCGCACGCTGCGGCCGCGGCTGACGCCGGCGGTGAACAGGCCCATCAGGGGCGCATAACCGAGAAACCAGCCCCAGTAGAAGACGGTCCAGCCATTCACCCAGTTGTCGGGGCGGCTGTTGGCGGCCAGGGCCATCTGGGGCAGGTTGAGCAGGTAGGTGCCGAAGGCGGTGAGGAAGTGGCGCATCAGCCACAGGCCCGGCCCCAGCAGCAGCAGTCCCGCGGCCATCGCCAGGGTGAGCCACACGTTCAGTTCCGAGAGCCATTTGATCCCGCGCTGAATGCCGCTCACCGTGGAGCTGGCGAAAATTGCGGTCAGCAGCACCACCACCAGCGATTGCAGGCTGGCGCTGTCCTGCAGCCCAGGCAGCTGACCGGCCGCATGGCTCAGTTGCAGGGAGAGGAAGCCGAGGGGGCCCACGGTGCCGGCGATCGCCGCCACCACCGACACCCCATCGGCCAGATCACCCATGCCGCCTTCAACCCAGGTCCTGGGCAGCAGCCCCACCAGCAGCGATCGGGGCCGCAGCGGTTCGCCGCGACGCTCGCGGATCGAGAGGGTGATCGTGACCGTGGTCGCCACAAGCGCCCAGGCCAGAAACCCCCAGTGCAGAAAACTCACGGCCAGGGCTGGATCCACCGCCGCCGCCGTCGATCCTTCGATGCCCGCGAAATAGGGCGCCGGCGTCTGGAAATGGAACAGGGGTTCGGCCGCCGACCAGAACACGCCGCCGCCGGCCAACAGGGTGCAGATCAGAACGGCACACCAGTCGAAGACTTTCAGACTCGGCCTGGCGTCGACGCCGCCGAGGCGCAGGCGGCCGATCGGACTGATCGCCAGCCCCACCGCGATCAGAAACAGCACCACGGCCATCCACTGCCAGAGGCTGCCCAGCAGGGCGCTGCTGATCGCTTTGCCCGACTCGGTGAATGCTCTGGCGGCCGCCAGGTCGGCCGCCGCCAGGATCAGAAAGAGCACCAGTGGAAGCGCTCCGATCCAGAGCGGGGGCTGGCGCCACCAGGGGCGCGGAGCGTTGGGGGAGGACGTCACGGAGTCAGGCGCGAACGGCATCCCGCTGGTGGCTCCAGCAGGTGAGATCGACAGCCGGTGGGCGGCCCGACGCCAGTCGGGCGAGCGACTCACCGATCAGGGGCGCAAACTTGAAGGCCTGGCCGGAGCCGCCCGCGAACAGACTGAGGGTCGGGGTGAGACGGTCGAGCACGAAATTCACATCGCTGGTCATCGAGTAAGGGCTGATCACGGTCTCCACCCGCTCCTGCACCCCCTCCAGTGCGTTGAACAGGAAGCTGTCGAGCAGCTCCAGCAGGCGTGCCGGGACCTCTCGGGTCATGGCATTGGGGTCCTGCACCCGCAGCGCCTCGGGAGCCCAGTCGATGCCCGCCTTGATCCGGGGGCGACCATCGGCGGTGCAGCTCAACACCGGGAAGCCGTAATACAGGCCGCCGTCATCGCCCCGTTCCCGTTGGAAGCAGAACCATTGCGGGTAGCGGTCGGCCAGGGCCGGATCCACGGTGTAATGCGCCCAGAGCATGGGCCATACCTCAAGCTTCGGGGCAAGGCCGAGGGGAGTGAGCAGCAACTGGCTCCAGATTCCGCAGGCCACCACCACCTGATCGGCGCTGATGTGGTGGCCGTTCTCCAGGGTCACGCCCCCACCCTGGGCATCGATGCCGGCCACCGGGCAGTGTTCGATCAGTTGATGGCCGGCAGCGCGGGCGGTGCGGATCCAGTGGGCCACCACCTTGTCGCTGCGCACGGCACCGGCGGTCGGTTCAAACAGGCCGGTGAAGTTGGGTTTCGGTCGAAGCGGGAAGCGGGCGGCGATCGCTTCGGCGTTCAACGCTTCATAGGGAATGCCCTGGTCGTCCATCACCCGTCGGGCGCCGGGGATGGAACCCTCGATCGTTTCCTCCTCCCAGCTTTCGCCGTAAAACAGCAGGCCATGGGGTTCGCGCAGCGCTTCGCCGGCGTGGCGTTCCTCCTCGCGCCAGAGCCGGTTGGCTTCCTGCGCCAGGCGGCAGAGCACGGGATCGGAATACATCTCCCGATACATGCGCGATTCACCGAAGCTGCTGGCGCCTGCATGGGCCAGAGTCTGTGCCTCCAGCAGCACCACATCGCCCACGCCCTGGCGGGCCAGGGCGGCTGCGCAGCTGAGGCCTGCCATGCCGCCGCCCACGATCACAACGGCGGCGCGCTCGGGGAGCGTGGTGGTGCTCATGCTGCCTCTCCGAAACTGAGACCGATGGGGGCAGCGCCGCCACCGGCCGTGACCCGCTCCAGTGCAGCGTCAACGCTGAGTCCATCCCCGCGTTGGGCCAGAAATTCGTTGGCCCTTTGCCGCACTTCATCGCGCACAAAGCGATACACCTCATCGGCTGTGGCCGTTTTCCAGGCTTCGGGGGCGAAGCGCTCGATTGAATCGGCGATCACGGCGCCCGCATTCACCAGTGGATCCGGCAACACCCGAACGCCGCGGCGGCGCAGGTCATCAGCCAGCTGGGGCTGCTGGAAGGGGGCGTTGGCCGCCGGAACGATGGCCTTCACGGGCAGAGCCGAGGCCATCGCTTCGTTGATCAGACCGGAAATCGAGCAGGGCAGTAGCAGATCAAGCGTCAGCTCCCACCAGGGGCAGTCGAGCGGTAGCGGTGTGGCGCCGGCAAAGCTGGCGCGCTCCCGGTCCACGTCGACGGTGAACACGGTCCAGCCATGGGCGACCAGCACCCGGGCGACGGTGCCACCGACGGCGCCGCAGCCGTGCACCAGCGCGCGGCCGGCTCTGGCGTCTGCCAACTGCTCACCCAGCACCGCTTCGATGGCGCCCAGGGTTCCATGGGCCGTGGCGGCACTGGCATCCACAGGGCTGCCGACGGCGGCGAGCACATGGGGCGTCAACTCCGTCAGACGCTCCATGTCTTCCAGGCTGGTGTTGAGATCACAGCCGGTGATCATCGAGCCATCCAGAGCCTCGAGCAGCGTGGCGGTCACGCTGATCAGCTCCTCCTTCACCGCAGCAGGTTCCGCGGCGCGGGCCACGATCTTGCCGCCCGCGAAACCGGTGCCATACAGATCATGTTTGTGGGTCATCAGGCCCGCCAGGCGCTCACCATCGGCGATGCAGGCTGCGTCGGAGGGGTAGTTGAGCAGGCGCAGGCCACCGTTGGCAGGTCGCCCGGTGGTGGTGTCTTCGGCCACCACAAACACCGAGAGATGGTCGGAGACGTGTTCAGCCAACACCGACACCGCTGGGGCGGTGAGTGTGGTGGCGATCGGGGTGCTCATCAGGCCAGCTTCTCCATCATCTGGTGGTGCTCCACGTAATCCAGGCTCCACTCGCTCGGGGCGTCGGCAATGCGTTGTTCCAGGCGCTGATACACCGCGTCGGCTGCGGCATCTCCAGCGGCGCTGGCGAAGCTGTGCCGGCTCCAGCTGCGGATCGTGGCCATCAGGCCGGCGGCGAAGGCGGCGGTGTCGCCGTCCGTGTTCCAGCGCTGTCGGTAAGGGCAGCGCACGTGCACGGTGCGTTCATCCACCAGGCGCAGGCCGTTGCGATACGGGGCCGAGCTGGCATCCTTCAGCGGCGCCATGAACTCCTCGGGCGACTTGTAGAAGTTCAGGATCGTGCCGTTGCGGTACTGCTCCTCGCTGATCACCCCCTCATCGGCGAGGTCCCGCCAGATCCGGTGCAGCTCGTCGTGGACGTTGCGCGTTTCGCCACCGTTGTGCCCGAGATAGCGGCCCTCCGAGTCGCGGGAGAGGTTCACCGTCAGCAGCCTGCCGCCCGGTAGCAATTCGAGGCTGCGCAGCTCGAGGATCGCCGTCCAGTCCTTCAGCGCCTGGGCGGTGAAGCGTTCCATCGCCTCGGCATCACCGGACGCGAGCACGTGGGTGTGGTGCGGCAGCGGGCCGGGGGATGCGCTCAGCCAATGCATGGCGGTAGCTGAGAAGCCGAAGCTCACGCTGTTCGGCGCCACCGAGGGTTCGTAGAAGCTGCGCGCGCTCACCAGCACGGTGGGCTGGGGTGGCCTGGGGATCTGGAGCGCCAGATTCGCCGCCAGGGCGACGTTGTCATTACTGGGCAGATCGTTGCCGATCAGCGTCAGATGGGCGTGGGGCTGGCGGGTGTGGAGGTGATCGAGCACCTGGTTCCAGAGGCCAACGGCGGTGCCGCCATCGGCAGCGCCGTAATCGATCAGAACGTGGTGGTTCTGGTGGGGAAGTTGTTCAACACAAGTCAAGGCCCAGTCGGAAGCGGCATCGATGCAGAGACGTGCGCCTTCGGTCTGTGCGCTGTAACCCGTGGTCATGGCAATGGCCATGGACCTCGTCAGCGACAGGTTGCACCGTACAGGGTGGGCCTGTCAGGGCTTCGTGACAGAGAACACGCTGCGCTGATCCCTGAAGGCCTCAACTCTGCTGGAGAAGTTGCTGCAGCTGGGGCTCGAGGAGGGCGAAGGCTCGGCCGCGGTGTCCGTGCTGTTTCTTCTCCTCCAGGCTCATCTCGGCAAAGGTCAGCCCGGTGTTGGCCACTTCAAAGATCGGGTCGTAGCCGAAGCCCTGGTCGCCCCTGGGGGCGGTCGTGATCAGGCCGTGGCACTGCCCTTCCACCTCCGCCAGCACGCTCCCATCCGGGGCGGCGATGCAGAGGGCCGCACTGAAGTGGGCGTCACGGTTCGGGTTGTCTCCCAGTTCCTGCAGCAAACGAGCGATCCGCTCTGGATCCGTGGCTGCATAACGGGCGGAGAACACGCCTGGAGCTCCCTGCAGCGCGTCCACGCTGAGCCCGGAATCATCCGCCAGCGCCCATGCGCCTGTGGCGGCTGCCACAGCACAGGCCTTCAGGCGGGCATTGGCGGCAAAGGTGGAGCCGCTTTCCTCCACGTCCAGACCCTCGGGTTGGGGCTTCACCTCCAGTGGTACTGCGCTGAGCAGGCGGGCGAATTCGCGGATCTTGCCGGCATTGCCGCTGGCGATCACCAAGGTGCGCTGGTGCATCGTGATCAAACCGCCGTCGCCAAGGCGCGGGCCCAAGCGAGCACCGCGGCCACCCGTGCTTCATCGGGGCCTTCGCAATAGAGGCGCAGCAAGGGTTCGGTGCCCGAGAAGCGCAGCATCAACCAATGACTCGGCCCCAGTCGCAGCTTCACCCCATCGGTGCGGATCACCTCCTGAACGGGAGCTCCCGCCACCTCCTGCGGCGGTTCTTCTGCCAGCAGGGTCTCCAGACGCCGGCGGCAGTCCATGTCGGCCAGGCGCAGATCGAGTCGGTCGTAGTGGCTGGCGCCGCCACAGCGCTGCTGAAGGGCATGGATTCTTGCGCCCAGGGGCTGGCCACCTTCCACCAGGGCCTCGAGCACCAGCAGGGCTGCGAACAGCGCATCCCGTTCCGGCAGATGCATCCCGAAGCCCACGCCTCCGGATTCCTCTCCACCGATCAGCACCTCATCGGCCAGCATCTCGGCGGCGATGTATTTGAACCCCACGGGCAGTTCGCGCACCTCCCGGCCCAGGTCGTCGGCCACCAGGCGCATCAGATCGGAACCGCTCACCGTCTTCACCACACAGCCCGGCAATTGCCGGGCTCGGGCCAGGTGATCAATGAGCAACGGCATCAGCTGCTGGGTGCTGCAGAACCGCCCCTCTTCATCCACGGCGGCGATGCGATCACCGTCGCCATCGAAGACCAGGCCAACGGCGCTCTGGCCCTCAGTGGCGGCCTCCTTCACCGCGGCGATCAGCTCGCCCAGGTATGGAGCGAGTGGCTCGGGTGGGTGACCTCCGAAGAGGGGATCGCGCTGACTGCGGATTTCCTGCACAAGCCCACGATCACCGACCCCATCGCCGAGCAGTTCAGCCACGCAGCCTGCTGCCGAACCATGCATCGGATCCACGATCACGCGCAGGTTCATCGCCTCCAGGCCGCGACAGAGGGCGGGCAGATCCAGCTTGCGGCGCAGCCCGTCGAGATGCTCGCCTCGCCCGTCGAATCGGGGGGGGTCTCCCGCAACGGGTGGGGTGATGCCACCGGCGCGCAGACGCTCTTCCACGGCCGCCGTGAAATCCCCTTCCACGGAGCCGCCGAACGGACCTTTGATTTTCAGCCCCAGCCACTCGGGTGGGTTGTGGCTGGCGGTGATCACCAGGGCGCCGAGGGCCTGGCGCTGGACCACCGCCCAGCTGCAGGCCGGTGTTGGAACAGGGGTGTCGGTGAGCAGGGGCTCGAGGCCGCAGCCGCGGACGGCGGCGGCGATGGCTTCTGCCAGCTCCGGGGCGAGAAAGCGGCGGTCGTAGCCGATCACCACAGTGCGGCTGCGCAAGCCTTCGGGCGCCCGGGCGGCGAGTTCCTGTGCCGAGGCGGCCGCTACCGGCAACAGGCGTTCCACGGTGATGTCCACGCCGAGGATGCCGCGCCAGCCATCGGTGCCGAACTTGATCGGAGCAGCAGCCAGAGGCAGGGGAGCGGAGGCCATGGGCTGCTGATGACAGGGAGTCTTTGAACAGGGATTTAGCAGCTGGCCGCCGTAACGTCGCTCCATGGGTGACACCCCTGCTGCTGACAAGCCCGAAGGGCGGGTGCTGAGCGATCGCCTGCTGCGCAGCTGGTTGCGCTGCCGGCGTCGCGCCTGGCTCGATCGGTACGGCGATTCCGCCGATCGTCGTTATACGGCCCATCGCACCCTTCAGCTCGATGATCAGCAGCGCTGTTTCGTGGCCCTGTTTCCGGAGAAACCACGCCACGGTCTGCGGGCGATGGAAGCGGGCGCGGCCTCTGTGGTGGGGGTGCGCCTGCGCGGTCAGGGGCCGCAGGGCTGGTCGCTCGAGTGCCACCCGGCCCTGCTGCAGCGGGTGCCGGGCCAGAGTCGCTGGGGCGGTTTCACCTACCGGCCAGTGCTGGCGCGCCAGGGGCGTCGCCTGACCCGCGAGCATCGGCTGCCTCTGGCTTTGGCCGGGCGGTTGCTGGCTCCTCTTCAAGCGGCGGCCGTTCCGGAGGCGTTGGCGGTGGCCGGCGCCGGGCGCCGCCTGGAGACCGAGCGTGTGGCCCTCAGCCATGGCCTGCAGAGTCAGTTGGATGAGGCCCTCCGCAAGCTGGCGCAGGATCTGCAACGGGATGCCTCGCCGCCCCTGGCGGCGGATCGGCGCAAATGCACGCTGTGCAGCTGGCGTGGCGTCTGCAATCGGGAGGCGGCAGAGCAGGGGCACCTCAGCGAGGTGAGCGGCATCGGTGCCAAGCGTCGGGAGATGTTGCAGGAGCTTGGGTTCGCCGCGCTCGCCGATCTGGCGGCTGCTGACCCGCAGCAGCTCGCGACTCGGTTGGAGCGCTACGGCGAGCAGCATGGAGCGATGGCTCAGCCCCTCGTGGCCCAGGCCCGGGCCCAGCGGGACGGACGGGTGGAACGCCTGGATCCCCGGCCCGCGTTGCCGGAGCTGACCCACGCCCCCGGAGTGCTGCTTTACGACATCGAATCGGATCCCGATGCCCGCGATGACTTTCTGCATGGTTTTCTGCGGCTTCCCCGCGATCCCGCCGGCGGCTGGGCACTGAAGCAGGCGCGTTATCACCCGCTGCTGACGCTTCAGGAGCAGGGGGAGTGGCCCTGCTGGCGGCGGCTCGAGCGCCTGCTCGATCGTTACGGCGACTGGCCCGTGCTCCATTACGGCGAAACCGAATCCCTGGCCTTGAGGCGGATGGCCCAGCGTCAGGGGGTGGGGGAGGCAGGGCAGGCCGCCATCCGGGCGCGGATGGTGGACGTGCATGAACGTGTGCGCCGCCACTGGCGCCTGCCGCTGAACAGCTATGGCCTCAAAACGGTGGCGGCCTGGCGGGGATTCCGCTGGCGGCAGCCGGGGGTGGATGGGGCGCGGGCCCTGCTCTGGTGGCGGCAGTGGCGCGGCTCCGGTCGCCAGGACCGCGGTCACGTGCAGGCGCTGCGCTGGATCTTTACCTACAACCATGACGACAACCTGGCCACCTGGGCCGTAGCGCAATGGCTGTCAGATCAAGACAGCCTGCTGATTCAGGACGATTCCGTCAGGTCGCGGAACCCCGTTGGTGGTGAGATCTGAAGCGTGAGCCCCTCGCCGACCAGCTGCAGCTGCGGAGCTTCCAGGGCGGCTCGACGCACCAGGGCCAGGCCTTGCCAGACGCCTTGGGTGTGCAGTGCTGAGGTGATCAGCCCTGCCCGTTCGTTGTTGAGACGCAGGGGGGTGCCCGGTTCGATCGTCAAGTCGATGGGGGCATCGACCAGCTGCCAGTAGCGCAGTTTTTGCTTGACGCCATCACGTGCCGTCAGCTTGGCGATGGTTTCCTGCCCCAGGTAGCAACCCTTGCTCAGGCTCAACCAGTCGCCCAGCCCCAGTTCCAGCGGATTGGTGTCTCCGTTGAGTTCGGTGGGGTGGCATGGCCAACCAACCCGCAGCCTCCAGGCCTCAAGGGTGCGGCCCTCGGCCCTCGGCAGCGCTTCCCATGTCGCCGGAACGACACCGTCGTGGCACCAGAGCACGTCATCACGCCGGGCAGGCTCTGCGGTTGTGGAATGCAGGCGCTGAAGCCGTCGTTGCTGCGCCAGCGGCAACAGGCGCACCCGATCGGCCGGGAAGATCACCCGATCAAAGCCGCTGGCCAGCGCTGCCGCGTCTCCGCTCAGCACCAGCACATCGGCGCCCTCGTCATCGAGACGCACCTCCAGCAATGCCTGCACCCGTCCGGTGGCCGTCAGCCAGCAGCTGCGGATCAGGGCATGGTCGGCGGCCTGCTGCAGGTCGGCGCTGGTCTGCCCATGCAGGAAGTCGCGGGCGCCACCGCCCTGCAGGCGCAGCAGGGGAAAGGTGGCATCCCAGAGCAACGCGTCAGTGGTTGGTGCCGTCATGCCGCCAGCTCCTGGGCGCGGGCTGCCACCTCGCTGAGTCGAAACAGGCTCACCAACTCCAGTTCGGCGGCGGTCATGGCGGCGGCGCCCCCTTCCTCCCGGTCGACGATCGTCACCACCCGACGCACCTGATAGCCCGCCTCTCGCAGTTGGGTCACCGCCTTGATCGAGGAGCCGCCGGTGGTGACCACGTCTTCGAGCACGGTCACCCTGGCGCCGGCTGCTGGCAGGGGCCCCTCCAGCCAGGCACCGGTGCCATGGCCCTTGGCTTCCTTGCGCACGATCAGGGCGTCGAGATCGCGTCCCTGCTGGGCCGCGGCCATCGCCACGCAGCTCACCAGCGGATCGGCTCCGAGGGTGAGTCCGCTGA
>CALGVO010000080.1 GCA_937930135.1 uncultured Synechococcus sp. | reverse complement strand
CAGAAACGACCTGGATCCCCCGTTCATAGCAAGGACCCATAAAAATCCCCCAGCTTCAAGACCGGGGGTCACGTCAGTCGGTGATGTGCCCCATCACCCGACCCTGGGCGGACGTTAGAGCGAAAGCGCGTCGTGCCATCCACCACACATACCAATAGTCCTGGTGGTTGGCTCGGCGCAAGTCCCAGATCTGGTGTGGTGGGCCGGGTTTGGCACCCTTTCGAGAGGCTTGCATTGCCGCGTTGGCGCTTCCCGGTTCAGGTGCACCAGATCTGGTGTGGACGATCGGCTGATTGTCCGGATGGTGGTCGTCCGCCCCGGCGCCAGGTGCGTTGAATCGCCGCATTCAGCTCGCGGGAGCGGGTGCGCTGGGGCATGCGCCGCTTGTCGAGGAAGATGCCGTCGTTGGCCACCAGGCGGGCCAGGATCAGGAGGTGGATGGAGAGCGCGCGCATCGCGTCGCCGAATCTCCTTGCACTGAACCGACTCGCTGCTGCAGCGGGTGTAGCGGTTGCGTCATTTCCCCGGGTGCTTCTGGATGTCTTCGGGAGAGCCTGGGCAAGAAAAAAGCCCCGCCGAAGGCAGGGCTCTGTTGCACATCCGAATCCAGGCGTCTGACCTTGTTTCGACTCCGGATCGGAGGGGCACTCCTCACACACACACCATGGCCCTCGCACTGGCACTGTGCCAGTTGCTGGTAGGCGCTTTGCTGGCTGGCCACGCCGGGGCGCGGCGGTGGTTCTTGATACTTCCCAGTGATTTTGTGCTTTGACGTTTGAATTGGGCCCTGATCCATCACCTGAAACGATTTGTTGTAAAGATTTGCGTGTTCGCTCTCGACCGTCCTTGTGCCAGTCGCTTGGCTGGTTTTTAATAAAGAGGTCGGGTGAGGGGGAGAGCGTATGAATCATGTGGATTGGCTGGGTTCACTGGCCTTGGTGTTGTTGATGACTGGGATCACCATTGCCGGGTATCGGGTGAATCACCCTTTGCTCTGAAAGATCCGTTTCCTGGTTGGTTGATCGAGGCGATGCAGGCGGTCGAGGCGTAGATGGTGTTGAGGGCTGGTGAGGTGCAGGTAGGCAAGGGCGACGATCGCTGTGACGCCAAGGGCTGTGGCCGAATTAATCATGAACAAAATCACGATTTGATAGCGCACTGCAGCTGAGGGCAGCGCCCCTTCAAGAATCTGGCCTGTCATCATTCCAGGCAGGCTCACCAGGCCCATCACCATCATCGAATTGATGGTGGGAATCATCGCCACACGAATGGCTTCACGCACCTGCGGTCTGCAGGCTTCCCAACGGCTGGCACCGAGTGAAAGTGCGCATTCAAGAATGGCGCGTTGACTCAGCATTCGCTCCATCAACGTGTCGAGTCCGAGTGAGATCGCATTGAGTGTGTTACCCAACACCATGCCCAGGAGCGGAATCCAATACTGCGCTGTGGTCCAGGGTTGCACCCGGATGATGCCGGCCATCGCCAGACCCGTGACCAGGGCAGCGGAGGCGGTGATGCTCAGGAAGCTTTGCCAGTAGATCCCGGCGAAGCGGTGACGGGTGCGATGCACCGCAGCCAGGCTGGCCATCAGGGCCATCAACAGCGACAGGGCCAGGATCAGGCCCGGGTTTTGCTGCAGAAACAGCCACTGCAGCACCTGCCCGATCAGAAGCAGTTGCACCACCATCCGTCCCGATGCCAGCAGCAGGGAGCGCCCCAGCCCGAGGCGCAGGCTCATCGACAGGACGATGTTCATGAGAATCAAGCTCGCCGACGCGGCCAGCTGCCCGTTGCTGATGGCGATGGCCCCCGTGCCCATGCTCATGGCAGTGCCAGCACCCTGTTGCAGAAGCGCTCGATCTGATCCGGGTCATGGCTGGTGAACACGCAGGCGCGTTCGGCCTCGCTGAGCCAGCGCTGCAGCAGGGTCTCCATCGCTCGGCAGGTGCTGGGGTCGAGCGAGGCGGTGCATTCGTCGAGCAGCAGCAGCACCGGTTGCAGTTGCAGGGCCCGGAGCAGGTTCAGCACTTGTTGCTCACCTCCAGAGAGTTGCTCCGCATCCCAGGCGAGAAAGTCGCTCGAGCGACCCAGTGTTTCCAGCCAGGTCACGATTGTGGTTCGCTGCCAGTTGGCGTGGTGGCGATGTTGGCGCCATTGCAGTGGCAGGCGCAGATTGTCTTCCACCGTTCCCGGGGTCACGGCGCAGCGTTGCGCCACCAGCATCACCATGGCGCGCCACTGCGTCATGCACAGCTTTCCGGGGCTGGCGCCACGGCAGCAGAGGTCACCGCTGCGCAGGGGATCGAGTTGAGCCAAGGCGCGCAGCAGCAGGGTTTTGCCTGCACCGGATGGGGCGACAAGGCCGAGCCGATCGCCCTTGTGCAGATCGAAGCTGATCTGCTGCCAGCAGGCCCGA
>CALGVO010000079.1 GCA_937930135.1 uncultured Synechococcus sp. | reverse complement strand
GTTGTGGTGAATGAGTTGTGGTGAACCGTGAGATCTGGCGTCAGCCCCTGAGGCGATCGAGCAATCGCTGCAGGCGCTCAAGACCATCGGCAATCGTCTCACGGGCCACAGCGCAGGACAGCCGGACGCAACGCCGATCCCCGAAGGGTTCACCGGGCACCAACGCCAGACCCTCCTCTTCGAGGGCCAGACGGCAGAACTCCACGGACTCGGTGATGTCGTCCGGAAGCTGGGGAAAGGCATAGAAGGCACCCCGCGGCGGCACCAGCGTCAGCCCATCGATCGCCTGCAATCCCGCAATCATCTGCTGACGGCGTTCGGTGTAACTCGCCGCCATCGCACTGACGCAGCTGCGTGATCCCTCCAGGGCAGCCAGGGCACCGCGCTGAGCAAAGCTGCAGACGTTGCTGGTGCTCTGACTCTGCAACGCCGCCGCTGCCTTGATCACGTCCGCACGTCCGGCCAGATAGCCCAGGCGCCAGCCAGTCATGGCCCAGCCTTTGGCGAAACCGTTGACGATGAAGATGCGCTCCGCCAGGTCGGGAGCCAGGGCCGCCAGGCTGTGGTGGGTTTCGCCCTCAGCCAGCAGGAACTCATAGATCTCGTCGCACATCACGAGCAGATCGGGGTGGCGTCGCAGCCATGCCGCCAGGGCCTCGAGCTCAGCCCGCTGCATCACCCGGCCGGTGGGGTTGCTCGGTGTGTTGAGCACCAGCAGCCGGCTGCGCGGGGTGAGCACCGCGTCGAGTGCCTCCAGATCCAATTGGAATCCAGTCGCAGCAGACGAAGGCAGCACCACCGGTTCCGCACCCGCCAGTCGAGCCATCTCGGGATAGCTCAACCAGTAGGGCGACGGGATGAGCACCTGATCGCCCGGATTGAGCAGCACCTGGAAAAGGTTGTAGATCGCCTGCTTGCCACCATTGGTAACGAGCACCTGGGCGGCGTCGGTGGGCACCCGGTTCTCGCTGCTGAGTTTGCGGGCGATCGCTTCACGTAACTGAGGGTCGCCGGCTGCGGGGCCATAGCGGGTGATGCCATCGCGGAGCGCCTTCACCGTCGCGTCGACTATGAACTCAGGCGTGTCGAAATCCGGTTCACCGGCGCTGAGGCTGCAGATGTCGCGGCCCGCCTCCTTCAAAGCCTGAGCACGGGCGCTGATCGCAAGCGTCAGTGACGGCTTCAGGGCCACAGCCCGATGGGAGAGAACTGACGGGCTTGACATCAACGCGGCACTCCTCCAGCGGGTGCGCAGGGATGATCCATCCTGCCTGATCTGGTGTTCCAGACAACCAGACTGGAGCACCCGCAGCGCTGCGATGACGGCCCTCCCCACCACCAGCCTCAGTTGGGTGCTGGCCGCCCAGGAACCCGAGGCCCTGGCCCGCTTTTACGGCGCTTTGTTTCAGACGGACCATCGCCCAGGCGTCGCGGAGCAGCACTGGCTGGTGGACCTTCCTGGTGGTGGGGTTCTGCAGCTCTATCGCCCCTCACGCATCCGCGATAGGCCGACTGCAGCTCAGGCTCTGGCACCCTGTCTGCAGCACCAGGTGGGCGTCACAGCAGGTGACCCGCTGGAGCCACTCCACGCCATGGTGGACGCCGCGCGCCAACTCGGCGCCACGGTGGTCGAACCAGCGCGGCAGGAGCCCTTCGGCGCCGAATGCTGGCTGGCGGATCCGGAGGGGAATCGGCTGCTGCTCCTGTGCACAGCCGCGTCCGCCGCCAAGCCGCACACCAATGACGACACCACCAACGACTCCACGCTCGCCACGGCCTGCCGCCAATGCCAGGCCTGTGACCTGGCCGGCAGTCGCAGCCAGGTGGTGATCAGCCGTGGTTCGGCCGCTGCACCGCTGATGTTGATCGGCGAAGCGCCAGGGGCTTCAGAAGATGCCGAGGGACGCCCCTTCGTGGGGCGCTCCGGACGCCTGCTCGATCAATTGCTGCGCGAGACGGGCTTCAACCCGGACCATGACCTGTACATCTGCAATGCCGTGAAGTGCCGGCCGCCCGGCAACCGCAAACCGAAACGCCAGGAGCTGGCCGCCTGTCGCCCCTGGCTGGAACAACAGATCGCCTTGGTCAATCCCGCCGTGGTGGGGTTGCTGGGGTCCACGGCGTTGGCGGCCGTGCTGGAGGAACACGGGCCGATCACCGGCCTGCGTGGCCAGTGGATTGAACGGGATGGGCGGGCCTGGATGCCCCTGTTCCATCCCTCCTATCTGCTGCGCAATCCATCGACGCAGCCCGGCCGACCGCTGGACCTGACCCGATCGGATCTCCGTCAGATCCGGGAGCGTCTGTGTCAGGGTGAGGCCGCTTCCGGCGCTCCCTCCCCTTGACCGCCACCTCTCCAGACGGTTCGTCCCGTCGGTACGACACCCAGATCCATCGCCGCGTCACCCGCACCGTGATGGTGGGCGATGTGCCGATCGGCAGTGAGCACCCGGTGGTGGTGCAATCGATGATCAACGAGGACACGCTGGACATCGAGGCAGCGGTGGCCGGCATTCGTCGCCTGGCCGATGCAGGCTGCGAGATCGTGCGGGTCACCACGCCCTCGATGGCGCACGCCAAGGCGATGAAAGAAATCCGGGCGGCGCTGCGCAGCCAGGGCTGTGGGGTGCCCCTGGTGGCGGATGTGCACCACAACGGCATCCGCATCGCCCTGGAAGTGGCGAACCATGTCGACAAGGTGCGGATCAACCCCGGGCTGTTTGTGTTCGACAAACCCGACCCCAGCCGTCAGGAGTTCAC
>CALGVO010000078.1 GCA_937930135.1 uncultured Synechococcus sp. | reverse complement strand
CGCTCGGTTTCCTCGATCGCCTTGGCCATCGAGTCGGTCATGGTGTCGGCATAGAGCAGCGCCACCCCCTCCACATGCCGGGCCGCGCGGCCGATGGTCTGGATCAGTGAGCGCTCCGCCCGCAGGAAACCCTCCTTATCGGCATCGAGAATCGCCACCAACGACACCTCCGGCAGGTCCAGGCCCTCCCGCAGCAGGTTCACACCCACCAACACGTCGTATTCACCAAGGCGCAGATCCTGGATGATCTCGATCCGCTCGATCGAGTGGATCTCCGAGTGCAGGTAACGCACCCGCACCTCATTTTCGGCCAGATAGTCGGTGAGATCTTCCGCCATCCGTTTGGTGAGCGTGGTCACCAGCACCCGCTGCTGTTTGGCGGCGCGGCTGCGGATCTCCCCCAACAGATCATCCACCTGGCCCGTCGTCGGCCGCACCTCCACGATCGGATCGAGCACCCCGGTGGGCCGGATCACCTGTTCAGCCACCTGACCCTTGCTCACCTTGAGCTCCCAGTCGCCCGGAGTGGCGCTCACAAACACCGACTGACGCGCTTTCTGCCAGAACTCGTCTCCCTTCAAAGGGCGGTTATCGGCAGCGCTGGGCAAGCGAAAACCATGCTCGATCAGAACCTTCTTGCGTGCCTGGTCGCCGTTGTACATCGCCTGCAGCTGGGAGCAGGTGACGTGGCTCTCATCCACGATCAGCAGCCAGTCGTCGGGGAAATAATCAATCAGGCATTCCGGCGGGCTGCCCGCTTCCCGACCGGCCAGGTGACGGGCGTAGTTCTCCACGCCGTTGCAGTAGCCCACCTGCTGGAGCATCTCCAGGTCGTAGGTGGTGCGTTGCTCCAGCCGCTGGGCCTCCAGCAGCTTGCCCTCGCTGTGCAGCACCTCCAGCCGCTCCTTCAGTTCACGCCGGATCGCCTTGATCGCCGCATCGAGACGATCCTTGGGCGTGACGAAGTGCTTGGCGGGATAGATGTTCACCGCCTCCAGGCTCTGGAGGATCTCACCGGTGGTGGGATCCACATAGCGGATCGCCTCCACCTCATCACCAAACAACTCGATCCGCACCAACCGGTCGTCGTAGGCGGGGCCGATCTCGAGCACATCGCCCTTGATCCGGAAGCGGCCGCGGGCGATCTCCGTGTCGTTGCGGCTGTATTGGTTGTTCACCAGATCCCGCAGCTGAGCGCGGATGTTCAGGGTGTCTCCCACCTCGAACTTCACCGCCGCCTTGAGATATTCGCTCGGAATCCCCAGGCCGTAGATGCAGCTGATCGAGGCCACCACAATCACATCGCGTCGCTCAAACAGAGAGCGAGTCGCCGAGTGCCGCAGCATGTCGATCTCTTCATTGATCGATGCCGTCTTGGCGATGTAGGTGTCGCTGACCGGAACGTAAGCCTCCGGCTGATAGTAGTCGTAATAGGAGATGAAGTATTCAACGGCGTTGTGGGGAAAAAATTCCCGCAGCTCGTTGCAGAGCTGGGCTGCCAATGTTTTGTTGTGGGCGAGCACCAGAGCCGGCCGGCCGGTCTGGGCGATCACATTCGCCATCGTGAACGTCTTGCCCGTTCCCGTGGCCCCGAGCAGGGTCTGGAAGCGCTCCCCGCCGTTCACCCCCTCCACCAGCTGCTGGATCGCCGTCGGTTGATCACCTTTCGGGGAATAGGGCGCCGAGAGCTCGTAGGCGGGCATGGGTCGAAGGCCGGCAGCCGGTGGTTCAGGTTACGGGGGATGACCCC
>CALGVO010000077.1 GCA_937930135.1 uncultured Synechococcus sp. | reverse complement strand
CGCGCCAGTCAGCTCGCCCAGCGTGGCGAATGGGCCCAGGCGGAGGCGCTCTGCCGTGAGGTGCTCGCCAGCGGTGCCGATCCCGCCGCGGCCCTGGCCCTGCTCGGCGCCATTCAACACGCCAGCGGGCGTCACCAAGAGGCGATCGCCAGCCTGCAACAAGCGCTGCAGCTGAACCCCGGCAACGCCCTCGCCCTGGGCAACCTTGGCGCCGCCCAGCAGGAGCTGGGCCAGACCGACGCGGCGATCCACTCCTTGCAGCAGGCCCTGAAGCTCCGGCCCGATTTCGCGATCGCCCTCACCAACCTCGGCTTCTGCCTCCAGAGCCGCGGCGATCACGAGGCGGCGATTCCCTGCTTCGCGCGCAGCCTCCGGCTCCGGCCCGGCAATCTCCGGGTGCTGCAGGGGCTGGGCTGGTCTCAGCTGCAGGCCGGTCATCCCGACGCCGCGATCGACACGCTGCAGCAGGTGCTCACCCAGGCGCCAGACGCTGCCGACATCCGGCTGATCCTCGCGAGCGCCCAGCGGGAAGCCCGGCAACTCCAGGCCGCCGATCAGAACTTCCGCCGCTGCGCCACAGAGCCCCAGGCATCGGCCGCCGTGGTGGCAGCAAGCCTGGAGCACTTCACCGTGACGCGCCAGGCCAACACTCTGGAGCAGCTGCTCAACAGCCGAGGTCAGGGCCTCGGCGATCCAGTCGCGCAGGTGTATGCAGCAGCACTGGCCCTGCAGCGCCAGCAGTTCTCCGACGCCCGAGCCATCAGCGAGCGTCTCAGCAGCGACGCGATCACCGCCCTGCCACCCACCGCCCGGATCCGCCACTGGAGCACGCGCGCCTGGCTGGACGATCACAGAGGCCACATCGATGCCGCCATGGAGGCGTTCCTGGCGGCCCAGCAGGATCCGGCCTACGCCCCTCTCGATCCGGACGCCCAACCCAGGCGCATCGCTGCCTACCGCCAGCTCGCCGAGCAACTCGCCCAGCGTCGCCTCCGCCCAGGCCAAGCTCCATCCGCCGTGGATCCGGGCCGGGCGTCCCAGCGCCGGCCACCGGTGTTTCTGATGGGCTTCCCCCGCTCCGGCACCACCCTGCTCGACACCATCCTGCGCTCCCATCCCGCCATCGATGTGGCGGAGGAGAAGCCGGGGATCGCCGCTCTGGAAATCCACCTGCAGGAGACGCGGGGGTGGTCGATCGACCAATTCGCCCGCCTGGACGACCACGACGTGCAGGAGCTGCAGCAGCTCTACTGGCAGTGCATGGCCCCCTTCTGGGACAGCTCACAACCGGTGCTGATCGACAAACTGCCGCTGCACATCTGCGCCGTGCCCCTGATCCAGGCCGTGTTCCCCGACGCCACCTTTCTGCTGGCGATCCGCAACCCGCGCGACACGGTGCTCTCCTGCGTGCAGCAGACCTTTGCCGCCAACGACGCCATGCTGCACCTGCGCTCCCTGCCCGAGGCAGCCCGCTTCTACGACCAGGTGATGGCGGCCTGGCTGCACGTGCAACGCCAACTCGATCCGGCGGTGCAGGTGATCCGCTACGAGGATCTGATCGCCGACCTACCGGCGACGATCCAACCCGTTCTCGACCGCCTCAACCTGCCCTGGGACGAGCGGCTGCTCGCCTTTCAACGCACCGCCAGAGAACGGGACCTGATCAACACCCCATCCGCTGCCCAGGTGGTGCAACCGCTCTACAGCAGCGCCATCAACAAATGGCGCCGTTACCGCCATCACGTGGAACCCTGTGACCGCTTCCTCGCCACCTGGCTCGATCACTGGGGGTATGGGTTTGAATGAGCCTGAGCGAAAGACACCCATTGCAGCTGCGCGCCCCATCCCTGCTGATCGGCCTGTTGCTGGTCGCCCCCCAGGCGCTGGCGGCGATGGAGCTGGTGAAGGTGGAGTATGTGCCGTTTCCCAGCAAAGACGAACTGCGCACCATTCAGCTCAAGGCCTTCGACTGCTCCAGGGAAAACACCGCTGAGCCCTGCGAACGCACCCGCGCCCTCGCCGATCCACTGATGGATCACCCCCGCCTTCCCGCCGCCTGCAAAGACGCGGTGTGGGAGCTGCTCCAGGTCGCCAAACCGGCAGCGAGCAACAGCTTTCAACGACGCGACGCGATCGATAAGCCAGCGCGCCGACTCACCGTGGTCTGTGCCGATCCAGTGAAACCGAAACCTTCAGCACCGAAACCCGGCACTCCTAATCCCAGTCAAACGTGAAGCGCTGACCGGGCATCAATCGGGTCACTTCCGCCTGGATTTCCGCCATCAGCTGCGTGCTGATCAGCGGGTGGTTCTTGATCTCGCGCACCAGCTCCTGCACATCCTCGGGCGTGAGGCCATGGCTCGACACCATCGCCTCAAGGCGCTCCTTGACGCTCTGCAGCACCAGCAGCTGCTCGTCGCTCAAGGGAGCCG
>CALGVO010000076.1 GCA_937930135.1 uncultured Synechococcus sp. | reverse complement strand
ACATGAGCCGAGAAGCGAAGCGCCGAAACGATCGCCAGGCCGAGGCAGAGAGGGCAGTGCATCAATCCCATGGATGCAGCTTCGAGCGGTTCTCCCTCCGCTGACGAGAACCGTGCGATTTCTTGACCTTGCTGTGAAGCAAGGCGGCCACAGGGGCTCCGCGCTGCCGTCAGTAGTAACGCCCGGGATACTCCCCGGGATGGTCCACACGCGTCACCCGCACGCCGGCCACGGATCGCCCCGAGAGGCGCAGAAGGTCGCTCCCCGAAACGGCATAACCCAACTCCTGGGCGAGCATCGCCACCTGATCCGCAGTGATCGCCTCCTGCACCTGCCGCCGCAACTGCGGATCGCGCGCCAGCCGCTGAAGAAACTGCTCGAGCGGATCCAGAGGCCTGCCATGCAATCGAGGCAGACCCTACAGGCAGCTTCTGCACTCTGCCGCGGGCACGCCGGGTTCAATCTCGGTGCGCGTCAGGCGTGAGGCAATGCGCCTTTACACCGATTGCCGATGTGTTCCAGGCGACCAAGACTGTGTGCATCGAGATCGGAGGAACCGGATGACGGCAGACACTCCACCTGAGCAACTCCAAGAAGCAAGCTGACTTTCTGGCCCCTGCTCCAACAGTTTTCACACCCAACGAAGGGCTCGTCACCTCATCAGGTCACCAAGGCCTGAACGACCCTCCACACCGCACCGCCACAGGTGCCCTTCGGAGTCAAAAGCCCCTCACCTGGAACCATGGCCCCAGGCGCCACCAGCCAGACGCTTCTGGTTTCCTTTCGCTTCACACACTGTCCTTCGCAACGGAGTTTCTTTCTGATTCGCGTTCAGTTCAGTCGTTGACAGGAAACTGATGAACAAACGAGCGACGTAGGCCGTCTCTTCCATCCGGGAGGGGCGGCCTCCTTTGTGAAGGGTCATCGCAACCTTCTTGGACCATGCTTTCAACAAACGGAGCGGCTGCCACCTTGATCACCACCAGTGCTCCACCGCCGATCGCCGGCCGCGAAGACGAGCTCCGGGCCCTGATGGAACAGCCCGCGCTCAGACCACTCACCTCCTCAGAGCGACCGCTGGCGTCGAGCCGCTCCGCCTTTGCCTGTGCGCTGCACATGCATCAGCCCACGATCCCCGCCGGACCGGATGGGGCCCTGATCTCCCACCTCCAGTTCATGCTCGACCACCCCGGCGAGGGGGATAACCACAACGCCGAGCCGTTTGCCCATTGCTACCGGCGGATGGCCGAGCTGATTCCCGAGCTGATCGATGAGGGCTGCGCGCCGCGGATCATGCTCGATTACTCCGGCAACCTGCTCTGGGGTGCCACCCAGATGGGGCGTGACGACATCACCGGCGCACTCCGCTTTCTGGCCTGCGACCCGGAGATGCAGCGCCATGTGGAATTTCTCGGCAGCTTCTGGAGCCATGCCGTCGCCCCCTCCACACCGATCCCCGATCTGAAGCTGCAGATCAGCGCCTGGCAGCATCAGTTTGCGGCGATGTTCGGTGCTGAGGCGCTGCAGAGGGTGCGCGGCTTCTCGCCACCGGAAATGCATCTGCCCAACCATCCCGACACCCTGTTCAGCTTCATTTCCGCCCTGAGGGAGAGCGGCTACCGCTGGCTGCTGGTGCAGGAGCACAGCGTGGAAGGCCTCGACGGTGCGCCGTTGAGCCGGGAGCAGTGCCTGCTGCCCAATCGACTGGTGGCCCGCAATGCTTGCGGTGAGGAGATTGCGATCACAGCTCTGATCAAGACCCAGGGTTCCGACACCAAGCTCGTGGGTCAGATGCAGCCCTGCTACGAGGCACTGGGGCTGGATCGCCTTCCCCTCGGCACCACAACGGTGCCCGCCCTGGTGACCCAGATCGCCGATGGCGAGAACGGGGGCGTGATGATGAACGAGTTTCCCGAAGCCTTCCGGCAGGCCCATCGCCGTCTCCGTGAGAACGGAGACCGCTGCATTGCTCTCAACGGCACGGAGTATCTGGCGCACCTGGATGCCGCCGGAATCGACAGCAGTGCCTTCCCAACCATTCAGGCCGTGGGCCAGAGCCGGGTCTGGGAGGCGGTGGGATCGGCCCCGACGCCGGCAGCTGTGCAGGCTGCGATCGAGCGACTGCAGCAGGCCGATCCCTCCTTTGCCATGGAGGGATCCTCATGGACCAACGACCTCAGCTGGGTGCAGGGATACGACAACGTGCTGGAGCCGATGCAGGAACTCAGCGCC
>CALGVO010000075.1 GCA_937930135.1 uncultured Synechococcus sp. | reverse complement strand
AGGTGAAGATCATGCCGCCGCCGATCAGCACCTTGTCGCACTTGTCGATCAGGGCTTCGAGCACGCCGATCTTGGAGCTCACCTTGGAGCCACCAACGATCGCAGCCAGGGGGCGCTTGGGCTCATCCACGGCCCCTTGCAGGTACTGCAGCTCCTTCTCCATGAGGAAACCGGCGACGGAAGGCTTCAGGAACTTGGTGACCCCTTCCGTGGAGGCGTGGGCGCGGTGGGCGGCGCCGAAGGCGTCGTTCACATACACGTCGGCGAGGCCAGCCAGCTTTTCAGCGAAACCGGCGTCGTTCTTTTCTTCTTCAGCGAAGAAGCGCACGTTCTCCAGCAGCACCACGTCGCCGTTGGCCATCGCCGCCACTTTGGCTTCGGCATCCGGGCCGATGCAGCTGTCGGTCTTCACCACCGGCTTGCCCAGCAGCTCGCTCAGGCGGGCGGCCACGGGGGTGAGACGCATGGCGTCGTTCACCTGACCCTTGGGGCGACCGAAGTGAGCGGAAAGAATCACCTTGGCGCCTTTGTCGATCAGATCGTTGATCGTGGGCAGGGCGGCACGGATGCGCGTGTCGTCGGTGATGGCGCCTGCATCGTTGAGGGGCACATTGAAATCAACCCGCACGAGAACGCGTTTGCCGCTGAGATCGGTGCCGCTGAGGCTGGCCAGGGAACGCTTCGCCATGGGGTTGTGTCGTGCGGTATGAAAACGGGGAGAGATTAACCCGAGTACCGCGGCTTCAGCGCTAAGACGTTCACAGGCCCCGAGGACTGGACGCGTCATGTTCAACACCGTTCTCTTTCCGATCGACCAGAGCCGGGAGGCGATGGAGACCGCCAGCAAGGCCTTGGAGCTGGCCCGCAGTCACGACAGTCGCCTGATCGTGCTCTCGGTGGTGCAGCCCGATCGGCCGGACATGCACGATCCGGCGGCGGTGGCCGCTCTGCTCGAGCAGGCCCGACAACGTTTTGTCGATGCCGGCCTGCCCTGCGAGGTGGTGGAGCGCGAAGGCAAGCCGGCCTTTGTGATCTGCGATGTGGCCGACGAGTTGAATGTGGATGTGATCGTGATGGGAACCCGGGGGGTGAATCTGGAGGACGACAGCGAGAGCACGGCAGCGCGGGTGATCCAGCTGGCCCCCTGCCCGGTGCTGGTGGTGCCGTGAGCTCGCCACCGATCCAGTGGTATCCAGGCCATATCGCCAAAGCGGAGCAGCAGCTCAGGCGCCATCTCGACAAGGTGGATCTGGTGATCGAGGTGCGCGACGCCCGGATTCCTCGTGCCACCGGCCATCCTCACCTCAACCGCTGGATCAACGGCAAACAGCATGTGTTGGTGATCAATCGACGCGACATGGTCACAACAGAGGCGCGAGAAGCCTGGCAGCAGTGGTTCAAGGGGCAGGGTCAGAGCACGGTCTGGTGTGATGCCAAAGCCGGAACGGGGGTGAAACAGCTGCAGCAGGCGGCGATCCGTGCCGGTGATCAGCTCAATGAGCGGCGCCGCAACCGCGGCATGCGCCCCCGGGCGGTGCGGGCGCTCACGCTGGGCTTCCCGAACGTGGGCAAGTCGGCCCTGATCAATCGGTTGGTGAAGCAGAAGGTGGTGGCCAGTGCCCGCCGCGCTGGTGTCACCCGCACCCTGCGCTGGGTGCGCCTCGGGCAAGACCTGGATCTGCTCGATGCCCCCGGGGTGCTGCCGCCACGGCTCGACGATCAACGGGCGGCGTTGCACCTGGCTCTCTGTGATGACATCGGCCAGGCCGCCTACGACGGTGAGTGGGCCGCCCAGTCGTTTCTGCGTCTGTTGGCTGCCCTCGAGCCGCGCCAAGGCTCCGGGGTTTCGCTGCCCCTTCTGGAGACGCGCTACGGCATCCCCCTGGCAGGCGACACGGCCGATCCCGCCCTCTGGATCCAGGCAGCCGCAGAGCGGCATACCTCCGCCGATACGGCGCGGATGAGTCAGCGCCTGATGGATGACTTCCGCAAGTCGGCGCTTGGCAGCATTGCCCTGGAGCTGCCGGTTTGAGGCCACCGCTTCCGGAGGAGACCTTCACCCAGGCCTTCGGGGAAGGCGAGGGGGAGCTGGTGCAGCTCACCTACCCCAAACCGCTGCCGATGCGCCTTGATCGTTGGTTGGTGAGTCAGCGCAGTGAGCAGAGCCGGGCCCGGATTCAGAAGTTCATTGATGCCGGTTTTGTGCGGGTGAATGGCAAGACAGGGAAGGCCAAAACCCCTCTGCGGCAGGGCGATGCGGTGCAGTTGTGGATGCCGCCACCGGAGCCGCTGCCCTATCTGAAGCCGGAACCGATGGATCTCGATGTGCTGTTTGAAGACGAGCACCTGATCGTGATCAACAAACCGGCGGGGCTCACGGTGCATCCGGCACCGGGTAACAAAGATGGAACCCTGGTGAATGGTCTCTTGCATCATTGCCCCGACTTGCCGGGCATCAGCGGCAAGCTCAGGCCGGGCATCGTGCACCGGCTCGACAAAGACACCACCGGTTGCATTGTGATCGCCAAATCCCAGGAGGCGCTGGTGAAGCTGCAGGTGCAGATCCAGAAACGGATTGCCTCCCGGGAGTATCTGGCGGTGGTGCATGGGGTGCCGCGGGGCGACAGTGGCACGATCGTGGGGGCGATCGGTCGCCATCCAGCCGATCGCAAGAAATATGCGGTGGTGAGTGGCGAGAGCGGTCGCTATGCCTGCACCCACTGGAGCCTGCAGGAGCGGTTGGGCGATTACTCACTACTGCGTTTCAAGCTCGACACCGGCCGCACCCATCAGATCCGGGTGCATTGCGCCCATATGAATCATCCGGTGGTGGGGGACCCCACCTACAGCCGCTGCCGAAAGCTGCCCGTCGAGCTGCCCGGTCAGGCGTTGCACGCCTTTCAACTCGGCCTCGACCATCCGATCACGCGCGAGCGGATGCTGTTTGAGGCGCCGTTGCCGGCCGTGATGGAGAAGCTGTTGGCGGTGCTCAGACGGCG
>CALGVO010000074.1 GCA_937930135.1 uncultured Synechococcus sp. | reverse complement strand
AGCGGGAGCCCGGGCGCTCCTGGGTGGTGGAGTCCTATCAGGACGATATGGACTTACCTCTGGTGACCGACCCGGAGCTGGAGATTCGCATCCTTCACCTCACGCGTGATCTGCGCAGTTGGGTGCATTCCCGCTCGCGCGAAGCGCGACGCCGGGGCCGCTGGCTGCCGGGGTTGCGGCGAGTGGTGCGGTGGTGTCGGGTGAATGCGCGTCAGGAGCGTTTATTGAAAGGCTCGGGTCATCCTGTGCTGCACCTCGGCTACGAGCAGCTGGCCCTGCAGCCGGAACAGAGCCTGCGCCGGGTCTGCGACTGGTTGGAGATTCCCTTCTCTGAGCAGATCTCTGAGCAGATGCTGGCGCCCTCGCGCCATTCCTCCAGCCATATCCTGTCCGGCAATCGCATGCGCTTTGACCCAGGCCGCGGCTCCAGGATTCGCTACGACGCCGCCTGGTTGCAGGCTGGAACCAGCCTTGCTTCGCTGGCGCTGCTTCTTCCCTGGGTGGCGGCCCTGAACCGTCGTCTGGTTTACAGCGAACCCGCTGAGGGAGCCTGAGGCTGCTCAGCGGTGCCTGAAGATCCGGCCATTGCTGACGTTGGGGTCAAAGCGATAGATCACGTCATAGCGAGACAGATCGATCTTGTATTTGTCGAGTTTGTGCCCTGAATCGAGATCCAGGAGGAAATCGCCTGGTTGGGCTGTGTAGGGTTTGCCTGAATCGCTGCCAATGCCATCAATCACCCGGGCTTGATGCTTGTCGGGATCGAGATAAATCAGTCGGTGGTAAGGAAGGGTTTTGAGGTAATCGGAATGTTTGAACCAGGATTTGGAATAGATGATGTTCACGGTTTGGCCCGCTTCGCGCGCCTTGCGCGCCCGCTTCTCCATCGCCCGGAAGGTGGCCTCCCAGGAGCGATGCGTGGCACTCACGGTCTGCTGCCGGTGCAGGAAGCTGTTGGCGCCGGTGTGTTCCAGGGCCACGATCCCCAGGCTGATGGCTGCACCGGCGAATCCGGTGCGGCGTGGCGTGAGCTGTTGACCCAGCTTCGGGGCCAGCCAGTGGTGCCACACGATCAGGAGATCCAGCACCACCACGAGCTGCACGGGCAGGGCCATGTAGTTGCTGCTCTCAAAGCCCACCAGGGCATACAACGCCAGGCTGTAGCCGATGGCGGCCACGTTGACGCTGTCGATCAGGTCGGCGGTGCGTTGGCGCCGCAGCACGGCCCGGACGCGCAGACCCAGGAAAAGAATCAGCACCAGCCAGCGCCAATCCGGAGCAAATCTCGAGAAACGCAATCCGGCGTCGTAGCGCTCAACGGCCGCGTAGAAGCTCGGCAGCACACTCAGCCAGAGAACACTGGCCAGAAAGATCGGCACCAGCGCCAGCAGCGCCAGTTCCAGCGAGTAACAGCTGCGCAGCGTGCGCATGAGGCTGCCCTCACGCTTGGCTCCGGTGATCAGCGTGAGCAGCGGTGGCAGGCTCACCAGCAGGATGGCACTGTCTTTCAGGAAGATCGCGAGCAGGGCCACGAGGCTCGTGAGCGTGGCATCCCGTGGCTGTCGCTCCTGTTGGTAGCGCTGGTACAGAAACACATACAGGGCCAGCAGTAAACACAGCAGGCGTTCGCTGTAGATGAATTGGAAATAGTTGTAAGCCGCAGCGCTGGTGAAGCCATACAAAATCGTGGTGATCAGAAGCGAGGCCGCCACAGAGGCGTGGCGCGGCAGTGACCGGCTGGCGATCGCGTCGATCAGCAGCACTGTGGCGATCCATTCCGCTGCATTCACCACGCCCCAGACTTTGGTGTAAGGCGTGAACCAGCTGAGAAGATGCAGGTCCTGATGGGAGAGGGGGAAAAAGCGGTAATCGTTCCGGCCCAGTGATTCGCTGAGGAAGGATTCGCGCCAGCTGAAATTGTTCAGCAGCTGATCCGCCAGCACATCGTCATACCAGGTGAGAATTTCCTTGTAGAACCAGCTGCTCTCCTGCACCATCCAGAGGCCATAGGCCACCAGCACCGCGGTGGCGATCGGGTTGGCGCGCAGCGTGGCCAGTGGAGATCCGAACGGCTGCTGGTGGTCTGCTCGCCAGGCCTGGATGGCGAGGGTAAGCACCAACAGCCCCAGGCCCACAAAGAAGACCTGATGCACGCTGGCGTTGTAGTGCGCCAGCAGGTCCAGTCCTGCGGGGGAGTCTGGCGGCGGTAGCAGGTTGCGATGTCCTGAGAGCCAGGCCAGGGCGCTGAGGGCGATTCCGCTCAGGACAAGGCAAAGCGTCGCAATGGCCAGCATCATCAGGGCTGCAGGCGATAGATGGCGCCGCTGTTGTCGCGCTCGTCGAAGCGAAACAGAAGCCTGGCGGGCTGCTGTTTGAGGATCGGAGTCAGACTGCTGATGGTTTTGTCAATATTGATCACCAGGTCGCCGGGTTGGGGTGTATGAATCCCGCCTTGATTGATGCCGTCTTCGATCAGATAAGTCTTGGTTTCGGGGTTGTATTCAATCAGTCGATCGTAGTGCAAGCGTCCAAGATGACGCTTGCGCGACAGCCAGGAGATCTTGTTGTAGATGATGTTCACTGGCTCGCCGTTCCGTCTGATCAAACGGGCTTGCTGCGCGGCAGCGTTGTAGGCACCAAGCCAGGACGCCTGTTGTCGTTTGATGCCGTGCACCGTCGTCGCAAACGACGGTTGATGCCAGGCGGATTCCATGCCAATCAGCGCCAGTGCGGCCAGCGAACCGAGGCTGGCGGTGACTCGCCAGGGCAGGGCGCGGTTCAGCCGCGGCGCCAGGGCTGCACTCCAGAACCAGGTGAGATCCAGCACGGTCACCAATTGCACGGGAAGGGTGAGATATTCGCTGCTCTGAAAGCCAATCAGCAACAAGAGTGCGGCGGCATAGGCGAGAGCTGAAAAGTTGAGGCAGTCGAGCACATTGAGACGGACTTTTTGGATGGCGGCCAGGAGGAGGCGCGCCGTGCTGATCAGCGTTAAGAACCAGAAGCGCCAGTCGGGCTCAAACACGATGCTTTTGTTGTCGCCATAGGCTCCCTGATTCACATAGGTGCTGGGAAGCAGCGACAGCACGATGTAGCTGCACAGGAAAATCGGCAGTAAGGCGGCCAGCCAGAGCTCGAGTCGGTAGCTGGTCAGCCAGGTGGCGGGCGTGTCTGAGCCCCAGCGTGGATAGCTGTTGATCCAACCCAGGGAGCCGAGCAAGAGCGTGAGCAGGGGTGGGCCGATGAAGAGAACGATGGCAACATCCTTGATGTAAATGCCGATCAGTCCAAACAGGCAGGCGCTGTAGAACGAGGCGATGCTGCCAGTGCGCTGATGGTGGAGATAGGCGGCGATGTAGAAGGTAAAAATAAAGGTGAGAAAGCGTTCGCAGTAGATGAACTGAAAGAACCCGGACGCCGTGGCTGGATGCAGCATCAGGAGCAAGGCTGTGATCAGCAGCAAGGCCGAACCTCGCTTGGCATCGTGTCCGTTCAGTCGCCGGATGAATCGTGTCGCCAGCACCACGATCGTGATCAGTTCAGCGGCGCTCACCAACATCCAGACCTTCACATAGGCCGTGAACCAGCTGAGAACGTGGAGATCCTGGTGGGCCAGGGGAAAAAAGTGGAAATCGTCGCGCTTCATCGTTTCTCTGATGAAGCCGGCTCGAATCGAGAAGTTGTTGAGCAGTTGCTCGTCAAGCACATCCTTGTACCAACCCACCAGTTCCGGATACAGCCAGGTGGTGCCCTGCACCATCACCACGGTGTAGACGACAAACAACACCAGAGCGGCCGGCTGTTCTTTGGCAAAGCGCAGCAGATCACGGATCGGCCCTTCGCTCTGGCTGCGCCTGCGCCCGCCAAGGCTGTGGCTCCGTTCCCGCTGAATCATCACAACCAGGCTGATGCAGGCGAGGGCCAGCAGGATCAGCCACGTGTCGTAGCTGCTGCCCTGGTATTGACGTAAGAGGTTCTTGCCGGTCCTGTCCTCCAGCGAGGGCAGGGCGTCCCGGTGCGTGATCATCCAGCTCCACACACCCAGACCGATCGCGCTGATCGTGAGGCTCACGGCGCTGATCCAGCCCAGGGGTCTCAGGCCCGGGAGCCTGGAACCGGATGGTGCTGCTGTGGTCATTGGATCGTGAGGGCCGGCAGGTTCTTCACCAACTGATCCACGGCCTTGAGCTGGCTGAGGAAGGGCTCGAGCTGTTCCAGGGGCAGGGCGCTGGGGCCATCGCAGCGGGCCTGATCGGGGTCGGGATGGGATTCGAGGAACAGACCAGCCAGGCCCACGGCCATGCCGGCGCGGGCCAGTTCCAGCACCTGGTTGCGGCGCCCACCGGAGGCGGCACCGCCCGGGTCGCGGCACTGCAGGGCGTGGGTCACATCGAAGATCAGGGGCAGGTCGTTGCAGCAGCGCTTCATCACCCCGAAGCCGAGCATGTCGACCACGAGATTGTCGTAACCGAAGCTGCTGCCCCGCTCGCAGATCAGCAGCCGTTCGTTGCCGCATTCGCGGAACTTCTCCACCACATTCGCCATCTGCGAAGGGCTGAGGAACTGGGGCTTTTTGATGTTGATCACCGCGCCGGTGCGGGCCATCGCCTCCACCAGATCGGTCTGGCGGGCGAGGAAGGCGGGCAGCTGAATGATGTCGCACACCTCGGCGGCCGGTGCGGCCTGCTCCGGGCTGTGCACATCGGTGATCACGGGGATGCCGTGGCGGGCTTTCACCGCCTGCAGCATGGCCAGGCCCTCGCTGAGGCCGGGGCCGCGATAGGAGTGGATCGAGGAGCGGTTGGCCTTGTCAAAGGAGGCCTTGAACACCAGCGGAATGCTCAGGCGCTCGCACACCGCTTTGTAGTGGCCGGCCACCTCCAGGGCAAAGTCGCGCGATTCGAGCACGTTGACGCCGCCGATCAGCACGAAGGGGGCGTCGTTGGCGAAGGTGAGGGTGCCGAGGGCGACCTGCTGCGCGGCCATGCACGAGGAACGGACGGCCAGAAGCCTAGGCCGGGTGCAGCGAGCAGCCGTAACCTGCGCCCCAACCTGTGCGGCTGGCTGTGGTGGTCACTCCGATCCCGATCTTCATCGGCTACGACCCGCGCGAGCGGGCGGCCACCAACGTGCTGATCGACAGCCTTTATCAACACAGCTCTGCGCCCCTGGCGATCACACCGCTGGTGACGCCCCAGCTGGAGGCCCAGGGGTTGTATCGGCGCGAGCGCGACCCGAAGCAGAGCACGGCGTTTTCCTTCACTCGCTTTCTGGTGCCCCACCTGATGGGCTACGAGGGCTGGGCGATTTTCATGGATTGCGACATGCTTTGCCGCGGCGACATCGCGGCGCTGTGGCAGCAGCGCGATGACCAGTACGCCGCCATGTGCGTGCAGCACGAGCACGTGCCCGGTGAAACGGTGAAGTTCCTCGGTGAGGTGCAGAGCGCTTACCCGAAGAAGAATTGGAGCTCCCTGATGCTGCTCAACTGCAGCCGCTGCACCACGCTCACGGTGGACTATGTGAACACCGCCACCGGCCTGGACCTGCATCGCTTCCACTGGCTCGAGGGCGACCATGCCATCGGGGCGATCGATTCGAGCTGGAACCATCTGGTGGATGTGCAGGATGCCGATGGCGCCGCCGGCGCTTCGTTGCTGCACTGGACCCTGGGCGGCCCCTGGTTCCGGGAGCAGCGGAGCATGGGTGGTGTGCTGGCGGCGGAATGGTTCGGTGCCCGCGATGACGCCATGAGGCTCTGGGACTGATGCCAATCCAACGCACCGTCGTGGCCGTGCCGGCCCGACTGCAGTCGTCGCGCCTGCCGGGCAAGGTGCTGGCGGACATTGGCGGCAAGCCCATGCTCCAGCGGGTGCTGGAGCAGTGCGCCAAGGCGTCGGGGCCGGCTGCGGTGGTGCTTTGCACCGACAGCGATCGCTTGCAGGCTGCTGCTGCGGCCTGGGGGGTTCCAGTGTTGATGACTTCGCCGGACTGCAGTTCCGGCAGTGAGCGGATCGCCTCGGTGGCCGATCAGCTGGTGGCCCTGGCCTGGACTACGTCCGCTGCCGACTGGGACGACGCCAGCCGTCAGCAGTGGTTGGCGAGCACGGCGGTGATCAACGTGCAGGGGGATCAGCCGTTTCTGGATCCGGCGGTGGTGACGGCAATGGACGCGGAATTCCGTCGCCGTGACCCGGTGCCGGCGGTGGTGACGCCGGTGTATCGGCTCCAGCCGGACACGATTCACAATCCGGCAGTAGTCAAGACCCTGCTGGCCCACGACGGCCGCGCCCTCTATTTCTCCCGCTCGGCGATTCCCCATGTGCGCGATGTGGATCCGGCTGATTGGCATCACCACAGCCCCTACTGGGGCCATGTGGGCCTCTACGGCTTCCGCGGTGATGTGCTGGCGGCCTGGGAGCAGTTGCCGGCGTCACCGCTGGAGGACCTGGAGCGGTTGGAGCAGTTGCGCCTGATCGAAGCGGGCCACACGATCACCACCTTCCCAGTGGAGGGCACCTCCCTGTCGGTCGACACGCCCGAGCAGCTGGAGCAGGCGCGCCAGTGGGCCGCCTCAGGCGCTTAACGGCACCAGCGGCTTGCGGTGGGCCACAGCCGTTGGAGATCCAGATTCGGTAGCGCCTGTTGTGCCCGCTTGAGATCGTCGGCGTGTTGGCGACCCATCTCTGCCAGCAGGTCATCGGGAATCACCGTCTTGGTGGCGCTCACGTTCACCTTCTCTCCCCAGGCGGGTTCTTGGTAGGGGATGCCAAGGAAGTGGCAGAGCTCTGAGTAGGTGGGTGTTGTGAACAGGGTTTCGAACAGGCCAACAAAGCAGTGCTCTAAGCCAAAGGCCTGATCGAGAGCGTCGAGGGTCTGGCCGTAGTCGCTGCGCAGTCCGCGCCCTTTGGCCACCCGTTGGCGCAGGGTGGCCACTTCTGTGGCGGCATCCCGCAGCCCCTGCTTGCGCAGTTTCATCCGTTGGCTGGAGATCAGGCGCTCGATCGGATCGCGCATCAGAAACACGGGCCGCACCGGAATGCCCCGCTGCGCGAAAGCGTCGCGGATTTCGCCCAGGGTGGCGGCGCTGAGCAGGGCATAGGAGGGGGTGATGTCGCCGGTGAGCCGCACCGGACCGCTGCGCAGGCGGGGGCGTTGCAACAGCCAGGTGAAGTAGTCGACGTAGCGCTGCGGTTTGCGGATGAACCACTGGCGCAGCCAGCTGCGGGGCTGAATCCAACTGCCGGGGCGGCGGATGTCGACGTCGAGGCGGCGGAAGCGGGCGAGTTCGGGCACCGTCCGGGCGTCGTGCACGTGGTATTCCTTCAGCACGCCGAAATCGGCATCGGGGCGGCTGTGCAGTTGCTGATGCAGCCAGGAGGTGCCCGCCTTCTGGGCGCCGACGCCGAGCAGGAACACCCCCGGCGTGGCGCGATCTTTAGTCATTGCGATCTCTCCAGCCGTGGCGGTGCAGGCTCTGCCACTCGCCGCGGGCCTGCAGGATCCGCTCCGCCAGCTCCCGCACGGCGCCGTGGCCGCCGCGGCGGTGAAGCACGGCATCGGCCTGGCGGCGCAGGGGGCGGGCCGCATCCACCGGTGCCAGCAGCAGGCGCACCTGCTGGCGCACGGCCAGGTCGTTGAGGTCATCGCCGAGGAAGGCGGTGGTGGCGCTGGTCACGCCGAGCTGCTGTTGCAGCTGCGCCAGGGCCACGGGCTTGTCCTTGATGCCCACCAGGCAATGCGCGATGCCCAACTGGCGGGCCCGCACCTCGGTGGCGCCGCCCTTGCCGCCGCTGAGGAAGGCCAGGTTGAGGCCCGCCTGCTGCAGCAGGCGGATGCCGATGCCATCGCGCACGTCAAAGCGCTTCTGCAGCTGCCCTGCCGGATCGAACCAGAGGCCGCCGTCGGTGAGCACGCCGTCCACATCGAGCACCAGCAGCTCCAGGGCCGCCAGGGCCGGCCGTTGCTGGCGCCATTGCCATTCGCGCAGGAGGCGTCGCATCAGGCCAGCCCCGCCTGCACCAGATCGTGCAGCCGCAGCAGCCCCTGAAGCCGGTCGCTGGCATCCACCACCGGCAGCACCCCGATCGGTTTGCGCCGGTTGTGTTCCATGCGCTGGAGCGCATCCACCGCCAGCAGATCGGCGGCCACGGTGATCGGATCGGCGGTCATCAGGTCGGCGGCGGTGAGGCTGGCCCAGCGATCGCTGCCGTGGTTGCGCAGGGCACGGCGCAGGTCGCCGTCGGTGATCAGGCCGATCAGCCGGCCCGCCTGCTGGGGATCCTCCACCCAGCCGCTGCCGATCGCCCCCTGGGTGAGGCGGCCGATCACCTCGGGCAGAGGGGTGGTGGGTTGGAGGGGAGCCAGTTGGGCTGCGGGCACCATCAGGTCGGCCACGGTCATGGTGAGCTGTTTGCCCAGGGAGCCGGCCGGATGGTTGAGGGCGAAATCGGCGGGGGAGATGCCGCGCCGCTCCATCCACACCGCCGCCAGGGCGTCACCGATCGCCATCGCCACCGCTGTGCTGGCGGTGGGGGCGAGGTTGAGGGGGCACACCTCCCGATCCACCGACGCCTCCAGCACCACATCGCTGCCGCGGGCCAGGGAGGAGTCCGAGCGGCCCACCAGGGCGATCCGGGCGGTGCCGCGCCGCTTCAGGTGGGGCAGCACCTCCAGCAGTTCGCTGGTTTCGCCGCTGTTGGAGAGCAGCAGGCAGACGTCGTCGGGGGCCACCACCCCCAGATCGCCGTGCAGGGCATCGAGGGGATTGAGATAGAGGGCCATCAGGCCGATCGAGGAGAAGGTGGCGGCGATCTTGCGCGCCACGA
>CALGVO010000073.1 GCA_937930135.1 uncultured Synechococcus sp. | reverse complement strand
GCCAGCCGCGACATGCAGGAGCAGTTCCTCGACAACATGGAACTGGAGCGGGAGCGGGGCATCACGATCAAGCTCCAGGCGGCGCGGATGAACTACACAGCGGCCGATGGAGAGGAGTATGTGCTCAATCTGATCGACACCCCCGGCCATGTGGACTTCTCCTACGAGGTGAGCCGCTCGTTGCAGGCCTGCGAGGGGGCACTGCTGGTGGTGGATGCCAGCCAGGGGGTGGAGGCCCAGACCCTGGCGAATGTGTATCTGGCGCTGGAGAACGAACTGGAGATCATCCCGGTGCTCAACAAGATCGATCTGCCCGGGGCGGAGCCGGAGAGGATCAAGGAGGAGATCGAGGCGATCATCGGTCTGGATTGCTCCGGGGCGATCCCCTGCTCCGCCAAAACCGGTCTGGGGGTGCCAGAGATCCTGCAGGCGGTGGTGGATCGGGTGCCGCCGCCGGCCGATGCGGTGGCGGAGCCCACCAAGGCGCTCATCTTCGACTCGTATTACGACCCCTACCGGGGCGTGATTGTGTATTTCCGGGTGATGAGCGGCCGGATCAGCTGCAAAGACAAGGTGCTGCTGATGGCCAGCCAGAAAACCTATGAACTCGATGAAATCGGTGTGATGGCGCCGGATCAGCGCAAGGTGGAGGAGCTCCATGCCGGCGAGGTGGGCTACCTGGCGGCCTCGATCAAGGCGGTGGCGGATGCGCGGGTGGGCGACACGATCACGTTGATGAATGCCCCGGCCGACGAACCTCTGCCCGGTTACACCGAAGCCAAGCCGATGGTGTTCTGCGGCCTGTTTCCCACGGAGGCCGATCAGTATCCCGATCTGCGCGAAGCCCTCGACAAGCTGCAGCTCTCGGATGCGGCCCTGCGCTACGAGCCGGAAACGAGCAGCGCCATGGGCTTCGGCTTCCGTTGCGGCTTCCTCGGCCTGCTGCACATGGAGATCGTGCAGGAACGACTGGAGCGGGAATACAACCTCGATCTGATCGTCACGGCGCCGTCGGTGATCTACAAGGTGAATCTGATCGATGGCAGCGAGGTGATGATTGACAATCCCGCCACGCTGCCGGATCCGCAGAAACGCGAGTCGATCGAAGAACCGTATGTGCGCATGGAGATCTATGCGCCGAACGACTACAACGGCACCTTGATGGGTTTGTGCCAGGAGCGGCGCGGCGACTTCATCGACATGAAATACATCACCACCGAGCGGGTGACCTTGATCTATGAGATGCCGCTGGCGGAGGTGGTCACCGACTTTTTCGATCAGATGAAGAGTCGCACCCAGGGCTATGCCTCGATGGAATATCACCTGATCGGCTATCGCAAAAACGAACTGGTGCGCCTGGATGTGCTGATCAACGGCGAAAAAGCAGATCCGCTCACCACAATTGTGCACCGCGACAAGGCTTATAACGTGGGCAAGGGCCTGGTGGAGAAACTGAAGGAATTGATCCCCAGGCAGCAGTTCAAGATTCCGCTGCAGGCCTCGATCGGCAGCCGGATCATCGCCAGCGAAAGCATCAACGCGATTCGCAAGGATGTGCTCGCCAAGTGCTATGGCGGCGATATCTCACGCAAAAAGAAACTGCTGCAGAAACAAGCCAAAGGGAAGAAGCGGATGAAGGCGATGGGCAAGGTGGATGTGCCCCAGGAAGCGTTCATGGCGGTGCTGAAGCTGAATCAGACGCCCTGAGCCTCAGTTGGTGATGTCGTGGCGACCATCGCGGAAGATGATCACTTCCACGCCGCTGGCATTCACCGACGACGACTCGCCTTCGCTGCTGTAGGTGAGTGTGCAGCTGCTGCGTGTGCAGTTGCCCAGCCCGTTCACTGCGGCTTTGTTGAGATCAAGAAACACCACATCGAGGCCGGCACCGCCTGTGATGCTGTCGTGACCGACTCCGGGCAGGTAGTGATTGTCACCCGATCCGCCATCGAGGCTGTCGTTGCC
>CALGVO010000072.1 GCA_937930135.1 uncultured Synechococcus sp. | reverse complement strand
GCCGCGATGATGATGATGCCGCTGTTGCCTTCAAAACCATCCATCTCCGTGAGGAGCTGGTTGAGGGTTTGTTCCCGCTCATCGTTTCCACCACCGATTCCGGCACCGCGTTGCCGGCCCACCGCATCGATCTCGTCGATAAAGATCAGGCAGGGGCTGTTTTCCTTGGCACGTTTGAACAGGTCGCGAACGCGGCTGGCGCCGACGCCCACAAACATCTCCACGAACTCTGAGCCGGAGAGTGAAAAGAAGGGCACTCCGGCTTCGCCGGCGATCGCTTTGGCCAGAAGCGTCTTGCCGGTTCCCGGAGGACCCACCAGCAGCACACCTTTGGGAATCTGAGCACCCACCGACGTGAAGCGCTCAGGTTGTTTCAGGAAGGTCACCACCTCCTGGAGATCTTGCTTTGCTTCGGCGACGCCGGCCACGTCGTCAAATTTCACTCCGGTCTCCGCTTCCATGGCGAAGCGTGCCTTGGTTTTGCCGAACTGCATCGCCTGGCCAGGACCACCGGGCATGCCGCTGGATCGACGCGCCAGAAAGATCAGGGAGCCGATCAGCAGCAGGGGGAAGAGCAGGTTGCCAAGAATGCCAAGAGCGGGCGGTGTCGTCCGGGGCGGATGAATGTCAAAGCTGATGCCCTCTTGCTTGAGGGTATTGATCAGTTCGGGCGCCAGGCCAGGCAGATCGACCCGCAGGCGCTGCACCCGATTGTCGAGGTCGGGATCCACCGCCTCCACCACCGCATTGCGACCACCGTCATAGATGTCGACAGCGGTGACGCGTCCGGATTCCACATAGTCAAGGAAACGTCCGTAACTCATGCGGGCCACGGCCGCATTCCGCGGTGCCACGGTGGGACCCCCCGGCCGGAGCGCCTGCAGGCCACCCTGTCCGAGCAGCTGCCAGCCGAGCAGAAGCGCGACGCCGATGGGAAGAATCCAGAGTGCGATCTGGCGCCAGCGCTGGTTCATAAGTCATCATTCGATCCGTCGACTGTAGGTGTCACCGCCGCTTGATCGCTGGCTTCAGAGGCTGCGCAGGGCCACGATCGGATCGAGGCGAGCGGCTCGACGGGCTGGCACCACCCCGAAGAAGAGTCCGATCGAGCCTGACAGTGACACCGTGATTAACACGGTGCCGGCGCCGATGCTCGCCGGCAGGGGCGTGAGGGCAGCAACGGCGGCAACGCTGCCGAGACCCACAGCGGTGCCCACGAGGCCACCGAGGCTGGCGAGCACGAGCGATTCCACCAGAAATTGCGACAACACATCGGCACTTCGAGCCCCAAGGGCCTTACGCAGGCCGATCTCCTCGGTGCGCTCACTCACCGCCACCAGCATGATATTCATGATGCCGATGCCTCCCACCAGAAGAGAGACCCCGCCGATCGCGCCGAGCATCAGAGTCAGGCCGCCGGTGATGGTGCTCACAATCGTGAGGGCATCTTTCTGCGAGCGCACGGCGAAGTCATCCTCACGGAGGATGCGATGCCGCTGGCGCAACAGATTGGTGATCTGAAATTTGGCGGCACCTGTGCTCGCTTCATCGTTGGCCTCGGCACTAATGAAGTTGAGGCTGACGCCATAGGTGGGATCGCGGCCCGTGAGCCTGCTCACCATGGTCGTGAGGGGGATGTAAGCATTTTCGTCTTGGTTGCTTCCGAACACGGCCCCTTTCGCTGCCATCACACCGATCACCTCAAAGCTCTGGTTGCGGATGCGGAGCATCTGGCCGATCGCAGACCCGCTGGGAAACAGCTTGTCTTTGAGATCGGGCCCGATCACCACCACACTGCGGGCGGCCTGAAGATCCTGTTCGGACAGGAAGCGACCTCGGGCCACTTCAAAACTGCGCACGGGCAGAAAGTCGGGTGTGACGCCGGAGATGGAGCTCGTGGCGCTGCGCGATCCCACCTGCACCACGTTGCTGCTGCTGATCTGGGGGGCGACCCGGCGCACGCTGGGCACCTGGGCTTCAATCGCTTCTGCGTCTTCGAGCACCAGGGTCTTCGGGAACGCCACCCCCTGCCGACGGGTGTCGTTACTGCCTGGCACCACAAACAACACATTGGCGCCCAGATTGCTGAGCTGGTCTTCCGCCAGGTTCTGGGCGCCCCGGCCCACCCCCACCAGGCTGATCACTGAGGCGTTGCCGATGATGATCCCCAGCATGGTGAGCAGGCTGCGCAGCCGATTGGCTCTGAGGGTTTTGAGGGCCATGCCCACGGTGTCCCTCAGCGGTAGCTTGCGGGCCATCAGGGTGCTCTAGCTGGTGAGGGTGATCCTGGCGGATCAGAGGGCTGTGTTGATGCTGGTGCCGCGATGCACGAGCCCGTCCTTGATCTGCAGGGTCACCACTTCGCCTTCCAGTAGGTGGCGGGTGGCATGGGCCACGCCGGCAATCAGGGGTGTGCCGAGTCGCTGGGCGATCACGGCCGCATGGGACGTTGCAGCCGGCACTTCGGTGATCACGGCGGCTGCGTCGCGGATTGCATCGAGATCGTCGGCAGTGGTGTCATGCACCACCAGGATCTCTCCCCGTTCGATTTTGCAGGCATCGCCTGGGCACTGGGCCAGGCGGACCCGGCCGCTCACCGTGCCCTGACCAACCCCCGTGCCCTGACCGAGCACGGCACTGACGATGCCAACCTTCACCAGGTCAGTGGATCCGGCGACGCCCGCCAGGGTGCCGGCGGTTTGTATCACCAGATCCCCTTCCTTCAGCAGGCCTTTGTCCTGGGCGGCGCTCATGGCAGTGGTAAATGTGCCTGAGGTGGTGCTCTGCTGGGCGATCACCAGGGGGGTCACCCCCCACACCAATTGCAGTTTTCGGGCCACGCCTACTTCACTGGTGATCGCCAGAACCGGTGCGGCAGGACGGAATTTGCTCACGTTGTGGGCCGTGGCACCACTTTTGGTGAGCGGCAGAATCGCTGCTGCATTCAACTGGCTGGCGATGGTGCTCACCGCGCTGCTGATTGCATTGGGGATGGTGCTCGGCAGATGGCTCTCGATGCTGCGTTGCGGATAATCCCGCTCGATGCGCCGGGCGATCGTGGCCATCGTTTCCACCGCTTCAATCGGGTAATCCCCTACCGCGGTTTCGTTGGAGAGCATCACCGCATCGGTGCCATCGAGGATGGCGTTGGCCACGTCGCTCACTTCGGCGCGAGTGGGCCTCGGGCTGGAGGCCATGGAATCGAGCATCTGGGTGGCGGTGATGATCGGGATGCCGAGGCTGTTGGCTTTCT
>CALGVO010000071.1 GCA_937930135.1 uncultured Synechococcus sp. | reverse complement strand
TGCGACAGGCCGACGTGGAAGCCGGCCTGCGCACGCTGCTTCAGGGCTGAGACAAGCTCAGCTCTTGCTCTCTCATGCGGCGGCGAGATTGGCGGCCACGAAATCCCAGTTCACCAACTTGTCGAGGTAGGTGCTGATGTAATCGGGGCGGCGATTCTGGTAGTCGAGGTAGTAAGCGTGCTCCCACACATCCATGGTGAGCAGGGCCTTCTGACCATGGGCCAGGGGCAGGTCGGCATTAGCGGTTTTCGTGATCTTCAGGCTGCCGTTGTCGAGCACCAGCCAGGCCCAGCCGCTGCCGAACTGCGTGGCACCAGCGGCCTTGAACTGCTCCACAAAAGCGTCGTAGCTGCCGAAGTCGGCATTGATCTTCTCAAGCAGGTCGCCACTGGGCTGGCCACCGCCACCGGGCTTCATGCACTGCCAGTAGAAGCTGTGGTTCCACACCTGGGCGGCATTGTTGAACACACCGGCTTTGCTGGCATCACCGGCAACGGCGGAGATGACCTCCTCCAGGCTCTTGCCGTCAAGATCGGTGCCTTCAATCGCCTTGTTCAGGTTGGTGACGTAGGCGTTGTGGTGTTTGCCGTGATGGAACTCCAGCGTCGAGCTGGAGATGTGCGGCTCGAGGGCATCGAGGGCGTAAGGCAGGGCGGGAAGGGTATGGGCCATGGGAAGGTCATCCGGCGGCGGGATCCTAACGGCCCTTCACCTCCAGCAGCTCCACATCGAAGATCAGGGTGGCGTTGGGAGGAATCACACCACCGGCACCGCGGCTGCCGTAGCCGAGATCAGGGGGGATCACGAGCTTGCGCTTGCCACCCACCTGCATGCCCTGCACGCCTTCATCCCAGCCTTTGATCACCCGACCGGCGCCGAGAGGGAAACTGAAAGGGGTGCCGCGGTCGTAGCTGGCATCAAACTGCGAACCGTCTTCGAGGGTGCCGCGGTAGTGCACAACCACGGTGTCGCCTGGGCTCGCCTCGGCTCCGCTTCCCACCACCACATCGGTGATGCGCAGGCCGCTGGCCGTGAGTCGGGATTTCTCCACATCCATCGGGCCGCCGAGGGCGGAGGCATCAGCCTGAGCGATGTCGGCAGACTGGGTCGAGTCAGCGGCCATGGCAAAAAGGGTGGGGTTGGGGTCGTCTGGATCGAGTTCCATCGGCGCCGACACAGAGGCGCTGCTGGTGGCGATGGCCGGGGCTGTGAGGCTGGTGCTTGACGCACCGGGTGCGGCGGCAACCACGGTGGAGGGCGCCACGATCTGACTGATCAGGGCCACCATCAGGCAGGCCACACAGATGGCGGAGCTGATCAGGATGTCGCGCACGACGGCTCAAAGTGAACGTGAGCCTGATTGTGGCAGGTTCACTCCTGACGATCGCGTTGGCGCAGCTGCTGTTCCAGGCGATCGATGCGGCCGCGCAGTTCATCCATTTCCTTCTGGCTGGCCAGGCCGAGATCCTGAAGCAGATTGTCGCGGTTGCGCTCGAGGTTGCGGCCCATCTGCTGCTCGAGCTCAGGCGTCTCACCCCGAAGTGCCTTGAGCACATCATCCACCAGGGCGGAGGCATGGGAGGGATCCAGCCGGCCGCTGCTCACCCACTCCTGGGTGACATAACGGAGACGATCCGCCACCAGCGTGGTGGTGCCAAGGCCACGCAGCAGCAGCTGCTGAAGGGGGTTGGCGCTCTCCATGGCAGATCCTTGGCCGGGTTGACTTCAGGATGGCGATCTCCCTCCCCGTTGACCATGGGCGATGACCGATCCATGGCTGTCCTCCAGGCGGCCAGCGGTGGTGTGCTGGCGGGCCTGGCCCTCAGCCTCCATGGCGGCTGGTGGCTCGGGGGGCCGCTCTGGATGACGCCGGCCCTGGCCCTGCTCTGGTCGGTGCTGCGGCAGCCATTCGCAGCGGCGCTCTGGGGCGTGGTGGCCATCCTGGTCAGCCATCGCTGGCTGCTCGCGCTCCATCCGCTCACCTGGATCGGTGTGCCCGCCCCCCTCAGCCTGCCGGTGGCGACGCTGATCTGGTTGTTGTGCGGTCTCGCGGCTGGGGTGCTGGTGGGGCTCTGGGCCTGGCTGGCGACGCTCACTGGACGCAGGCGCTGGTCGGCCGCTGTTCTGCTTGCCGGTTGCTGGGGGCTGGCGGAGGTCGCTCTGGCGCGAACGCCCCTGTTCTGGATTGGCGTGGGCGGCTCGCTGCTGCCAGCCGATCCCTGGCTGGCGGGTCTGGCGCGTTGGCTCGGAGCCGGCGGCCTGGCGGCGCTGCTGCTGCTGCTGGGGTGGTGGCTCTGGCGTCTGGTGCGACTGATGCAGCTGCAGGCCCGGGGGCAGCGATCCACCTTGCTCGTGGGGCTGGTGCTGCTGGTGCTGGCCCATGGCTTGGGTGGATGGGGGCCGCGCTGGCTACCCACGGCTGAAACGGCGCTGAACGCCCCTCACCCAGTCGCCCCCTGGCGCGTCGCCCTGTGGCAGCCGGCGATTCCCACCCGGGAGAAATTCCTCGCCGAGCAGCAGCTCCGTCTGCCGGCCAGGCTGGACGCGGCGCTGCTGGAGGCGGCGCGGGCGCAGGCGGACTGGTTGGTGGTGCCCGAGGGCACCTTGCCCCTGCAGGGACGCCTGCAGGAGCCAGCCCCCCTGCCCCTGCTCACGGGGGGCTTCCGTTGGCACCGCGGCCGGCAACGCAGTGCCCTGTTGCTGATCCCTGCCGGTGAACGTCAGCCGAGCGATGCGATCGATAAGCATCGCCTTGTGCCACTTGGGGAGTGGGTGCCGTCCTGGCTTGGCGCCGGTCCGGGCTTGTCGGCGGTGGGGGGCCTGGAGCCCGGGGCGCCTGAGCGCCTCTGGCGCTGGAACGGGCCACCGGCGGCGGTGGCGATCTGCTACGAGATCAGCAATGGTGCGTCCCTGGCCAGGGCCGTGGCCGATGGTGCCCAATGGCTGCTCACGATCGCCAACCTGGACCCCTATCCCGTGTTGCTGCAACGCCAGTTCCTGGCCCTGGCCCAACTGCGCAGCGTCGAAACCGCCCGACCCCTGGTCAGCGCTGCCAACACCGGACCCACCGCAACAGTGGCGGCCACAGGAGAGGTCAGCTGGTTGCTGCCTTCCGGAGCGGCGGCGGTGGCGATCGCGCCCCTGGTTCCCGCCGATGGATTCAGTGGCTACGTGCGCTGGCGCGAGGCGCCTCTGGTTTGGCTCACCCTGCTGGCGGCGCTGCTGGTGCTGCGGCAGCGTCTGGCTGGATCAGGCCCCCGCCCAGCAGCCGTTCCCCCGCGTAGAACACCGCCGCCTGCCCAGGGGTGATCGAAAACTGTGGCTCCGCAAAGTCGAGCCGACAGCGGTGGGGGCGACCCGCCGCCGCATCGGCTTCATGGGCTGGCAAGGGGGTCAGGCGTGCCGCAACGGCACCGCTGCGGTAGCGCACCTGCACCTCCACATCGATCGGATGCTCCGGCTCAGGGATCGAGACCCAGTTCACGGCGCCCACCACCGCACCGGCGCGGGCCGCATCACGGCGGGGAGCCACCACGACCCGATTCAGGGCACCATCCAGTTGGATCACGTGCAAGGGTTCACTCCAGGCCACCCCCAGTCCTTTGCGCTGGCCGATGGTGAAATGTTCGATCCCATCGTGCTCACCCACCACGGTGCCATCGCGCAGCACGATCTCTCCCTGACGTGGCGCCAGGTAGGTGTCGAGAAAGGCCCGCATCGAGCCGTGGTGATCCGCCAGGCAGAGGTCCTGGCTCTCCGTTTTCTCTGCGGTGCGGAGGCCGAGACGTGCCGCTTCGAGGCGGGTGTCGCTCTTGGTGAGCTCCCCCAACGGAAACACCAGTCGGCCGAGCGCCTCCTGGGGCAGGTCGTAGAGGAAATAGCTCTGGTCTTTATGGCTGTCGCAGCCGCGCAGCAATTGGTGGCGTCCGTTGTCGCTCTGGGCGCCATGACGGATGCGGGCGTAATGGCCCGTGGCGATGCGCTCAATGCCCCTCTCGTCGAGTGCCCAGCGCAGCATCGGGCCGAATTTCACCTCCCGGTTGCAGCGGGAGCAGGGCAGCGGCGTGATGCCCTCGCCATACCCCTGCACGAGGAAATCGACGATCTGCTCCTTGAAATGGGCACGGAAATCCACCACGTGGTGGGGAATGCCCAGTTGGTCGCAGATCCCGGCCGCATCCACCAGCCCTTCGGCGCAGCAGGCTCCCTTGCCACTCATCAGCCAGAGGGTGAGCCCTTCCACCTGCCAGCCCGCCTCCACGAGCAGAGCCGCCGTCAGGGAGCTGTCGACGCCGCCGGATAGGCCCACAGCCACCCGATGCTCGCCGGGCCAGCAGCGCAGCTTGGCGAGGGCCTGATGCCCTGCCTCGGTGACCGGAGCTGAACCCATGGGCGACGGCACTGGATCTCTCCATAGTGAGGTTCCGTCTGCCCGTTCGTGACCTGGCCCCGTCCCGATGTTGCCCACTGGCTGGTGAGGTGCGAGCTGATGGCGGCTTTAGAGCAGGACTGGCTGGCCAGTGGTCTGCCGGTGCCGTCTTTGATGGAAAAGGTGGGGTTGGCGATGGCCGCCTGGCTGCTCGAGCGCCCCACGTGGCTGAACGCAGGCGTGCTGGTGCTGGTGGGGCCCGGTCATAACGGCGGTGATGGCTTGGTGGTGGCCCGCGAACTGGCGCAGGCCGGTGTGGCGGTGCGGCTCTGGTTGCCGTTGCCGATTCGGGCGTCTCTCACACAGCAACACCTGGACCATGCACGCTGGCTGGGAATCCCCGTCCTGGAGTCGGTTCCCGATCCCGCCGATCCCGCTCTCTGGATCGAGGCCCTCTTCGGTCTTGGCCAGAGTCGGCCTCTGCCGCAGGCGCTGGCTTCCCTGCTGCGCCGGCGGCAGCAGCAGCGACCCCACCAGCTCGTGAGCCTGGATCTCCCCGCCGGTCTGGATGGTGATCACGGCCACGCCCTCAAGGGTGAGGCGGCGGTGGCGCGGGCCACCCTCACGGTGGCCTTGATCAAGGAGGGGTTGGTGCAGGATGCGGCCCTGGAGCATGTGGGCGAGCTTCACCGCATCGATGCCGGATGGCCCGATCGCCTGATGCCTGATCCGTCCACCCCCCTGCTGCTCGGGGTGACACCGGAAGATCTCCAAGATCTCGCCTGGCCCCAACCGCCTTGTTCGGCGATGAAATACCAACGGGGTCGGGTGCTGGTGATCGCTGGCAGTGATCGCTATCGCGGCGCGACGCTTCTGGCGCTCAGGGGAGCGCTGGCCAGCGGTGTTGGCAGCATTCAGGCCGTGGTGCCAGAGGCGGTGGCGCAGACGCTGTGGCAAGTGTTGCCGGAAGTGGTGCTGGCTGGAGCTGCAGGCCCTGCCGCTGAGGCTGGGCGGCTCTGGCCCGAGGCCGTCGCAGCCCTCGACCTGAGTCGTTTTGACGCGGTGTTGCTCGGGCCCGGGCTGGGCCCTGGTTCTGCTGACTGGGATCGGGCCGCGGCTCCCCTGCTGGCCTTCTCCGGCGTTCTCGTGCTCGATGCCGATGGCCTGAATCAGCTCGCTGCATCGCCCGGGGGCTGGCGATGGTTGACCCAGCGACAGGGACCCACCTGGCTCACGCCCCATCCTGCGGAATTCCGGCGTCTTTTCCCCACCCTTGCGCTGTCGTCTCCTGTCGCGGCAGCCCGGGAGGCCGCCAGTTGCAGCGGTGCCGTGCTGGTGCTCAAAGGTGCGCACAGCGTGATCGCCGCGCCGGATGGCAGCGCCAGGCAGTTGCTGCACACCGATCCCCATGTCGCCCGCACCGGTCTGGGAGATGTGTTGGCTGGATTCGCGGCTGGCTGGGCGGCGCAGCGACCGGCCATGACCTGGGGGGCGGAAGCGTTGGCGGCAGCGGTGGCGCTGCATGCGGAGGCGGCGCGCCGTTGCAGGGCGTCGAGTACCGCTGGAGATGTGGCCCAGGCCTTGGCCAGGCTGTGCCGAAGGCAACAACGGCAAGCCGGACGAGAGCGGTTCGCCGGTGATTTCATGCGGAATCCGCAATTTTCGTGAGGTTTGGGGAGTCGTTCAGGCGCTTCTGTGTCGTTTTCCTTTCATGAATCTGAAGGGTTGCTGAAAACACATCGCCATTCCGATTTTTCATAAGACAGTTTTCCCACGAATTGTGCGGCAGACATCCATGGCATCCCTGGCAGCCGGTCTTGCTGAATCTCAGCGTCGTCGGAGTAGCGACCCGATCAGTTGGTATCTGGCGACGATTGGCAGGATTCCTCTGCTCACCCCCGCTGAGGAAATCGAGCTCGGCAATCAGGTTCAGGAAATGATGCGTCTCACCGAAGACGGCACTCTGGCGCCGGATCATGTCGGTTTCAGTTCCCACGATCGCCGCATGATTCGCGTTGGCAAACGTGCCAAGGAGCGGATGATGAAAGCCAACCTTCGCCTTGTTGTGAGTGTTGCGAAGAAATATCAGGGCAAGGGATTGGAGTTGCTGGATCTCATTCAGGAGGGATCCCTTGGTTTGGAACGTGCGGTTGAAAAATTCGATCCCACCCGCGGCTACAAGTTTTCCACCTACGCCTTCTGGTGGATCCGCCAGAGCATGACCCGGGCGATTGCCTGTCAGTCGCGCACGATTCGCCTGCCGGTGCATCTGAGCGAACGCCTCACCACGATTCGCAAGGTCAGCCTCGATCTCGCCCACAAGCTCGGTGCCATGCCCAGCCGGGTGGAGATCGCCGAGGCGATGGACATGCCCCTGGATGAGCTGGACGCCTTGTTACGACAGGCGCTCACCACCAGCAGCCTCGATGCTCCTGTCAATGGAGAGGAGGGGCGCAGTTTTCTGGGGGATCTGATCGCTGACTCGTCGTACGACGAGCCCCTCGACAAGGTGGAGCAGAGCATCCATCACGAACAGCTCGGTCGCTGGCTCAGCCACCTCAGCGAACAGGAGCAGTATGTGCTGGGTCTGCGCTTCGGCCTCAATGGCAACGAGCGCCACACCCTGGCGGAGATCGGTCGTTTGATGGAGGTGTCACGGGAGCGGGTGCGTCAGGTGGAGCTCAAGGCTCTGCGCAAACTGCGCAATCTCACCCGCAGGATGCCGAGCCTCTGAGGTTCAGTCCTCCGCCCAGATGTACCGGGTGAGCTCGGCCCCGTCGGGCTCGGGCGCGGCGAGGGCGAAGTCAACGCAGTCCTGCACTTCGGCATCGATCTCTTTTTCGATCGCGCGCAGGTCGTCATTGGTCACCAAACCGGCAGCCACCAGGTCGCGTTCCAGGGCTTTGAGAGGGTCCCGCTGGGCCCAGAACTGTTTTTCCGCTTCCGCACGCAGTTCGTCAGGGTCGGCGAGGGAGTGGCCGCGGAAGCGGTAGGTGAGGCACTCCAGCAGGGTGGGACCTTCCCCGGCCCGGGCCCGCTCCAGGGCCCGTTGGGTGGCGGCGCGCACCGCCAACACATCCATGCCATCCACCTCTTCGCCGGCCATGCCGAAGGCAGCAGCCTTGCGCCAGATCTCCGGATCGCTGGTGGCTCGGTCATGGGCCATGCCGATGGCCCACTTGTTGTTCTCCACCACAAAAAGGATCGGCAGCTTCCAGAGCTGCGCCATGTTCAGGCATTCAAAGAACTGGCCGTTGTTGCAGGTTCCGTCCCCGAAGAAAGCTGCCGTGACGGCATTGCTGGAGGCATCACCCAGGGCATCGCGCTTGTAGCGACTCGTGAATGCGGAGCCGAGCGCCACGGGAATCCCTTCACCGATGAAGGCGAAGCCACCGAGAAGGTGATGCTGCTTGGAGAAGAGGTGCATGGAGCCACCGCGACCCTTGCTGCAACCGGTTGCCTTGCCGAAGAGCTCACTCATCACTTCCCGGGCCGGCACACCGGCGCTGAGGGCATGCACGTGGTCGCGATACGTGCTGCAGAACCAGTCGTGCTGCCGCCTCATGGCGCCGATGACGCCGGTGCTCACGGCCTCCTGGCCGTTGTAGAGGTGCACGAAGCCAAACATCTTGCCGCGGTAATACATCTCGGCGCATTTGTCTTCAAAGCGCCTGCCCAGGCTCATGTCGCGATACAGCGCCAGGCCGGTGTCTCGATCAACCTCGGCCCTCTGGGCCGTCACCAATGACGACAACCGCTCGGCATGGGGCCCTGCCAGGGAGGCTGTCGCGGTCGTGGGATCGCTGTTCACTGCGATGTTCTGACTCATCCCCAGGCCCGTATCGATGCTCAACTTTAAGGGGCAGCCCACATCCAATGGGCAAAAACCCTGACTCTGCCTACAGTCTGCAGCCAGCAGCACCGGTGCAGGTGGATTTGCCGATCGATCATTTCCGTCTGCTCGGTGTCAGTCCGTCGGCGGAATCCGAAACGATCCTGCGCACGCTCCAGCTGAGGATCGATCGCTCTCCCGATCAGGGATTCACCCACGAGGGTCTGCAGCAACGCGCCGATCTCCTCCGCCTTTCTGCCGATCTCCTCACCGATCCCTCCCGGCGTCGCCATTACGAGGCGGCACTGATGGAACTGGGGCGGGATCACCCTGGCGAAACCGCTGGCCTGGAAGTGGCGTCGAGTCGTGAAGTGGGCGGACTCATCCTTTTGTGGGAGGCCAACGCGCCCCACGAGGCGTTTCAGTTGGCGCGCCAGGCCCTGCAGCCCCCGCAGGCCCCTGCCCTGGGCAGTGGTCGCGAGGCCGATCTCGCCCTGCTTGCTGCCCTCGCCTCCCGGGCAGCCGCCGAGCAGGATCAGGAGCAGCGCCGTTATGAATCAGCCGCCGGGCTGCTGGGGGAGGGGCTTCAGCTGCTGCAGAGGGTCGGCAAATTGCCGGATCAACGCCTGGTGCTGGAGCAGCGCCTGGAGCAACTCAAGCCTTACCGCATTCTCGACCTGCTCAGTCGCGATCTCTCCGAACAGCAGGCCCGGCGCGAGGGGCTCGCTCTTCTCGATCAGCTGGTCAACGCTCGGGGAGGCCTGGAAGGCCTGGATCAGGGCGAGATCGGTCTCAGCCAGGGAGAGTTTGAGCTGTTTTTCCAGCAGATCCGCCGTTTTCTCACCGTGCAGGAGCAGATCGATCTGTTTGAGCGCTGGCAGGGGCTGGGGTCGAGCGATGCCGCCTTCCTGGCGGTGATGGCGTTCTCCGCCGCCGGCTTCTCCCGCCGCAAGCCCGAGCGTCTCGATGCTGCGCGTCAGCGGCTGGGTCATCTCCCCCTGGAAGGTCTTGATACCCATCCGCTTCAGGCCTGTCTGGATCTGCTGCTGGGCGATGTGGATCACGCCATGACCCAGATGCGGGCGAGTGCTGATCCTGAGTTGCAGACCTGGCTCAAGCGCCACCCCGGCGATGATCTGGCGGCACTCTGTGATTACTGCCGCTCCTGGTTGCGTCGCGATGTGCTGCCCGGCTACCGCGACGTGGATGCCGATGCGGTGGATCTGGAGGCCTGGTTCGCGGATCGCGATGTGCAGGCCTATGTGGAACGCCTGGAGAGGGTTCAGGGTCGCCGGCTCTCCGAGCCGGCGGAGACCTGGTCACCGACCGATCCCTATCCCACCTTCCCTCTCGACCCCGACGGGATGCTTCCCCTGGCGATTCCCTCACCCCCCGGCGCCTTCCCCGGCGC
>CALGVO010000070.1 GCA_937930135.1 uncultured Synechococcus sp. | reverse complement strand
GTGTGTTTCATCGGCAGCTGCACCAACGGCCGCTTGAGTGATCTGCAGGCGGCGGCGGCGGTGGCGCGGGGGCGCCAGGTCTCCCCTGGGATCCGGGCGTTTGTGGTGCCCGGTTCCGAGCAGGTGGCCCGGGCCGCCGAAGCTGAGGGCCTCGATGCGGTGTTTCGTGCGGCGGGTTTCGAATGGCGTGAGCCCGGCTGTTCGATGTGTCTGGCCATGAATCCGGATCGCCTCGAGGGCAGGCAGATCAGTGCCAGCTCCAGCAACCGCAACTTCAAGGGCCGGCAAGGGTCGGCCAGTGGTCGCACGCTGCTGATGAGCCCAGCCATGGTGGCGGCCGCCGCGGTCACCGGTCAGGTGACGGATGTGCGCCATCTCGCGGCTCTGCCGGCACCGGCTTGAGGCACCCTGCCATCAAGCTGTTGTTGTTTCCTGCCATCTCCTCTTCAAGCCGTTCATGACCTCTCCCGGCAGCTTCCCCCAGGGTGAAATCCGCCAGATCAGCGGGTCTGCCTTCACATTGCGGGGTGATGACATCGATACCGATCGGATCATCCCCGCTCGTTTTCTCAAGTGCGTCAGCTTTGAAGCGCTCGGGGATCAGGTGTTCGCCGACGATCGCAGCGAGCTGGGTGGTTCTCACCCCTTCGATCAGCCCGCCCATGCCGGTGCGTCGATCCTTGTGGTGAATGGCAACTTCGGTTGCGGTTCCAGTCGTGAGCACGCTCCCCAGGCGTTGATGCGTTGGGGGATCCGTGCCCTGGTTGGCATCAGTTTCGCTGAGATCTTCCATGGCAATTGCCTGGCACTGGGGATTCCCTGTGCCACAGCCACGCCGGAGCAGGTGCTGGCGCTTCAGGCTGCTGTGGAGGCTGACCCCGGCCGCCGCTGGACGCTCGATCTGGAGGGCAACACCTGCCGTGAGCCCCAATCCGGCAGCTGGTCGATCAGCCTGGATCCCGGGGCCCGGGAGATGCTGCTCTCTGGCCGCTGGGATGCGACATCGCAGCTGGTGGCCCGCGATGCAGAGCTCAGGGCCACCATGGCGACGCTTCCTTACCTGAACGGGTTTTAGGGCTGCGGACACTTGCTGGAGTGTCTATGAAGGAGAGAGAGGCTCCTAGGCCATGGATCGCTTCCCCGCTCGACTCACGCCGCTGACCGGTTGCCTTGCCCTGCTCCTGGCCATGGCCTCCCCACTGCCGGCGGCCGAGATGGTGCCGCTCCGGGTGGAGCCGTTTCAGGACCCTCGCCAGCAGTTGCTGAGCACGGGGGCTTGCGCAGGCTGTGACCTGCGCGGTGTGGATCTGGTCGGCGCCCATCTGATCGGTGCCGATCTGCGGGACGCCGATCTGCGCGGTGCCCGCCTGGATGAAGCCAATCTCGAGGGGGCTGACCTCAGTGGTGCGCGCCTCGATGGGGCTGGCTTGCAGGGCGCAACGCTCACCAATGCCGAGTTGGCGGGAACGGATCTTCGCCGTGCCGACCTGCGGGAGGCGGTGGTGATCAACGCCTATGCCCCGGGGGTGCGCACCGAGGGAATGCAGTTTGCCGGTTCCGATCTCACCGGCAGCCATCTGATCTACGGCGGCGGCCCGGAGGAGTGATCCGCCAGAGGCGTGGTCAGAACGGCCGGTTTTCCAGTTCGTTCGGCAGATTGCGAGGGGTGTAAGGAATGAACGGCACGCCGGTGCCAGTGAAGTTGAAGTCGTTGAGACGGAAGCGGAAGCCGCCGATGCCTTCGTAAGGGTTGTAGTAGAAGCCGAAGTCGTAACTGCGGCGCTGCCAGCGCACCTCAATGTTGGAATTGATCACATCGCCGTAGAACTCGGAGGCCGGATCCACGTTGAGCGCCACGCCGGCGCTGATCAGCAGCGGCCCGGCGATCTGCTGGGTGAGGCCGACACCCAGGGTGCCGAGATCGACTGCCTGGTCGAAATCGAAGGGGCTGGCACCCTGTTTGAGCGTCCCGCCACCGGTGACCGAGAGCTGGGTGTAGTCGAGGAACGGCTTGCTGAAGGTGCCCAGGGTCAGCGTGGGGCCACCCGAGAAGCTGACGGTGTTCTGTCGCCGACCATCCCCATAGGCAGCGAGTTGGGTGTTGAGGTTGGTGTTCAGGGTGAGGCCCGGCACGATCGCCACGGGTGAGTAGCGATAGGCCCGCTCTGGTGTGAATGGGGCCGGCTGGCCGCGCCAGAGCGGATAGCTGCTGTTGATGGAGCCGAAGACATTGGCTCGCCACAGGTCGGTGAGATTGGTGCTTGTGAAGCTCTCGGCCTGATAGTTGCCGACACCGATCCGCCAGAGATAAGAGTTCCCTAATTTACCGATGTTGAAATTGCCTTTCTGTTCGGCGAAGGCGCCATAGGCGGAATACACATCGGTTTCTCCGAGCGAGCCGTTCCAGGAGCGATAGCGGTAAGCACCGAACAGTCGTGCGGTGATCGCCCCGACCCAGGGAAGGCGGAAGCGGTTCGTGAAGTCGGCCCAGTAACGACTGCCGTTGGCAATGTTCTGAAGATTGAAGGTGCTGATGTCGGCGTTGATCGTGGCATCCCAACCCAGCCATTGACTCTTCAGTTCGGCCTCCAGACCGAAAAGATCACCCATGGTGGTGGATTGGGTGACCGTGCCGCTGTCGACCGAGGAGCCTGGAGCCACATAGCTATCGGTTTCCCCGTCAATCGCCCGTTGCAGCAGGACTTGGGGTTGGAGCGTGAGGATTGTGTCGCGATTGAACTCGATCGGCTTGAGATTGCGGCCGATGAAGAAGCCGTTGCGGTCTTCGTTATCAATGCCGAACACCCAACGGTTCTCCACTTCCTCCTGCTTCTGAATGCGTTGGGTGCGACTCACGGGGATCGGTAGTCGCTCTTCCACGATCAGGCGGTTGCGCCCACTCTTGATCAGGATGTCGCCATTGGCTTGCTCGGTGGCCACCACGTTGTCGGCATCGATCCGGGTCTGGGCCGGTGTGAAGGGGTCATTGGTGAAGCCCATGCGATCCGCACGCCAACCGTCGGGGGTGATCTGCACGCGTGCCGCCTGAATGCGCCAGCGGCTGATTTCTCCCGTGATTAACTGCGTCCGTCCCAACTGGTTGAGCTGGGAGGGTTGCACGGCGCCAAACACGTTCTGTGCCTCAACTGTGCTGTTCTGCACGGTGCTCGGCACGCCGAAGCGGCGATCCACGCTGAGGGATTGCTGGAACTGCAGGCTGGTGATGCGTTGATCAATTGCTGCAATCGCCTTGGCGCGCAGGGCTTCCTGTTCAGAGAGGGACAGGGTTGAGGCCTGCGTCTGTGCCAGAGGTGTGGTTGGAGTGTTGGTGGATGGGCCTGATGGAGGTTTGTGTGCGGAGCGGCTGCCATCGGGAGTGCCGAGGGTGATGGCGTTCAGATGTTCGCTGAGGCTCTGCGGTTCCACACGGCTGGCCCGGTCTGGATCCGGGCAGCCGAGCGGTGGCGGCACCTCGGTTGGCTCCGGAGCTGCTGGATCCTGTCCCCAGCGGTAACGCAGACCGATCAGGTAGGCATTGCTGCCCTCACGCACGCCGCTGTAGGTGCCGTAGGCGCCGGAGCGGTGGTGGATTCGTCCCACCACTGAGAAGTCATCCGAAACGGCCGCTTCCAGTTCAAACGCCAGGTAATTCAGCAGTTGGGCGTAGTTCTCCCGGTAGGTGCGCTCATAGTTGCTGACAGCTGAGTTGTAGCTGATTCCTTCCACAAAGCCAAAGCTCAGCCAGGGTTGAATCCACAGGCGGGCGCCTAGCCCGAGGACTCCCTCGGCAAACGTCTGTGAGCCTGTGTCGGCATTGGGGATCATTTGGTTGTAGCGCCCGCCCGCCTGCGCATCGGCGTGATGGCCAAAGAGGTCTGCTTCCAGTTCCAGAGAGAGGGGGCCGGCCCGCCAGATCCGTTTCTGCAGGCTGACGCCGAGCAGATACTCAGGACGCTGGCGGCCGTTGAACAGAAACGTATCGCCGAAGTTGGAATCGATCATCTGACCACCCCAGGCGGTCACGGCCCAGGGGTGAGGGTGCCAGGCGGGAATCGGCGGCAGCACCGGGGGACAGGCCATCCCCAGCTCAGGCTTCTGGGGAGCGGCGGTATCGGGCACCAGCCACTCCAGTGCCGGTGGCAGTTCCAGATCCCAGAACGTGCCGCCATCATCCTGGGGATTGAGCCGTTCCGGGGTGTTCGTTTCCAGCTCCAGCTCCAATGCTGTCGGGAAACCGAGGCTGCTGGATTCGACGACCGGCAGCAGAGTGGGGGTGCTTGGAGTGGTTGGCCCGGATGACGCACTGCCGCTGGTGGGGTTGAAATCCAGCGCCGCACTGTCGAGATCGAGAACGCCGTAAACGTCGCTGAGTTCGCCTTCGTTCTGAATCAGGCTGAAATGAAGGGTACTGGCCTGGAAATACTGTGATCCCCGGCGGAAACGCACGCTCCCCCGGGCATAGAGGGTGCTGAAGGTGCTGTCGAACTCGATGCGGTCGGCCTGAAGGACGCCACCATTGAGCACAGCGCGCACATTGCCTTCGGCGATGAAGAGGTTGCGCCGGGCATCGAAACGCTGCCGATCCGCTTTCAAGCGGATTTCGAGCGGGGGCGTGATGGGCGTTGTGGTGACGTCTTCCGCTCCGGCTTCATTCAGGCCAGATTGGTCGCTGAACTGCTGGTTCTCTGCGTCTGGAGCCGTCGTGGTGGTCTGACTTGCCAGAGGCTCAACGGACGTTAAGGCTTCGTTCAGGGTCTGGGATCGACCCGGTAGCGAGGCTGCTGTTGCGAGGGTGCTGAGGAGTGCAAGGGCACAGCCACGCCACATCAACCATTCGATCGGTTTTGAAGTGGCGGTGGCGGCCGACAAGCGGGTGAGCAGCTGTGGCCGGTGATCCTGCCACGTTCATCCAGCCCTCATGCGAAGGGAGGGTCAGTCTTCCAGGTCCTTGCGGCTGGGGGTGCGGCTGGGATCGCTTGCCAGGAAGCCGAACACGAAGATCCCGAGGAAAAAGAAGACGACCGAGTAAACGGAGATCTTGAGGGCGAGCATGGAGACCGACCGGCGTCTGGGACAGCGCCATCATCCTATGGGGCAAGGATTGGAAATCACGATGCAGACCCCTTTCCAGGCGCGGCGATTGGGGTGGATTGAAACGTTTCGACGTCGGTCTCGCCTGGAGCTGCTCGATCGTTGGATCCGGCCTGATCGGCCTGATTCAGGGCCGGCCCTGGCTGATCCCTGGTGCAGGGAGCATCGGCCGGACTGGCATGCGCGGGGATTGCTGGCCTGGCCTCGGGGGGGGCGTTGGTGTCGGCTGCAGCAGGAGGTCACCTGTCCCGAGGCCTGGCGTGGCCAGCCCGCTCAGGCCCGTCTGGTGCTGAGCTGGTGGGCGGATGCCGTGCGCCTCTGGGTGGATGGTCAGCTTGTGCACGAGGGCGATCTGTTCGACACACGTTGTCGCTGGCCCCTGCCCGAGCGCTGGCACGACGGCGCTCCACTCCGTTTTGAACTGGAGCTGCGGAGCCCCTGTCATGACGACGGCGCTCTGATCAGCAGCGCGATCGTGCGGGAACCGCGCGAGGCCGGCCGGGATCCTGCCCAGCTGTTGCTTCCTGAGGCTCTGGCTCTCTCGCAGGCAGTGTTGCCCGATGCCGTGTTGGCGCTGGATCCCTTGACGGCCGAGGCCGGCAGGGCGGTTGAAACGACCCTACAGACCCTGGCGCCGGCAACGGGTGCGGTGCATTGGGTGGGGCATGCCCATCTCGATCTCGCCTGGCTCTGGCCGGTGGCCGACACCTGGGAAGCGGCGGAGCGGACCTTCCGCTCCGCACTGGATCTGATGGACCGCTTTCCGGAGCTCCATTTCGCCCACTCCACGCCGGCTCTGTATGCGTGGATGGAACGGTTCCGCCCGGCCCTTTTCACCAGGATCCGGGTCGCGAGTCAGGCCGGTCGCTGGGAGCCGATCAACGGCCCCTGGGTGGAAAGCGATTGCATTTTGGTGAGCACGGCGTCCTTGCGACAGCAATTCGCCCTCGGCCAGGCCTACAGCCGAAGCACGTTTCCGGAGTGGCGCCACGATCTGGCCTGGCTGCCCGACAGTTTTGGTTTCGGCGCTGGTCTGCCAGCGGTGGCGGCGGCGGAGGGGGTGCGTTGGTTCTGCACCCATAAATTGGCCTGGAATGGCTCCCAGTCGTTCCCTCACCGCCTGTTTCGCTGGCGTAGTCGTGGTGGCGGCGAGCTTCTGGCGTTGATGCTTCCGCCGATCGGCACCGATGCCGATCCCCAGGCGATCCAGGCCGAACAGCGCGCCTTTGCCCAGGCCACCGCCATCGAACGGGCGCTCTGGATTCCGGGCGTTGGTGATCACGGCGGTGGCCCCACCGCAGAAATGCTCGAGCATCTTCAGCTTTGGCAGGATCACCCCCAGGTGTCGGCGCGGCAGCCGGGCAGCGTGCGCGGGTATCTCCAGGCCCTGGAGGCGCATGCCGACCATCTGCCGGTGTGGCGCGACGAGCTGTATTTGGAGTTGCATCGCGGTTGTGCCACCAGTCGCCCGGATCAGAAGCGGCACAACCGCAGCCTGGAGCGGCTGCTGCGGGAGGCGGATCTGACGGCGGCCCTGCTGGCATCGGCTCGGCAGGGCACCGTTCAAGGCGCTGTTCAAGGCGCCGAGATCGAAGCGACCGACTGGCGGCCATTGCTGTTTCAGCAATTTCACGACATCCTCCCTGGCACCTCGATCCCGGAGGTGTTTGAGCAGGCTGAGCCGATCTGGCGCCGCTCCCGTCGCCAGGCGGCGCGACTTCGGAATGGGCAGCTGCAGCAGCTGCTGGGTAGCCCTGAGGCGGATCACAGTTGGGCCTGGGTGGGACTCCAGCCCCTGGCCCGATGGAGTCCGCTTGTGCGCCTCCCCCGCGGTCGCTGGTCCAGCGTTGGACAGGCCTTGCCCGTTCAGGAGGCCCCCGGCGGGGGCACCTGGGTGCAGTTGCCTCCCCAGCAGGGTGTGGCGGCCGTGCCCCTCACGCGTGGCTCCCAGGGCATAGCCGCGCCGGTGCGTTGCCCCGTTCGTGCGGAGCGGCAGCCCGGTGGGGGATGGAATCTCAGCAATGGCTGGGTGTCGGCATTCATCGATGTGTCAGGTCTGCAGCAGTTGTGGGATCGGGAAGGCGTCGCCCAGTTGGCGGCTCCCCTGGGGTTGCAACGGTTCGTTGACCATGGCGAGTTCTGGGATGCCTGGGATCTGGCTGCGGACTACCGCGACAAGCCCCTCCCCATCGGTGCGCCGGAGGCGCCGCCTGAACTGGTGGAAGCCGGCCCGCTGCTGGCGCGGCTGGTCTGGCGCTGCCGGGCTGGCGCCAGCCTGATCAGGGTGGATCTTCAGCTGCGTGCCGACCATCCCTGG
>CALGVO010000069.1 GCA_937930135.1 uncultured Synechococcus sp. | reverse complement strand
TGCTGGGCCCGGCTCTGCAGGTTCACGATCGCCATCAACTGATTGATTTTCTCGTCCTGCGTCGTCGACAACCCAGACATCAGCAAAGGCCAGGGACGCTTCGGACGGCTCACCGCCAGGGCGAGATTCTCATGCACTGTGAGCTGCTCAAACACCCGGGGGCTCTGAAATTTGCGACCGATGCCCAGACGGGCAATGCGGTGTTCGGGCAGTCCCCGCAGGCTGCGCCCCTTGAACAGCACCTCGCCACGGGTTGGCTGCACCTTGCCTGTGATCACATCCAGGAAGGTGGTTTTCCCGGCCCCGTTCGGACCGATCACGGCGCGCAGCTCACCGGGCTTGAGGCAGAGATTGAGATCATTGAGGGCGAGAAAACCATCAAAACTGACGCTGATCGCCCGCAACTCGATCAGATGGGTCGAGGCCGTCATGGCTGCACCTCATCATCACCATCCAGCTCCAGACGCGGATAGGTGGCCAGACGTCTTGGCACACCGAGCCGGAGCAGGAGATTGCGCGGACCATCGCTGCGCCACCACCCCAGCAGCCCCTCCGGCAACACAGTCACCACCAGGATGAAGAGACCACCCTGGATGAACATCCAGGATTCGGGAATCGCTTCACTCACCAGGCTCTTGGCGTAGTTGATCAACACGGCCCCCAAAACGGCCCCGAGCAGGGTGCCCCGTCCACCCACGGCGACCCAGATCACCATCTCGATCGAAAAGGGCACCGTCATGTATTGGGGCGAGACAATGCCCGATTGCACCGTGTAGAGAGCACCCGACACACCGGCGAGAGCGCCAGCCAAGGCAAACACGATCGTTTTGAACTGGGTCGGGTTGTAACCCGTGAACCTCAGACGCGGTTCGTCGTCGCGAATCGCAATCAGCACGTCACCGAAGCGACCACGCACCAACCAGCGCACAAACAACCAGCTCACGATCACCAGAGCAGCCGTGAGCCAGAAAAAGCCCCGCTGCATACCTTCGGAACCCACCATCTGACCGAACAGAGTGGTGACATCGGTCTTGAGACCGTTGGTGCCATTGATCAGCTTCTGCTGGCCATTGAAGAAATTGAAGAACACCAGCAGGGCCGCCTGGGTGAGGATCGAGAAATACACCCCCTTGATCCGGTTGCGGAACACGAGATAACCGAGGCCCGCCGCCACCAGCGCAGGAATCAGGGCGATGGCGATGAGCGTGAACAAGGGCGATCGAAAGGGCTCCCAGAACAGGGGCAGCTGGTCGACGCCATAGAGACTGAAGAACTCCGGCAGCCCATGGGCCGCCTCCGATGCACTGCCGAGCTGCAGATACATGGCCGCGGCATAACCACCGAGGGCGAAGAAGATCCCCTGGCCAAGACTGAGCAAGCCAGTGAAGCCCCAGATCAGGTCGATCCCGAGGGCCACGATCGCCAGCGCTAGATAACGGCCGAGGAGGTTGAGGCGAAACACAGGCAACACCGATGGCGCCAGCAGCACCGCCACGATCACGACGCCCCAGAGAAGCCATGACCAGGGAAAACGAGGACGGGTCATTATTCAGGCCTCCACCATCCGGCCCTTCTGAGGAAAGAGGCCGGCAGGTCGGAACTGCAGGAACACGACAATCAGGGCGAACACCAGCACCCTCGCCATGCTCGTGGTGGCAAAGAACTGCACGGTGGATACCAATGGCGTCGGCATTTCGGGCCAGAGCGTGAGCAGACGGCCAGCGCCGATCAGATCAGTCAGCACACCGATAGCCAGGGAAGCAATCACGGTGCCGAGCAGATTGCCTACACCACCGAGCACCACCACCATGAAGCAAGCCACGATGTAAGACGAGCCCACATTTGGTCCAACCGAACCCAGCATCGACACCGCCACACCGGCGATGCCTGCCAGGCCGGAACCGATCCCGAAGGTGAGCACATCGACGGTGTCGGTGGAAATTCCCAGGCAATCACTCATGGAGCGGTTCTGCGTGACGGCCCGAATGCGCAGACCCCAGACGCTGCGATTGAGAAACCAGGCGATCGCCACCAGGGCCAGCACGGTGATCACGATGATCACCAGACGGGGCACGGGAAAGGTGACATCCATCCACTCGATCCCGCCACGCATCCAGGCAGGCGCTGTGACATCCACATTGCGTGCATCCGGGCGAGAGAGTTTGCCGATGGCTGCGGCCAATCCACCGGCCGACACCACACCAACCAGGGCGCCAAGGGCCCAACTGCCCAGACGAAGCCAACGCGAGGACGCTTGCAGCTGCAGCCGCTCCGGTAGCAGCGCCGGCAGCAAAAAACCGATCAGCAGGGCCAGCACCAGTCCGGCGCCGTAAGCGAGGGGCACACTGCGAACGAACTGCTGCAGAATCAGACTCACCCCCCAGGTGGCGAGCAAGGTCTCCAAAGGATTGCCATACAGACGGCGGATGATCGTGCGCTCCAGCAAAATGCCAACAACGCCACTCACCACAAAGGCAATCGGCAGAGAAACAATCAAGTAAATGTCGTAGACGGGTTGAAGCGCTGGCTGCTTAAAAATCAGCTGCACCACATAGGTGGTGTAAGCGCCAAGCATGATCAGCTCACCATGGGCGAGATTGATCACACCCATCAGACCGAACACAATGGCCAGGCCAAGTGCTGCAATCAACAGCACAGAACCAATCGCCAGACCATTGAAGAGGCTTTCAAGAAGAAGCTCCACTGGCAACTATCAAAGAGTGAAAAGAAACGGGAGTGTCGATCCACTCCCGCAGTGTCAATGCCAGCGATCAGAGCTTGTATTTCTCGCCCTTACTGGGATCACTCCAGTCGCAGGCGAAGCCTTTTGAGGAAGGATCAAACTGGTTCCAGGCCTGGGGATCGATAGGATTGTCCGACTGACTCACAATATCAAACTGACCTGCCGGAGTGATCTTGCCGATCCGGGCAATCTGAGAGATGTGGTGATTGGGACGCACTTCGATCGGCCCCTGAGGAGCATCAAACTTGACGCCGATCAGAGCTTCCCGCACCTTGTCATCATCGAAGCTGCCGGCCTTTTCAACTGCCTTCTTCCAGAGATAGACCATGTTGTAGGCCGACTCCTGGGGATCAGCCACCACGGCATCGGGATCATCCGTGAACTTCTTGTAGTTGGCAGCGAAGGTTTTGGATGCGGGCGTATCGATCGACATCATGTAATTCCAAGCACCGTAATGACCCTTGAGGAACTCGGGTCCAATCGTTTTGATTTCCTCCTCAGCGATGGAGTAGCTCATCACGTAATAGCCCTTCTCAGGCGTGATGCCAGCATCCTGAATCTGCTTGAAGAAGGCAACGTTCTGGTCGCCATTCAAGGTGTTGATGATCACACCACCATCGGGGAGAGCCTCTTTGATCTTGGCGATGATCGGTGCCACCTCGGTGTTGCCGAGAGGGAGATAGTCTTCACCCACCACCTTGCCGCCAAGCACGGCCAGCTGGGCTTTGGTAATCGTGTTCGAGGTGCGGGGGAACACGTAATCAGAGCCAACGAGGAAGAAGGGCTTCCCGGCAGCCGGCGACTTCAGATACATGAACTCGGTGGCTGGCTCCGATTGCTGATTCGGAGTCGCACCGGTGTAGAAAATATTGTTCGAGCATTCCTGACCCTCGTATTGGATCGGGTAATAGAGGAAGGCATCCTTCGACTCGTACACCGGCAGCATCGCCTTGCGGCTGGCGGAGGTCCAGCCACCGAACACAACAGCAACCTTGTCGGAATCAATCAACTTCTTGGACTTTTCGGCGAAGGTGGGCCAATCCGACGCCCCATCCTCAACGATGTAATCGATTTTATATTTCTTGCCATCCACTTCAATGCCGCCAGCGGCATTGATTTCCTCAATCGCCATCTTCTCAGTGTCCACCAGGGTGGTTTCCGAGATGGCCATGGTGCCACTCAGAGAGTGAAGAATGCCCACCTTGACGGAATCATCAAACTGGCCGCTATCGGCGGTTTTTTCACCACCGCCACAGGCCGTGACCGACACACCGAGGGAAACAGCTGCGAGCCCGATCAGGAACCGCTTTGACAATGGTTGAGTCATTGTGCTTC
>CALGVO010000068.1 GCA_937930135.1 uncultured Synechococcus sp. | reverse complement strand
AAGTGATCCTCTGAACCCGAACCGTCTGATGCGTCAGACAACAAAAAGGGGGGCCCTAAGGCCCCCTTTCTTCATGCGGGTGTTGGCACGATCCAACACTCAGAGGTGAATCACTTCGATTCGGTGAATTCGGCGTCGATCACATCATCACCAGCATCGCTGCCGGATCCGGCGGCACCATCGGCGCCGGGGGCTGCAGCGCCATCAGCGCCGGCCTGCTGATACACCGAAGCACCCAGGGCGTAGAGCTCCTGCTGCAACTGCTCCAGCAGAGACTTCATGGTGTCGAAGTCTTCCTTCTCCGTGGCTTCCTTCAGCTGGGTGCGCTTCTCCTCCACCTTGGCCTTGGCCTCGGCGTCCACCTTGTCACCCAGTTCGCCCAGCTGTTTTTCAGCCTGATACACAAGCGTTTCCGCCTGATTCTTCAGGTCGATCCGCTCACGTTTCTCCTTGTCGGCGCTGGCATTGGCCTCAGCATCCTTCACCATGTTCTCCACCTCCTGTTCGGAGAGTGTGGAGGCACCGGTGATCGAGATGCTCTGCTCCTTGCCGCTGCCCTTGTCCTTGGCGGTCACGCTCAGGATGCCGTTGGCATCGATGTCGAAGGTCACCTCGATCTGAGGCACGCCACGGGGAGCGGGGGGGATGCCATCGAGGCGGAAGGTTCCAAGCGACTTGTTGTCGCTGGCCATCTCGCGCTCACCCTGGAGCACGTGAATTTCCACATTGGTCTGACCATCCACCGCCGTGGAATAGGTCTCCGACTTCTTGGTGGGAACGGTGGTGTTGCGCGGAATCATCTTGGTCATCACACCACCCAGGGTCTCCACACCGAGAGACAGGGGGGTGACATCAAGCAGCAGGATGTCCTTGACCTCACCGGCGAGCACACCGCCCTGAATGGCGGCGCCCACGGCCACCACTTCATCGGGGTTCACGGTCTGGTTGGGGTCCTTGCCGGTGATCCGCTTCACCAGCTCCAGCACGGCGGGGATCCGGGTGGATCCACCCACCATCACGATCTCATCGAGTTCACCAGCGGAGAGCTTGGCGTCCTTGAGCGCCTGCTCCACAGGCACGCGGCAACGATCGATCAGCTTGGAGGCCAGCTCCTCGAACTTGGCGCGGGTGAGGGTGAGGTCGAGATGCTTCGGGCCCTCAGGGGTCGCGGTGATGAAGGGCAGATTGATCTCACTCTGCGTGGCGCTGGAGAGTTCGATCTTGGCTTTTTCGGCCGCTTCCGTGAGGCGCTGCAGGGCCTGCTTGTCTTGACGCAGGTCAATGCCTTCATTGGATTTGAAGCTGTCGGCCAGGTGATCAACGATCACCTTGTCGAAGTCGTCGCCACCGAGGTGGGTGTCGCCGGAGGTGGACAGCACCTCGAACACGCCGTCGCCCACTTCGAGCACGGACACATCGAAGGTGCCGCCACCGAGGTCGAAGACCAGGATGCGCTCATTGCTCTTCTTGTCGAGGCCGTAGGCGAGAGCAGCGGCGGTGGGCTCGTTGATGATGCGCAGCACCTCAAGGCCGGCGATCTTGCCGGCATCCTTGGTGGCCTGGCGCTGGGAATCGTTGAAATAGGCGGGAACGGTGATCACCGCCTGGGTCACCGTTTCTCCCAGGTATTTGCCGGCATCCTCAGCCAACTTGCGCAGCACCTGGGCACTCACCTCCTCAGGGGCGAATTGCTTGTCGAGCACCGGGCACTTGACCTTGACGTTGGAGCCAGCTTTCTCAACGGAATAGCTGACCTCCTTCGACTCCTCATTCACTTCATCGACACGACGACCGATGAACCGCTTGACGGAATAAAACGTGTTGTCCGGGTTCATCACCGCCTGACGTTTGGCGATCTGCCCCACCAGCTGATCCTGGTTCTTCGTGTAGGCCACCACCGACGGTGTGGTGCGGAACCCTTCCGCATTGGCGATCACGGTGGGCTTGCCACCCTCCATCACGGCCACGCAGCTATTCGTGGTTCCAAGGTCAATGCCGACAACCTTGCCCATCGATGCCCACCTCCTAAAACAATCCGTCTTGAACCTCTGCATCCTCATCAGTGGCGAGCCCTGCAGGCGAGGTGTGGTTCCCGAACAGACAGGCCGGTCGATCCTGGACACTGACCCCATGACCAACCCAACGACAGCCAACTCTCAAACAGCCCTGGTGGGTCTGCTCGGTGATCCAGTGCACCACTCCCTCTCACCGGTGATGCACAACGCCGCCCTGGAGGCGATGGGGCTCGACTGGATCTTTCTGGCGCTCCCCACCCCGGCCAACGACCTGGAGACCGTGGTGCGGGGCCTGCGTGCCGTGGGCTGCCGCGGCCTCAACGTGACCATCCCGCACAAACACCGCGTGGTGCCCCTCTGCGCCGAGCTCAGCCCCCTGGCTCAGCGCCTCGGCGCGGTCAATGCCCTGGTGCCGCGCGCCGACGGTGGCTGGTTTGGCACCAACACGGATGTAGAGGGATTCATCGCACCGCTGCAGGAGGCCCGATCCGACTGGCAAGGTCGCAGGGCTCTGGTGCTCGGCTGTGGCGGCAGCGCCAGGGCGATCGTGGCCGCCATCACCACACTGGGTTGTGAGCAGATCCAGATCGCCGGACGGCGTCCAGACGCCTTGTTGGAATTCCAACAGGATTGCGGCGCCTGGGCACCGAGCCTCACCGGCCTGGACTGGAGCCATCAAGCGGCAATGGAGCAGGCTCTGGAAGCGGCCGATCTAGTGGTGAACACCACGCCGCTGGGCATGGCCTCACCCCACAAGTCCGACGCTGTTCTCGCCAGCCCCCTCACCCCCGGCGACATCCAGCGACTGAAGCCCGAGTGCTGGGTTTACGACATCATCTACACGCCGCGGCCGACCCGACTGCTCACCGATGCGGCCGCCCATGGTTGCCGCACGCTCGATGGACTGGAGATGCTGGTGCAACAGGGGGCTGCTGCCCTGAGGCTCTGGTCCGAGCGAAGCGACGTGCCCGTTGCCGTGATGCGCCACGCCGCCGAAGCGGCCCTGGCTGATCGGGGCTGACCGCCTAGCGTCACCTCAACCACCAACCCTCGATGACGACCCCCGTCTGGCAGCGGCTTCTCGGGCTGCTGGTCTACCTGTTGCCCTGGAGTGATGCGATCCCCTTCGGCGGTCACCTGATGGGCCAGTTCCCCTGGCTGCAATGGCTGACGTTGCCTGCCTTGCCGCTGGTGCTCCTGGAACGGGGGATTCCCTTCGGCAATCTGCTGGTCTTCTTCCTGCTCTTTCTTGCGGTGGTCCGCAATCCCAACGTCCCCTATTTCATCCGCTTCAACACCCTGCAGGCCCTGCTGGTGGACATCATCGTGGTGTTGCTGGGCTATGCCTTCGCGATCCTGCTGGAACCACTGGGGGGCGGTCTGATCCTGCGCACGCTGTCCAGCACGGTGATGATCGCCGTGCTGGCGGTGGTGATCTTTGCGGTGATCGAATGCGTGCGCGGTCGGGAACCGGATCTGCCCGGATTGAGCCAGGCGGTGCGGATGCAGCTTTACTGAGCGGTCAAACCCCCGGACGATAGGGTGGTGAATCCGTCGCTCACCCTGGTGAGCCTTCAGTCCTCGTCGGATCGGATTCCATGACCATGCAGCCGTATTACGAGACCATGTACATCCTCCGTCCGGATATCCCGGAGGAGGAGGTGGAGTCGCACCTCACCAAATATCGCGACATCCTTGTGGATGCTGGTGCCGAGGTGCTCGACAACCAGATGCGCGGCAAGCGTCGCCTGGCCTATCCGATCGCCAAGCACAAAGAAGGCATCTACGTGCAGCTCAGCCACAACGGTGACGGGCAACAGGTGGCCGTGCTTGAAAAAGCGATGCGGCTGAGCGAAGACGTGATCCGTTATCTCACTGTCAAGCAGGACGGTCCGCTGCCTGCACCGCGCGTCATGCCCGGCAGCGAAGCCGCCGTTGCTCAGAGCGAAGCCGCTGCCCCGGCCTGATCCAGTCCCGGATCAGGGATTGTGCCCACCATGGCCTGGCGATAGTGTCCGGCCATGGATGAGCTCTCCAACCCCAAACAGGCCTCTGCACCCATCTTGCTGCAAGGCACAACCAGCGACGATCAAGTCACAGCGCCTTCCTCCAGCGCTGAAGTGATCCAGCTCCGGCAGCGCGTGCGAGAGCTGGAAGCGCAACTCGACGACTACGAAGCCCTGCTGGCTGAACTTCCAGAGCTGTTTGAACGCAAGTTCCAGCAACGGTTAGAACCGCTGCTGGAACGCTATCGACTGTTAGCGAGAACCCAGACCCTGCTGCACAGTTCCACCCCACCCCTGCTCAAAGCGGCGATGCGGTGGCGCCGCCGCACCCCGGATGCGGCCTCACAACAAGACGCGGCCTGAACGCCGATCAACGCCGACGCGCTGCGGCCCAGAGCCGGATCGGCAGGCCCCACACGTAGATAAACCCCTCGGCAGCACGGTGGTCGAACTGGTCCTCGCTGCCGTAAGACGCCATCGCCGGCACGTAGAGGCTGCTGGTTGAGGAGGCACGACCGGTGACCATGGCCGAGCCCTTGTGCAGTCGCAGCCGCACCACTCCGTGCACATGCTCCTGGGTGCGATCCATGAAGCCATCCAGCGCTTCCTTCAGCGGTCCGAACCAGAGCCCCTGATACACCAGATCCGCCCACTGCATTTCTAGCTGGCGCTTGGTGCGCAGCACATCCGCCGCCAGGGTGAGGCTTTCCAGCTCCTGATGGGCCTGGATCAACAACAACAGCCCCGGAGTCTCATAGATCTCGCGGCTCTTGATCCCCACGACCCGGTTCTCGATCATGTCGAGACGGCCGATGCCGTGAAGGCCGGCAAGGCGATTCGCCTCCCGGATCAGCGCCACCGGATCGAGACGCTGGCCATTGATGGCCACTGGGTTGCCGGCCTCAAAACTGATCTCAATCTCCTCAGCGGCATCGGGGGTCTCGGCCACAGGACGCGTCATCGCGAACACCTCCTCCGGAGGTGCCACCATCGGATCCTCAAGAGGACCGGCCTCAACGCTGCGGCCCAGCAGGTTGAGATCGATCGAGTAGGGCGACGTTTTGCTGACCGGTGCCGGGATGCCACAGCGCTCGCCATAGGCGATCGTTTCCTCACGGCTCATGCCCCACTCACGCGCCGGAGTCAGCACTTTGAGGTCTGGAGCCAGGGCGGCGATCGCCACATCAAACCGCACCTGATCGTTGCCCTTCCCGGTGCAGCCATGGGCCACCGCATCGGCACCCACCTCCCGAGCCACCTCCACCAACCGGCGGGCGATCAAGGGACGGGCCAGGGCGGTGGAGAGGGGATAGCGCCCCTCATAGAGCGCATTGGCACGGATGGCCGGAAACGCGAACTCCCGGATGAAGGGATCGATCAGATCGCCCACCAGCGACTGACTGGCCCCGGCCTCCAGCGCTTTGATCCGGATGGGCTCCAGTTCATCCCCCTGTCCGAGATCGGCAGCGAAGGTGATCACCTCCTCGACGCCCCACTCCTGTTTCAGGTAAGGAATGCAAACGCTGGTATCCACCCCACCCGAATAGGCGAGCACCACCTTCTTCGCACGCCCCATCAACCGGACTCCAGATCACGATCGTCTGATTCTCCATCCCAGCCGATCCGGGCCAGCAGCAACCAGACCGCCAGCACAAGGGCAGGGCCGAACACGAGCACCGGCACCGTGAGCGAGACGATGGCGACAGGGGCGGGATGGGTCGCACCCCAGACCCGCAGCGCAAGGCTGATCAGAAGCGCCAGCAGCCACACGGCCGCGAGGCGCATCAGTTCACGAATCACGGAGGGCTGAGAAGCTGTCTTCTATGATGGTGGATTGGACTGATTGGACTTGTCCTCCGCGATGAGCAGTGCCCTCGACAGCATCAACCCGGCCCTCACCCGTTACGGGCGCCGGGAACCGGCGCCGGTGCTGCCGCTGCGGGAAGAGCCCGATCTGCTGAGCTGGCTGGAGACCAGTGGCCGTCTTGTGGAAGATGAGGAATCAACCTCACCGGAAGTGAGCACGGTGGAGGAGGAAGAGCTCTCGGCACTGATGGGCGAAAAGGAGGACTACAACGCCGCCGACGAGCAGAACGAAGAGAACTGGGAAGAGTGAATCCGGGGCGTCTGGGTCGCCCTATCCTCGGCCCGACCCTGAGCCCTGCCTGCCGTGAGCGACCTTTCGGCGCCATCGCCATCGGCGAACCGCTCTAGCCAGGTGGGGAGCCGCTTCAGTGCCTTGGTGCTGGCGGTTGTGATCGTCGCTGCTGCCTTCGCCGCGGATCGCTGGATCCCCAACAGCCTGTTGAGTGTGCCCTTAGTGGTGGCGACCCTGATCGCCGCCGTTACCACCGCCTGGGGTGTACCCAGGTTGCGTGCTTTGAAAATGGGCCAGGTGATCCGGGAGGACGGGCCCCAGGCCCACCTGCGCAAGGGGGGCACGCCCACGATGGGTGGCCTGCTCGTGGTGCCGGTGGGCGTGATCATCGGCTCCCTCAGCGCCGTAGGGCAAGACAATGCCAACCGCCTGCTCGCTGTTGCGGCCGTGACCCTGGCTTACATGGTGATTGGCGGCATCGATGACTGGCGCAGCCTCACCCGAAAGACCAACAAGGGGCTGACGGCACGGGGAAAACTGCTCCTCCAAGCTCTCATCGCGGCACTGTTCCTGGCGGTCGCCGCCTGGCAGGGCTGGATCAGCAGCAGCATCGCCCTGCCTTGGAACCTCGCCCTGCCCCTGGCATGGCTGATCTGGCCCCTGGCCCTGTTTGTGTTCCTGGCGGAGAGCAATGCCACGAACCTCACCGATGGTCTCGATGGTCTGGCCTCCGGCTGCGGTGCTCTTGTGTTCACAGGCCTGGCCCTGCAGCTGATGCTGCGAGGCAACAGCGGTGATCCGGCCCTGGCTGGCTTCTGCATGGCGATGGCAGGAGCCTGGCTCGGCTTTCTGGCCCACAACCGCAATCCGGCCCGCCTGTTCATGGGCGACACCGGATCGCTGGCGATGGGAGCCTGTCTCAGCGCCGTGGCACTCCTCAGCAACAGCCTCTGGCCTCTGCTGCTGATGGGGGGCGTGTTCCTGGCGGAATCGCTGTCGGTGATTCTCCAGGTGTGGGTGTTCAAAGCCACCAAAGGAGCCGATGGGGTAGGCAGACGCCTGTTCCGGATGGCCCCCCTGCACCATCATTTTGAGCTCAGCGGTTGGAGCGAACAAACTGTGGTGCGCCGCTTCTGGCTGATCACTGCCGCTCTGGTGCTGATCGGTCTGGCTCTTCGCCCCACCTGACTGCACCACCATGCACTTTTTCACCTGGAAGGAAGCTGGTCTGACCAGTGACTGCGCCAGTCTGGAAGCGATGGCGGCACGGTTTGAAGAGGCGGCCAGCCTGATGCGACGGATGGCTGCCGAGGGTTTCAGCCTCGAGCATCAACACGGTCAACCACGCATCACCCATGGCGATCCGGAGGTGTTCGCCGCCTGGGGTTTCATCAACGAAGCCTCGCCCGAACGGCAACTCACCCTGATCAACGATCTCGACCCATGACCCAGGACTGATGCTCCGCACACTGCGCGACACCGCGACACTCCTGCGCCGTCACGGCCTGGTCCTGAGGGCCCCCACGACCCACACGATCACAAAGGCCAATGAAGACACACCCAGATAAATCAGGGCCCACTTCTGCAAGCTGGCAATCTCCCAACCGAAGAGCAGTCCATCCGCCGCATCCCCGGCCGTGGACAAGGCAAGAACGAAGGGCATACCCGGCATAGCGCGAAGATCACCCCATGCTGCCCTGCCCCCAACGATGACCCTGTTTCCGAAAACGTTGCTGCTGCTGGGCAGCGGCGAACTGGGAAAAGAGATGGCGATTGCAGCCCAGCGGCTGGGTTGTCGGGTGATCGCCTGCGACCGCTACGCCGAAGCACCGGCCATGCAGGTGGCCGATCAGGCGGAGGTGTTCACCATGACCGACGCGGAGGCGTTGCAGGCCGTGGTGCGGCGACACCAGCCCGATGTAGTGATCCCGGAAATCGAAGCTCTGGCGGTGGATACGCTCGCCGCCCTGGAATCCGAAGGTATCCGGGTCATCCCCACCGCCAGGGCCACGGCCGTGACCATGAATCGCGACCGGATTCGGGACCTGGCCGCCGGCAGCCTCGGCCTGCGCACAGCCCGCTTCGCTTACGCCTCCAGCCCCAGAGAACTGCAAGAGGTTGCAGCACCTCTCGGCTGGCCTGTGGTGGTGAAGCCGGTGATGAGCTCCTCCGGTAAAGGGCAGAGCGTGGTGCAGGCTGCGTCTGACCTCGCCGCGGCCTGGCAGACGGCCGTGTCCGGAGCCCGCGGCAGTGCTGACCGGGTGATCGTGGAGGAATTCCTGCGCTTTGATCTGGAAATCACCCTGCTCACCATCCGCCAACTGGATGGCACCACCCTGTTCTGCCCACCGATCGGTCATGAACAGAGCGGCGGTGACTATCAGTGCAGCTGGCAACCCGCAGCTCTCTCCAACGCGCAACTGGAGCAGGCCCAGGCCATGGCCCGGGCCGTCACCGACAATCTCGGGGGCGCCGGATTGTTCGGTGTGGAATTCTTCCTATGTGGCGACGAGGTGATCTTCTCGGAGCTGTCACCCCGACCCCATGACACCGGACTGGTCACCCTGATCAGTCAGAACCTGAGCGAATTCGACCTGCACCTCCGGGCCGTGCTCGGCCTGCCGATCCCGGCGATCCGCTGCCGCCAACCCTCCGCCAGCCGGGTGATCCTGGCCGAGCAACATCTGAGCACCGTGCGGTATTCCGGCCTGCACGCTGCCCTCCAGCTCGAGGACACCGAGGTGTTGCTGTTCGGAAAGCCCAGTGCAAGGCCGGGCCGGCGCATGGGTGTGGCCCTGGCGCAGGGTCACGATCTGGACACGGCCCGCCGCCGAGCCGATCAGGCCGCCGCTTGCATCCAGGTGCTGGAGACCTAACGCCGCGAGAGAAAGCGGAAGTGCTGCAATCCCTCCAGCAGGCCGGACAGGCGCGAACGGCTGGCAAAGAACACCCGCTGCTGCTGACGGAAACACTCCAGGCTGGGGTCGTGGTCGGCAAGAACAACCGTGGCGGGAAGGCCACGCACCAGTTCCCCATCCCCCTGCTGGCTGGCCACCACAAGAATCCGCTCGAGTGGAAGCTGCCAGCGCAGGGAGAGAAATCGGATGGCCTCACTGCGGGAGGCCCGCAGCGGCAGCACATCGAGAAACCAGTGACAACGCAGATGGGGACGGGCGGCGAGTCGCCGCTGCCGCAACCTTTGACGCACCAGGGGCAGGATCGCTTCGCCTGATTGCCGCAGCAGAAAACTGAGCTTGAAAGGACCCTGCTGAGCAGGGTCCTGGCGTTCCAGATGGGCGCTGAGATCAGCCAGGGCTTGCTCCACGTCCTGACGCTGCCAATCCACGCCGATCCGTTCCGACCAGAGCGGGTCGGGATCCTGCTGATCGGCATAGACGATTTCCGTGCCAGCCCTGGTGATCCAGACAGCCGGCTGCGGCAAGTGAAGCTCAGCGAAACGCTGACGAGCCGCCGCCAGGGAGCGTCCGGTCAGGACGCCCAGACTGCCGGCGGATGACTTGGCGGAACCAACTGGCGCGTTGAGTTGCTGACGCAGGGCCTGGAGCGCCTCGGTCTCCGGCTGCTCCAGGCTGCTGTCGAGGTCGAGGAGCAGCAGACGATCGGCCACCGGCCGTGGCTCCATCAGCAGCGAACGCGGCTGGCACCTGGACAGCGACTGCGCTCGCTCGATGCGGCGCTGCATCAATGCCAGGTAGTGGCAGACATGGGCATCCCAGCTGAAGTGGCGGCTGACCGCCTCAATGCCGTTGTCGCGCCAACGCCGCCAGCGCTCGGGATCGGATCCGGCCCGCTCCAGACCGTCCTGAAGCGCCTCCAGATCGGTCACGTCCACGAGCAGACCGTTATCGCAGCGCGCCAGGATGTCGCGGGGCCCACCGTCATCGGTGGCCACCATCGGCATGCCGCAGGCCGCGGCCTCCAGCAGGGTGAGCCCGAAGGGTTCGGTGAGCGCCGGGTTCACAAACAGGCCGCGCCGCTGGGCCGCCCAGCGATAGATGGCCGGAATCTGAGCGCGCCGGTGCTGTTTCGGATAGGCCACCTGGCCGTAGAGGTCATAGCGATCCACCAGGTCGAACACCTGCTGAAACACCTCCCGTTGCTGTTTCTCCAGCTGGCGCGGATCCTCACGACAGCCGAGCACCAGCACCAGGTTGTGGCGTTGACGCAGGAGCGAGGAACGACCAAACGCTTCCACCAGGGCGGGGATGTTCTTGCGTCGCACCGCCCGGGAAATCGCCAGCAGAGGCGGCAGCGACGGATCCCTCAGAAAAGGATCCAGCAACCCGTCCACAGCCTCGGATTCAGCAGGAGTGGAGCGGGGATGGAAACGACTGGCATCCACACCTGGCGGCACCACCTCCGCCTGATCGGCCCGGAAGCGTCCGTAGCGGCAATACTGCTCCTGGGCCTCCTGCCGGGTGCTGGTGATCACCAGATCGGCATGGGCCAGAGCCAATTCCTCGGCATCGATGCGGCGGCTGATCGAAAACGACTGCTCGATCTGCTTGTGATCCCCACCGGCAGCCAACAACCGACGCAACTTCTCACGACCGAGGGAGTGGCCTGTGAACACCAACGGAATGCCAAGCCGGCGACTCACCAGGGCACCGACATACCCGGCGTCGGCGTAATGGGCATGGATCCAGTCTGGGCGATGCTGGGGCTGCTGGAGGCGAGCCACCAGCTGATCGGCCAGCTCGTCGAGATAGGGCCAGAGCTGTTCCTTGCGCAGATAGCGACGCGGTCCAAAGGGAAGGCGAAGGATCGTGGCGCCGGGAGCGATGGTCTCCTGGGGCTGGGCGTAATCGCTCGACACGCGTCGGTCCTGGATCAGGCGGGTCACCACCTCCACCCGCTCCACCTCCGGACGGGCAGCCAGTCCTCGAGCCAACTCGAGCACGTAGAGGGTCTGGCCACCGGTGTCGGCATCACGCCCGAGTTCAAGCTCATGGGACCGGAACAGACCGTGCAGATGCAGATGCAGCAGCTTGAACCCCATCACCCAACCCGATCACACATCGCAGCAATCGATCGACTGCCTTGCTCGACTCTTAGGGGAACCATCCATCGATAAAGATGAAAAGATTGTGAGATTCCGTAATCGTGGAAGGTGAATTTAACCGAAAAACCAGACTGAAACTGACGTTTTCACCCACAGTGCGTCCAACGGTCGTTGCCAAATATGTGGAAATGCGAACGGTTCAGGGCTTGATTCGCCCGGGGTCCTGTCTTAACGGGATGACGACAACATTGGGGTCACATCCACCAGGTCATGATCTGCGTTGCCCCAACCACCGCCCTCAAAGGTGATGGCGGCAGGAACAGCTAACTGTTGATTGACCCAGGCCAGAATCAAGGGTCCGAGCACGGCGGGAGAGGCCGCATCGGCAGGGGCCCAAAGATTGAAATGATCACCACCTGAAACAAGCACAAGCCGATGGCCTCGAGCCATCGGCTGGCCACGGCGCAGGGGGGTGACCGCCTCGGGATCCGGGGGCACCACCCAGTCACTGGTGCCACTCACAAACAGGGCCTTGGCCTGAGCGGAGGGCACACTAGTTTCGTCAAACAACAGCATCAGCGGGGGACTCACGGCCACCACAGTCGTCACGCGGGGATCGGCAAGTGACCCGTGCTCCACCTCCGTCAGCCAGCTGCACTGAAGGATCCAACTGAGGTTGCGTTCCGGATCGCGAGGATCCTGACAACGGTCCTTCAGCTTGCGACTGGTGGTGCCCATGCCCCCAAGCTGCAGGGCGGACACGGCCCCCCAGGAATGACCGACCACGGCCACAGCACGGGTGTTGAGTGCCGTGCCAGGGAGAAGGGATCCTGCTTCGATGCCATCAAGCAGGGCCCGAACGTCAAGCGGTCGCAGTCGTAACTCCTCTGGACCCGGTGGGGGCTGATCCCCGAGGAGCATCGCTTTCTGCTGTTTAGAATCGCTGCCTGGATGGCGTGGCAGCAGCACCGTATAACCCTGGGAAGCAAGCAATCGGGCCCAACCCTCAAAGCTGGCAGGTTCGTCCCAGAGGCCATGAGAAATCACCACCAGACGACCATTGACCGCTCCCGCGGGCTTCACCACTGTGAGGCTGATCGGTTGAGGGCGGTGGGCCATTGAGAGACTGAGCTGCTCACGGGTCCAACCGGTTGCAGCCGATGCCAGCAGCGAGGGCGGTGCCGGCACTGCCGGGGTTCCCTGCTGCACCAGCTGGCGCGCATCATCCCAGTTGTTCTGCAGCCTCTGGGCGTAGAACGCGAGAGCCTGAAGATTGAGTGTGATGCTCTCGCCAGGAATGTTCTGCAACAACCCGAGCAAGGTGGGTTGGCCGTCCCGGTAAGTCGCCGCCAGCGCATCGCTGACCATGCGACCACTCGTGTCGGTGGGCAATCCCTCCACCTCCACCAACTCCGAAGCAGCCACTAAGGCTTGCTCGAGCAGAGGATGGCCGACCATTTGCTCAGCAACGCCTCCGGTCTGTTCCGGCAGTGGCGCCATGAGCAGCTGATTGAGCAGGCGCAGCACCGCACCCTCGCCGGCGCGATCGAGCTCCTGCAGATCGGGATTCGCCTGGATCAGTTCCGCAGCCGTTCGCGCCTGAGCGATGTCCAGGGTGATCGTCATCTCCATCACCGGCAGGCGTAGTTGGAGGCGATTCACTGCCTCAGCAGGGCGAGGGTCCAAGCCCATGCCGGCGAAACAGCAGGCCACCCAAGCAGCCATTGAAAGCAGGGGCTGTTGAATCAAGCTCTGTTTCATACGGCCCTGTTTCATGCGGCAGTGGCCATCTCTTGAGCGGGATGTAGCTCGAGCACCTTTTGTAGATAACGACCGGTGTGACTGCTGGGGTGTTGGGCCACTTCCTCAGGGGTCCCGCAGGCGACGATCTGCCCGCCCTTGTCGCCCCCTTCTGGACCCAGGTCGATGATCCAGTCAGAGCAGCGGATCACATCGAGGTTGTGCTCGATGCAGATGATCGAATTGCCCTTGTCCACCAGTCGCTGCATCACATCCATCAGCTTGTGCACGTCGTAGAAGCTCAGACCGGTCGTGGGCTCATCGATCAGATACAAGGTCTTGCCGGTGGCCCGGCGTGACAACTCCGTAGCCAGCTTCACCCGCTGCGCTTCCCCACCGGAGAGGGTGGGTGCCGGCTGCCCCAGCTTCACGTAGCCCAGACCCACATCCACCAGCGTGCGCAGCCGATCCGCCGCCTGGGGAATCGCTGAAAACACATCAGCCGCCTGCTCAACCGTCATCTCGAGCACATCGGCGATCGTATGGCCCTTGTAGGTGACCTGAAGGGTCTCCCGGTTGAAGCGAGCGCCCTTGCAGACATCACACTGCACATACACATCGGGCAGGAAATTCATCTCGATCACGTTCACGCCCTGACCGCGACAGGCCTCACAACGGCCGCCCTTGACGTTGAAGCTGAACTGACCCACCTGGTAGCCCCGCGCCTTGGCCTCCACGGTTGCGGCAAACACCTGACGGATCGGATCAAACGCGCCGGTGTAGGTGGCGGGGTTGGATCGGGGCGTCCGACCGATTGGTGACTGGTCGATCACGATCACCTTGTCGATCGACTTCAGGCCACGCAGCTCGGCGAGACCGGCCGGGAACGGCACCTTGTGGCCGAGGCCATGTTCCAGGGCGGGATGGAGCAACTCGTTCACCAGGGTGCTCTTGCCGCTGCCGCTGACGCCGGTGACCGACACCAGCCGCCCCAGCGGAAACTCCACGCTCAGATTCTTCAGATTGTTGCGGGCGCAGTCGACCAGTTTGAGACTGCGACTGCCGGCATTGCGACGCTCCGGCGGCGTCGGAATGGAACGACGACCACTGAGATAGGCGCCCGTGAGGGATTGCTCCGCGGTCAGCAGATCGTCGAGCGACCCCTCCGCCACGATGTGGCCACCATGCACGCCGGCACCGGGGCCGATGTCCACCAGATGGTCGGCGGCGCGGATGGTGTCTTCATCGTGTTCCACCACCACCAGGGTGTTGCCCAGATCCCGCAGCCGCTCCAGCGTGGCGAGCAGACGGTCGTTGTCGCGCTGGTGTAAGCCGATGCTCGGTTCATCGAGCACATACAGCACACCGGTAAGACCGGCACCGATCTGGGTGGCCAAACGAATGCGCTGCGCTTCACCGCCGGACAGGGTCATCGCCGGTCGATCCAGACTCAGGTAGTCGAGCCCCACATCAAGGAGGAACCTCAGACGCATGCGGATCTCCCGCAGCACCAGATCACCGATCTGAATCTGGCGCGACGTCAGCAGCGGCTCCGCCCCCTCTGCAGCACCCACCCCCATCAGATGCTCGATCCGCTCCAGGGTCTGTCCCACACTCACGGCGGTCAGTTCCGTGATCCGGAACGGACCCACGCGCACCGCCAGCGCTTCCGGGCGGAGCCGCTGCCCGGCACAGGTGGCGCAGGGCACCAGCTCAAGAAACTTCTCCAGCTTCTGGCGCTGCGATTCACCACTGACATCGCGCAGTTGACGCTCAAGAATCGGCAGGATTCCTTCAAAAGGCCGCTGATAACCCGCGCTCTTGCGATAGCGACTGTCGGCCTGGATCAGAATCGGCTCGCGGCTGCCGTTGAGCAACACATCCCGCTGGTCATCAGTGAGCTGGTTCCAGGGGGTTTTGATCTCAAAGCCGAAGGCCTCACCCACCGAATAGAGCAGGGAAAAGTAGTAACTGTTGTCCTTCTCCGCCCAGGGGGCAACGGCGGCATACACCGGAAGCGAGGGGTCGGGCACCACCCGTTCGGACGTGAACTTGCGCAGATGGCCGATGCCATGGCAGTCCTCACAAGCTCCGTAGGGGCTGTTGAAAGAAAAGAGGCGTGGTGAGAGTTCCTCGAACACAGCGCCATGTTCGGGGCAGGCGAAATTCTCGGAATACAACCGTTCCCGCTCGACCCCCTCCGGCAACGCCTCATCCTTTTTCGGCACCACCTCCACCACGGCGAGGCCATCACCTCGCTTGAGAGCGGTGCGCAGGGAATCGGTGAGACGTTCCTGAATACCGTCACGGGCGACCAGGCGATCCACCACCACATCAATACTGTGGGAATGGTTTTTATCGAGCTCGATGTTGTCGGCGAGCTCACGCACCTCACCATTGATGCGCACCCGGGCAAACCCCTCGGCCGCCAGGCCACTGATCAATTTGGTGTGGGTGCCTTTTTTGCCGCGCACCACGGGTGCGAGCAACTGATAACGGGTGCCCTCCGGCAGGGTGAGGATCTGATCCACCATCTCATCGATGGTTTGGGGTCGGATCGGGCGATCACATTGGGGGCAATGGGGTTCACCGGCGCGGCCGAACAACAGCCGCAGATAGTCCTGGATCTCGGTGACCGTGCCGACGGTGGAGCGAGGGTTGTGGCTGGTGGATTTCTGATCGATCGAGATCGCCGGTGAGAGCCCCTCGATCGCATCCACATCCGGCTTGTCGACCTGACCGAGAAACTGACGGGCGTAGGCCGACAGGCTCTCCACATAACGGCGCTGACCCTCAGCAAAGATCGTGTCAAACGCCAGGGAACTCTTGCCGCTGCCACTCACACCGGTGAACACCACCAGCTTGTTGCGGGGAATGGTGACGTCGACGTTCTTGAGGTTGTGCTGACGCGCTCCACGCACGCGGATCACATCCTCGAGCGAACCACCGCTGAGGTTGATCGGGCCCGCCGCATGCGACAGATCCTTCGGCTTGGGAGCGGGGCGCCCCATGCGGCAGCGTTCGGCAGCACCAGAGTCTACGGAGATTGATCCAGCTCAGGCTGCACGCTGTTCCAGCAGGCTGGCGGCATAGGCGCGTGCTTCACCCAGATCGCCACCGGCCAGTTCCGCCAGTTCCTGCTGACGCGCCTGGGTGTCCCGCAGGTGGGACACTCGCGAGCGGGTCTCGCCGTTCTCCACCGCTTTGCTCACCCGGAAATGATGGTCGGCCGCTGCCGCCACCAGCGGTTGATGGGTCACACAGAACACCTGCCGGTGGCGCGACAGGGTGCGGAGCAGATCGGCCATCGCCCCGCTGACACGACCACTCACGCCCGTGTCGATCTCATCAAAAAGAAGGGTGCTGGAGCCATCCACGGCCGCCAGACAGGTCTTGAGCGCGAGCAGAAAACGTGACATCTCCCCGCCCGATGCCACCTCACCCAGAGGAGCGAGGGGCTGGCCGGGATTGGCGGAAAACAGAAACGACACAGCGTCAGCGCCGGACTCGCCTGGCTCTGAGGGATCCACCGCCACCTGAAACCGCACGTTGGCGAGACCCATCGGCCGGAGATGGGCCAGCAGGTCCTGTTCCAGCTGACGGGCCACCCGATGGCGGCGTTCCGTCAGCACGCCGTTGCTCTGATCGCGCTGCACGCGGGCCTGATGTTCCTCCAGCTCCAGCGCCTGCACGGCCCCATCGGCACCCCCGGGCTCCAGCTGTTCGCGCAGGGCATCACGGAGCTCGCAGAGGCCGGCGAGATCCTGACCATGGCGGCGCTCCAACCGTTTCAGCAAGGCCAGGCGATCCTGCAAGGCATGGAGCCGATCCGGATCGCTCTCCAGGGCAGCGCCGTAAGTCTCCAGATCCCGGATCAGATCTCGCACGGTGGCCTCAAGGTCGAGGCAACGCTCCGCCAGGGGCTGCAGCGAGCCGTCCAGGACCACCATCTGCTGCAGTTCATGGCAGCAGGCCACGAGGTGATCCACGGCCGAAGGGGACTGATCCGCTCCGTCCTGAAGGCGACCCACCAGTTCGGCCACCCCCTCCTGCAGGCGAACGCCGTGCACCAGCCGATCCTGCTCATCCGTGAGCGCCTGAATCTCCAGCGGATCCTCCAAGGCGGCAGCCTCCAATTCCGCCAGCAGCTCCTGGCGCTCGCCCCAGTCGTGCTGCAGACGCTGATGATCGGCACGGGCCTGCTCGAGACGCTCAAAGCACAACCGCCACTGCTGCCAGTGCTGACGCACCCGCTGCAGCAGCTCCTCCAGCTCCGGCCCGCCAAGACGATCCAACCAGCGCCGTTGCAGACCGGGCCTGGACAACTGCTGACTCTGCCCCTGCACCGTGAGATCAATCAGCAAAGGCCGTAACGACAGCACCTGCTGCCGATTGATCACCACACCATTGACACGGAAGCGACTGCTGAGCCGATCGTCCTGACGACGCCAGTCGCGGCTGACCATCAGTTCCTGGTCGTCATCGAGGGGGAGATCATGCGCTGCCAACCAGGCGCGGAGTCCCGCCTGCACAGTGAACCGCGCCTCGATACCAGCCCGATCGCCATCGCGGCGAATCAGCCGCTGGGCCGCCGTACCCTGCAGCCCGCCCAGCACGGCATCCAACGCATCCAGCAAGATCGACTTACCGGCGCCGGTCTCACCGGTGAGCACGGTGAATCCCTGCTGGAAATCAAGCTCCAGACTGTCGATCAGGGCAATGTTCTGCAGTCGCAGCCCGGTCAGCACGGCAGCTCCCGGTGGTCGCGTTGACCGTAGCGGCAGCCCAGCTCGTTTAGAAGGGGTGCACTGGCAAGGCCGGCCGTGATCGAACAGGAACTCGGGGATTTCATTGAAGCGGCAGGCCTGATGGCCTATGACCCGGCGGCGATCACCCGGATCTATGCCGGTCACCCCCAGCGGTTGATCCGACGCCTCTGGCAGACCCTGGTGCCAATCAGTCTGCTGCTGCTGGGCATCGGCAGCGATTGGATGCTGGGCCTGCTGAACACGCCGGAACGGGCCCGACGCCGAGCGCGGGAATGCGCCGAACTGCTGGTGGACCTCGGGCCAGCATTCATCAAAGCGGGGCAGGCCCTCTCCACCCGGCCCGACATCGTTCCGCCGTTGCTGCTCGAGGAACTGGCGCAACTGCAGGACCAGCTGCCCGGCTTCTCCAGCGACCTGGCGATGGCCTGCATCGAAGAGGATCTGGGGGCGCCCGTGCACGCGCACTTCGACTCGCTGGAGCGAGAGCCGATCTCTGCCGCCTCCCTGGGTCAGGTGCACCGAGGCGTGCTGAAAGGCGGTCAACCCGTGGCCGTGAAGGTGCAGCGGCCGGGGCTGCGGGAACAGATCACGCTCGATCTCTACATCGTGCGCAACATCGCCGCCTGGTTGAACCGCAACATCGGCCTGATCCGCAGTGATCTTGTGGCCCTGATCGATGAACTGGGGCAACGGGTGTTCGAAGAGATGGACTATCTCAACGAAGCCGCCAATGCCGAACGGTTCCGGGAGCTGCACCGCAACAACCCCCGCATTGCCGTCCCGGCGATTTATCGCGATGCCACCAGTCGGCGGGTGCTGACGATGGAATGGATCGACGGTGTGAAACTCACCAACCTGGATGCGGTGCGGGCCATGGGCATCGATCCGGACGACATGGTGGAAGTGGGTGTGAACTGCAGCCTGCAGCAGCTGCTGGAACACGGCTTCTTCCACGCCGATCCCCACCCGGGCAACCTGCTGGCCCTCGAGGACGGAAGGCTCTGTTACCTCGATTTCGGGATGATGAGCGAGGTGAGCCGGGAGTCACGCACGGGCCTGATCCAGGCGGTGGTGCATCTGGTGAACCGCAACTTCAGCAAGCTCTCCAAGGATTTCGTCACCCTCGGCTTCCTGGCCGAAGACGTGAATCTCGAACCGATTGTTCCCGCCTTCGAGAGCGTCTTCAGTCAGGCCCTGGAGATGGGCGTGAATCGGATGGACTTCAAGAGCGTCACCGATGACATGTCGGGCGTGATGTATCGCTTTCCTTTCCGGGTGCCGCCCTATTACGCCCTGATCATCCGCTCCCTGGTGACCCTGGAGGGGATCGCCCTGAGCGTGGATCCCGATTTCAAGATCCTCGGTGCCGCCTACCCCTACTTCGCCCGTCGCCTGATGGAGGATCCCGATCCGCAACTCCGCCAGAGCCTCAAGGAGATGTTGTTTGACGGTGACGCCTTCCGCTGGACCCGCCTGGAAAATCTGGTGGCCAGTGCGGCGAGTCAGGCCCAGCTGGACCTCGACACCCTGCTCGACCAGGTGCTCGATTTCCTCTTCTCTCCCAACGGGGGCATGCTGCGCAATCAATTGGTCGACGCGGTGGTCGACCGCCTCGATGCCCTCGGCTGGTTCACAATGCGTCGAATCAGCCGGCAGCTGCCGCGGCGCCTGCAACCACCGGGCCTCATGGCATCGGCGTCCTGGCAAACGGCCGACGACGAGATGCTTGATCTCGAACCGATCCGTCAACTGGTCGCCGTGCTGCAGCAATTGCCGGGATTCCGCCCGGAGCTGGTGCTGCGCCGTCTGCCCCGTCTGATGCGTGAACCTGGAGCTCGCACCATGGGCCTGAGTGTGGCCAAGGGGCTGGCCGAACGAGGAGTTGTCCGCCTCGTGCGCGTCGCCGCTGGTGTTCCTGCCTAGATTCCGGCCGCTTGGAACAGGTCATGCGTTTGTCCACACCGATGCGCTCGCGGCGCCGTGCCCTGCTGGCCCTGGCCACAGGTCTCGGGTTGAGCATCAGCAGCCTGATCGCTCCGGCCCAAGCGGCCAAGGAGGTGGCCTTCGTGAGCGGCGCCTTCAGACGCTCGATTTCAGTTGCGGATCTGGCCTATCTGGCCGAAACCGGCAAAGCGCGAGGGCTGCTCGCTGACATTCTCAAACTCGGTCGTCAGGACCCGGGCGATGTGGCGAAGCTCCTGAACCAGAAGCTGGATCTTCCCCTGGTGCTCACCAGTCGGCTGATGTCGACCCGTATCGGTGATGTGATCATCCGACGAGTGGCCTCGATCATCTACCCACTCAAGGTGCCGGCTCCATCCGTCAGCGTTCCAGCGATACGGGCCGGTGTCATCAACGGTTTGCAGATGGGCAGCGGCGGCCTGGATGCCATCCGCTTTCTCGAGGCTTATCCTGCCGATGTGATGGAAGTGAATATCCCGGCCCTGTTGGCGGTGGTGCAGAAAGCTGAGTCGATCGCTGGCCTGGTGAAATTCTTCTCCGAGTCGCCCCTGGATGGGCTGAAGAACGGCAATTCCTGAAGCGAAGCGCCGACGCCACTCAACCCAGCCACATAGATTCCTGAGGCCCTATGCGATTTGCCGGTGTCTCTGCTCCAGAACCTGCGCAGACGGCTGACCAGCACACCTGTGATGCAGGACTGGCCCGGCCTGATCGAGGCCTATCGGAGCTGGCTACCGGTCAGTGATGCCACACCGGTGGTGACCTTGCGCGAAGGGGCCACCCCCCTGATTCCCGTTCCATCGATCGCCGAGCGCATCGGACGTGGGGTGAAGGTTTTCGTGAAGTACGACGGTCTCAACCCAACGGGGTCCTTCAAGGACCGGGGCATGACCATGGCGATCAGCAAGGCCAAGGAAGCGGGCTGCGAAGCGGTGATCTGCGCCAGCACCGGCAACACCTCAGCCGCTGCTGCCGCTTATGCCCGCCGCGCCGGCATGCGGGCCTTCGTGCTGATTCCCGATGGCTACGTGGCCCAGGGGAAATTGGCTCAAGCCCTGGTGTATGGCGCCGAGGTTCTGGCGATCCGGGGCAATTTCGATCGTGCGCTCGACATCGTGCGTGAGGCCTCCGACCGCTATCCGGTCACCTTGGTCAACTCCGTCAATCCGTACCGGCTGCAGGGCCAGAAAACTGCAGCGTTCGAAGTGATCGAAGCCTTGGGTGATGCGCCGGACTGGCTCTGTATCCCGATGGGCAACGCCGGCAACATCACTGCCTACTGGATGGGCTTTCAGGAGTATCACCAGGCCGGTCGCAGTCGCACCCTGCCGCGGATGATGGGCTTCCAGGCCAGCGGCTCTGCCCCCTTGGTAAGCAACACCACGGTGGAGGATCCGAATACCATCGCCACAGCGATCCGCATCGGCAATCCCGTAAACCGGGAGAAGGCGATCGCGGCCCGCTCCGCCAGCAACGGCGCCTTCCTCGATGTGACCGACCTGGAGATCGTGGCGGCCTACAAACTGCTGGGCGGCCAGGAGGGCGTGTTCTGCGAACCGGCCAGCGCCGCCTCCGTGGCCGGATTGCTCAAGCGCAAGGAGGAGGTTCCCGCCGGAGCGACCGTGGTCTGCGTGCTCACCGGCAATGGTCTGAAGGATCCCGACTGCGCCATCAACAACAACGATGCGGCCTTCCATACCGATCTGGATCCGGATCTGGGCACCGTGGCCCGCGTGATGGGCTTCTGAGCGATCCGGCCCATCTCTGATCTCCCTACCGTTCATCACCACGGCTCAACCCCTCCGCGGAGGGGTTTTTTAATGCCCGATCGCACCAACCAACCCACCAACTGGCTGCGGACAACCGCGATGAACCTGTCCTCAAAGTCGTGGAAAACGACGACAACCCGCCCTCCCGAACCGACCACACCCTCTCCACACCCTGTTGAAACTGTGCAAATCACCACCCTCTCCGCACCCGGCGCTGCAATCTGCACAGCCCTGTGAAAAGCAGAACACGCTGCTGAAGCTGGATTGACGCGGTTTTCCACGCTTTCCCCAGCGCCTACTACGACTATTGATTTGGATTTAAAAAACAATCAATCCATCAAGCAGTAGACGAGTCAAGCGTTCAGCGCCAACCCCTCGGGTCCATTGCGCTTCGCCCTGGTCTGTGAAACCGTGAGTTGCCGCTCAGAATGGTTCGCTCGGACGTTGACGCCATGAAACTGGTCTGTTCCCAGGCTGAACTCAACGCCGCGCTACAGCTCGTCAGTCGGGCCGTTGCTTCCAGACCCACCCATCCGGTGCTGGCCAACGTGCTTCTCACCGCAGATGCCGGAACCGGACGGCTCAGCCTCACCGGTTTCGATCTCAACCTTGGAATTCAGACGTCTCTGCCCGCATCGGTTGAGAGCAGCGGTGCCGTCACCTTGCCGGCGCGTCTGTTGGGGGAAATCGTGTCGCGTCTCTCGAGTGATTCACCTGTGACCCTCGGCAGTGATGCCGCCGGCGAACAGGTGGAGCTCACCAGCCTCAGTGGCAGCTACCAGATGCGGGGCATGCCGGCTGATGAGTTTCCCGATCTGCCCCTGGTGGAAAACGGCACGGCCCTGAAGGTGGAGGCTGCTGCGTTGGCTCGCGCCTTACGCGCCACCCTGTTCGCCAGCAGCGCTGATGAGGCCAAGCAACTCCTCACAGGGGTGCATCTGCGTTTTTCCGGTTCCCACCTGGAAGCAGCTTCCACCGATGGCCATCGCCTGGCTGTGCTCGCCGTAACCGATGCCCTCCGCGAGGCTCCGACATTGGAGGGTGGGGAAGCCAGCGAAGGGGAAACCCCTGGGCTTTCCGTCACCCTCCCGGCTCGGTCTCTGCGGGAGGTGGAACGCCTTGTGACCAGCTGGAAAGTCGACGATCCAGTCACTCTGTTCTACGACCGAGGCCAGGTGGTGGTGCTCGCTGCCGATCAGATGGTGACCAGTCGCACCCTGGAGGGCACGTATCCCAACTATCGCCAGTTGATCCCCGACAGCTTCAGTCGGGTGTTTGAACTGGATCGCCGTGGTTTCGTCGCTGCCCTGGAGCGGGTGGCGGTGCTGGCGGATCAGCACAACAATGTGGTGCGCATCAGCAGCGAGCCCGAGTCGGGGCTGGTGCAGATCAGCGCTGATGCTCAGGATGTCGGTAGTGGTTCTGAGTCGTTGGCTTCTGATCTCAGCGGTGAACCCGTGCAGATCGCCTTCAACGTGCGTTATCTGCTGGATGGCCTCAAGGCTATGGAAGCCGACCGGGTCAAGTTGCGTTGCAATGCGCCGACCACGCCGGCCGTGCTCTCCGCCGCCGATGATGACTCCGGCTTCACGTATCTGGTGATGCCCGTTCAGATTCGCAGCTGAGGCCTTGTCCCGTCCTGATCAGATCCTTCTGAGCGATCTGCTGCGCCATCGCGTGCGTTGCGATCAGGGGCTCGACCACGGTCCCGGCGTGATGGCCTGGATGCACCCGCCCGTGCATCGTCTGCTCGGTTGGGTCAGTCGTCCTTCGGCGCTGCGCACCCGTCGAGCGGTCTGGCGTCTCGATCAGTGGCGCGGGCTCAGTGAGCAGGAGGTGTTCGTCAAGGGACCACCGGCTGAGGCTGATCTCGTGACGCTGGAACGGCTTCCCACGCTCCTGGAGGCCGATCTGCTCGATCGACACGGTGAACGCCTGGGGAGCATCGCCGACCTGGCGGTGGTGCCGGCCACAGGCCAGATCCTCCACTATCTGGTGTCACGCAGCGATCCGCGCCTGCCCGGCAGCAGCCGTTGGCGACTCACACCCGACCGCATCGTCGATCAGTGCCCCGGCCAGGTGTCCACGGTGCTGACGGAGCTGGATGAGCTGCCCCTGGCCCGTTCCAGTGTTCGACAGAATCTGCTGCGTCGTTCCCGCTCCTGGCGTGAGCAGCTGCAGCAGATCGGTGATCGGGCCGGAGAGCGACTGGAGGGTTGGTTGGAGGAGCCTCCCTGGGAAGAACCTCCCGATGAGGGCCCGGAAGCCTGGGAAGACGATTGGGGAGAAGCCAGTCCCAGGCGGCCGGTTCGCCCCTCCCGCTCCCCCCGTTCTGATGGGGGTGATGACGATCCGGATCCCTGGATCTGAACCGCTGTCGGCAACACTGGAGACAGCTGATCAACCTCCAGTGGCCCAGTCCCCCGATTCGGCGCCGTCGTTTGACGTGACGGCCGCTCTCCGCAAGGAGGGACTCACCGAGGAGGACTACCGCGAAATACAGCGCCGTCTCGGTCGAGATCCCAACCGGGCGGAACTCGGCATGTTCGGGGTGATGTGGTCAGAACACTGCTGTTATCGCAACTCCAGGCCGCTCCTGCGGGGTTTCCCGACGGAGGGGCCATGCATCCTGGTGGGACCCGGGGAAAACGCCGGGGTGGTGGATCTGGGCGACGGGCACCGCCTCGCTTTCAAGATCGAGAGTCACAACCATCCCTCGGCGGTGGAGCCCTTTCAGGGAGCGGCCACGGGTGTCGGTGGCATCCTGCGCGACATCTTCACCATGGGGGCCCGTCCGATCGCCCTGCTGAATGCCCTGCGCTTCGGCCCCCTGGAGGAGCCTTCCAATCGGGGACTGCTGGAGGGGGTGGTGGCCGGCATTGCTCATTACGGCAATTGTGTTGGCGTGCCCACGGTGGGCGGTGAAGTTGCCTTTGATGCCTCCTACAGCGGCAACCCGCTGGTGAACGCCATGGCCCTGGGGCTGATGGAAACGGAGGAGATTGTCAAATCCGGAGCCTCCGGCGTCGGCAATCCAGTGGTGTATGTGGGCAGCACCACCGGTCGTGACGGCATGGGGGGCGCCAGCTTCGCCAGCGCTGAACTCAGTGGCGCCTCCCTCGATGACCGCCCGGCTGTGCAGGTGGGTGACCCCTTCCTGGAGAAGGGGTTGATCGAAGCCTGTCTGGAGGCCTTCCAGAGTGGTGATGTGATCGCCGCCCAGGACATGGGTGCGGCCGGTCTCACCTGCAGCTGTGCCGAAATGGCCGCCAAGGGGCATGTGGGCGTTGAGCTCGATCTGGATCGGGTGCCCGCGCGGGAAGAGGGCATGACCGCTTACGAATTTCTTCTCTCCGAGTCGCAGGAGCGCATGCTCTTCGTGGTGCGTGCCGGTCGAGAGCAGCCGCTGATGGAGCGTTTCCGCCGCTGGGGGCTGCAGGCGGCCGTGGTGGGACAGGTGTTGGCGGAGCCCGTGGTGCGGGTGTTGCAGCACGGAGCGGTGGCCGCTGAAGTTCCCGCTCGAGCCCTCGCGGAAGACACGCCGATCAATCCGCACTGCCTGTTGGCCGATCCCCCTCTCGACATCCAGCAGCATTGGCAATGGCAGGACTCCGAGCTTCCCCTCGCCGCGTCGGGGCACGACTGGGGCGCCGATCTGCTCGCACTGCTTGATGATCCGACCATTGCCAGCAAGCGCTGGATTTACCGCCAGTACGATCAGCAGGTGCTAGCGAACACGGTGATCCCGGCTGGAGGCGCCGACGCCGCGGTCGTGCGTCTGCGTCCTCAGCAGGGGGAAGGTTCCTTACAGGGAACAGAGCGCGGTGTGGCTGCCACGGTGGATTGCCCGAATCGCTGGGTGGCGCTGGATCCCGAGCGCGGTGCGATGGCGGCGGTGGCGGAAGCGGCCCGCAATCTGAGCTGCGTCGGCGCCGAGCCGCTCGCGGTGACCGACAACCTGAACTTTCCCTCACCCGACACCGATCGCGGCTATTGGCAACTGGCCATGGCCTGCCGTGGCCTGGCTGAGGCCTGCCGCCGACTGAACACCCCCGTGACCGGTGGCAATGTCTCCCTCTACAACGAGACCCGCAGTGACAATGGTGCTTCGGTGCCGATCCATCCCACGCCCGTGGTTGGCATGGTCGGGGGGGTGGAGTGCATCGCCAAGGTGATCGGTCTGGGGTGGCGCCAGCCGGCTGATCCAGTGGTGCTGCTGGGGGTGCCGATCGATGCGCAGCCCGATGATCGGCTCGGGCTTGCCGGCAGTGCTTATCAGGGCGTGATCCATGGTTCCCTCACCGGCCGACCACCTCGTCCGGATCTGGATCTCGAGGCGAGAGTGCAGGCCCTGGTGCGGGCGGCGATTGCCCAAGGCCTGTTGGCGTCCGCCCACGATTGCAGCGACGGCGGCCTGGCGGTGGCGTTGGCGGAGAGTTGCCTGGCCGTGGGCCTGGGTGCCGCCATTGACCTGGGCAGCAGCGGGGGCCGGCCGGAGCAGCTGTTGTTTGCTGAGGGTGGCGCCAGGATCATCGTGTCGGTGAAGGCTGAAGCCTTTGAGGCCTGGCAGGCGCTGTTGGCTGGAGCGCTCGGTTGTGACGTTCCGTCCACGCCCCTTGGCACTGTCACGGATGAGGGGCGGCTGACGATGCGCTCGGGAGATCAGGCCTTGCTGGATCTCGATGTCGGCGCCATGCGCCTGGCTCACGACCAGGCCCTGCCCCGACGCATGGCGGCTTCGATGTCGGCAGGTGGTGTGAAGGCATGAGGCAAAATTGTGATGACTTCATGACGTCGAGGCGCTCTGTGCATCAGTCCGAGACGGAGCGCCCCGACCGGATGGAGGAGGCGTGCGGCGTGTACGCCGTGCTTGCCGCTGAGCAGCCGGTGGCGAACCTCACCTATTTCGGTCTCTACTCCCTGCAGCACCGCGGCCAGGAGTCGGCTGGAATTGCCGTGTTCAACCAGGGCAAGGTGCGCCTTCACAAGGACATGGGCCTTGTCAGTCAGGTGTTCGATCAGGATGTGCTCGCCCGCATGCCAGGCCTCTTGGCTGTGGGGCACAATCGCTATTCCACGACCGGCAGCAGCAGGGTCTGCAATGCCCAGCCGGTGGTGCTGATGACGCGCCTCGGCCCTTTCGCTTTGGCCCATAACGGCAATCTCGTCAACGCAGCGGAACTGAGGCAGCGCGTTGATGATGGTCAGGCCGAGTTCACCTCCACCACCGACTCCGAATTGATCGCGCTGGCGATTCAGCAGGCGGTGGAGCGCGGTCTCGATTGGCAGCCGGCGATCACGGAAGCCGTGGCGTTGTGTCGAGGCGCTTTCAGTCTGGTGATAGGCACCAATGACGCCTTATTTGCACTTCGTGACGGCTATGGCATCAGGCCCCTGGTGTATGGGCGCCTTGGCGAGGCCAGTGATGGGCACTGGGTGGTGAGCAGTGAAACCTGTGGGCTCGACATCATCGGCGCCAGTTATGAGGCGGATGTGCAACCCGGTGAGATCGTTCGGTTTCGTTGCGGTGAACCGAAGCCATCGATTCAGCGGTGGGTGGAGCCCACCACCAGAATGTGCGTGTTCGAAATGATTTATTTCGCGCGGCCAGACAGCCGCTTCTTCGGAGAATCTCTCTACAGCTACCGGCAGCGCATCGGTCAGATCCTGGCGAAGGAATCTGCGGTGGAGGCAGATCTGGTGATCGGTGTGCCTGATTCGGGCATTCCTGCCGCAATCGGTTATGCCCAGGCGAGCGGATTGGCGTTTGCAGATGGCCTGATCAAAAACCGCTACGTCGGCCGCACCTTCATCCAACCGACCCAGGCGATGCGAGAAGCGGGGATACGGGTGAAATTGAATCCCCTGCCGGATGTGCTATCTGGTCAGCGGGTGGTGGTGATTGATGACTCGATCGTGCGCGGCACCACCAGCCGCAAGCTGGTGCAGGCCCTTCGCGATGCCGGTGCCACCGAGGTGCACATGCGGATCAGTTCCCCACCGGTCACCCATCCCTGTTTTTACGGCATCGACACCGACACCCAGGATCAGCTCATCGCCGCCCGTCTCACGTTGGCGGAGATTCAGAAGCACCTCAAGGTCGACTCCCTCGCCTATCTCAGCAAAGAAGGGATGGTGGAAGCAGCGCGGGCCAGTTCGTCCCAGTTTTGCACCGCCTGTTTCGACGGTGCTTATCCGGTGCCGATGGATGAGGCGATGCGCTCCAGCAAGCTCATGCTCGAGCCGGCTGGTGTGGCGGCCTCACTCCGCTGAGTCTTTCGTGCTGTTGATCAGCGGCACCAGTGCCTGAAGCGTCTCGCCCTCTCGCAGCGTCAGTTCCAGGCTTTGATCGCTGCTGATCGTTGTGCCGGCGACCCGTCCATGCCGCCACTGACTGGAGATCAAGCCCAGCAGCGGCGCGGCTTGGCAGACAGACACGAGTCGATCGTCCGGCGCAGCCGTTGCGTTCAGATCGATCGCCAGATCGCCAAGGTCGCCGCGATGGCACAGCCTCAGATCACCGAGAGGGCGTCGGATCAACCGACCTTGACGCGTGGCGGCGATCAACTGGCCGGGAGCGTCGGCAGGCAGGCTGACCGCTCCGATCAGCTGTTCTCCCGGCAGCAGGCGCAGCGCCACTGGCCCCTGGGCCAGCTTTCCCATCAACGGCAGCGCCGTGTCATCCACCGGCAGCCGTAGCACCCGGCCGATGTCGGTCACCAGGGCGATGGTTCCCCCCTCGGAGCAAATCACTCCAGCCTGGAGCCTCACGCCATCCTTGAGCTTCAGTACGCTGGCGGCCCGCCCTGACAGTTCCTGCATGTCCTGCAGTGGCAGACGCTTGAAACGACCGTCGCTGCTCAGCAGACCGAGGGACAGATTCCGGTTGGCGTGATCGTCGTCGGAGTTGGGGAGCGGCAGCAGGTTGATGACGGTTTCACCTTCCATGGCGGTGGGTAGAAACCGTTCGAGCGGTCCTGGCTGTTGTCCGGCGAATTCCCAGCGCACCAAGGCCACCCGGCCCTGGGCGGTGAGGGCCAGCAACCGGGGGGGTGGGGCGATCGGCAGGATCAGGCGGGCTGGTGATGGCTCATCGCCGAGGGCGGCGGCGTCTTGCAAATGCATCCGGCCCAGCACCTGGGGGCTGATCACCTTGACCTGGCCATCGGCTTGGATCAGCAGACGGGCATCGCCAGGAAGAGCTCCCAGGGCCTGCTTGCGTTGCAGTTCGGCATTCGGGCGTTGGGTGGCGGCCCGTTCGGCCATCAGATGATCGCCGCCTTCGATCAGGCGGGTACGTCGCGGCGTGGCGAATCGTTTCTTGAGCTGCTTCAGCTCATCGACCAGAGCCGCCAGCAGAACATCCCGTTGCTCGAGCAGGCGTTGCAGGCGACTGCGTTCCTGGCGCAGTTCCTCTGCTTCCTTCCGCAGGCTCTCCTGCTCCAGCCCGGTGAGTCGACGCAGCGGCATTGCCAGAACGGCATCGGCCTGTCGTTCGCTCAGGTCGAGGTGCACCATCAGGCTGGCCCTTGCGTTGGCCGCATCCCGTGATTCCTGGATCATGTTGATCACCCGTTGCAGCGCCTCGAGCGCGCGGTTGAGGCCCTCCACCACCTCGAGGCGATCTTCGGTTTTCCTCAGGGCATGGCTGGTCCGACGGATCAGGGTTTGCTCGCGGTACTCGAGGAAGGTCTGCAGCAGCTGGCGCAGGGAGAGCTGCTGGGGCTGACCTTTCACAAGAGCCAGCAGGATGGCTCCGAAGTTGCTCTGCAGCGACGTGCGTCGTTGCAGGTCGGCAAGAACCTTCTCCGGATCGGAATCTCGTCGCAATTCCACCACCACCCGCATGCCGTCGCGGTCGCTCTCATCCCGGATGTCAGCGATGCCACCGATGCGCCCATCGTTGACCTGCTCCGCCAGCTTTTCGATCCAGCCCGCTTTGCTCAGTTGAAAGGGAAGTTCCGTGATCACCACGGCATTGCGCTTGTGGCGCCCCTTGCCGGGCTGCACCTCCTCGATGTGAGCCACGCCTCGCATCGGGATGCTGCCGCGACCCGACAGGTAGGTCTCCCGGACGCCACTGCCTACCAGTACTTCGCCGCCGGTTGGAAAATCCGGGCCGGGAATCAGGGTCAGGAGCTTGTCATCGCTCAGCTCCGGTTGGCGCACCAGGGCCACGAGGGCATCCACCACTTCGCCGAGATTGTGGGGCGGGATGTTGGTGGCCATGCCCACGGCAATCCCGGCACAGCCATTGAGGAGCAGGAAGGGGAGCTGGGCCGGCAGTACGGTCGGTTCCTGCTGGGAGCCATCGAAGTTCGGAGCGAAATCAACCGTGTCGTCGCCAATCTCATCGAGCAGACCCTGATGGGCGATCGGAGCCAGGCGGGTTTCGGTGTATCGCATGGCAGCCGGCGGATCGTCATCCACTGATCCGAAGTTGCCGTGGCCATCCAGCAGAGGATGGCGGCTGGAGAAGGTCTGCACCAGCCTCACCAGAGCGTCGTAGACCGCTTGATCACCGTGCGGGTGATACTTGCCGAGCACATCGCCCACGACGCGGGCGCACTTGCGGTAGGGCCGATCCGGTGTCAGGCCCAGTTCGTGCATCGCGTAGAGGATGCGGCGCTGCACCGGCTTGAGGCCATCGCGGGCATCGGGCAGGGCCCGGCCCACGATCACGCTCATCGCGTACTCGAGGTAGGAGCGCTGCATCTCCTGATGCAGGGCAATCGGTTGAACGCGCTCCTCGGCCATCCGGATCGGAAATTCTGAGGGCGGAAGGGGCTCAGCCTACAGATCTCCCCTCGGATGAGCAGTTCTGTCAGCTGGCGCTGCTGGGATCGGCGTTGGCTTCTGCACGCTCCACCGCATCCTGGAGGGCCGGGTTCGCCAGCAGCGTGCGCGTCGCCAGCCTCAGGTTCAGCCCCCACAGCTGCTGTTTCTGATGCCCGGGGAGCACGTAATTCGGATCGTCGGCCAGGGCTTGTCGCGCCAGGGTCAGCGCCTCTGCATCACCCGGTGATTGGCTGTTCAGTGCAGCGGCCAGGGCCAGCATGGGTTCGGCGTTGCGTTGGATCGTGAGCACGCGTCGCCAGCGTTGAATCGCCTCACGGGTGTTGCCCATTTCGAACAGCACGATCGCCTGGTTGTTCACCGCTTCCCAAAAGATGGGTTTGAGTGACGATGCTTTTTCAAATGCTTTCAGCGCAGCTCTGAAGTCGGTCTGCATGATGCGGGCGTTGCCTAGGTCGAAATAGGCGCCTGGGTTGTTGGGATCGAGCTTCAGCCCTTCATCGAGCAAGGGGATGGCATCCTCCGGCCGGTTGTCGCGCAGGGCCAGGGAGGCCTCGGCAAACCAGAGTCCGGCTTTGTTGGGATTGAGTTCCTTGGCCCTGGCCAGGGAGCGGGCGGCCGCATCCAGTTGCTGGCTGCGCAGTTGGGCCTCAGCCAGCACCGACCAGAGCCGTTCATCCTCTGGCTGGAGCCGCACGGCCAGCGCCGCCAGTCGGGCGGCTTCTTCCGGTTGACCCAGCTTGAGCAACTGCGCCGCCGTGCGCCCGATTCCGATGCCGGATCCCTCGAGTTCCTGCTGGCTCGGCACGTACACCGTGGGAATGAGCGCTTTGGCAGGCAGGGGCAGAACCGCGCCGGCCAGGGCGAGCAGGGTCGCTGCACACCTGGTTGCACCGGGTTTGAAGCGAACGTTGCGACGCATCAGTTTGATGTCGATCAGTTCAGGGTAAGAGGGCTCTCCACACGCGCTGCCTCGGCGTTGCGTCTCCACATCCAGGGCTTGATCCTGCGCAGAGCCGAACCACGCAGTTTCTCCAGCCAGGTGGCGTCATCCCAGCTCAGGGCTTGGTCGCGCTGCAGGCTGAGGATCCAGGGCCGGGGCTGCACATCGGGATCCTCACTGCAGGGCAGGGGCCCCTCATTCCAGGGGCAGACCTCCTGGCAGATGTCGCAGCCCGCCAGCCATGGACCCAGGGCGGCCTGGATCGCCTCCGGCAGTTGCGGGCTGCGGTTTTCAATCGTGTGATAAGCGAGGCAGCGGCGGGAATCCACCACAAACGGCTCCCGGATCGCGTCCGTGGGGCAGGCGTCGATGCAGCGATGACAACGACCGCAAAGGGGTTCACCGGGTTGATCCGGCGGCAGGTCCAGTGTGGTGAGCAGGTGACCGATCACCATCCAGGACCCCCGTTGGTGGTGGATCAGGTTGCTGTGTTTGCCGATCCAACCCAGACCGGCCTCCTCCGCCCAGGCCTTGTCGAGCAGGGGGTCGGCATCCACGCAGGCTCTCCAGTCCACGCCTGGATGCTGCTGCTCCAGCCAGCGTCCGAGTCGCTTCAGTCGTTGCATGACGACGCGGTGGTAATCCCGCCCCCATCCATACCGGGCGATCGCCAGCGTTCCCGGGTTCCGACTGGACGCCACGTGATAGTTCAGACCCACCGCCAGCAGGCTCATGGCACCGTCGAGCAGTTGTTCCGCTGCCAGCCGCCGTGGTGCGGCCATCCAGGTCATGTCGGCCTGATGTCCTGCCTCCAACCAGCGTTGCAGGGCTGCCGTCCGCAGTTGAAGTCGGGGACTGCCCGGTAACCGGGCGAGGCCCACAGGCTCGAAGCCCTGCTGCCGCGCTTCCCGCTTGAGGGCCTCGGCCAGCCTGGCCAGATCGGTGTCAGCGCACACGGAGAGCGACCGTACAGTTGGGCGACTTCAGGCATCCTGCCGTGTCCGCTTCTGCTCCAGGTTCCTCATCCACGCTGCGTCTCGCCCCTGTGCTGCGCTGGCTGGGTCTCACGCTGGTGGTGCTCCTGGTTCTGCAGATCGCTGTGGTGCTCAGTGGTGCCGACTGGGCGGAGCCGTCGTTTCAACAGCTGCTGATCGAACGGCTCGTCAGTCAGGCCCCGATGGGATTTGTCGGTTTGTTGCTGATGTTGATCGGTTCGCGACTGGATCATCCTGCTGCTGATCGTCTGCCGATTCGATGGGTGGTGTGTGGGCTTTCGGCTCTGCTGGCGATCGCCATGATCGCTGTGGTGCCGATGGCGATCAGCGGCAATCAATCGCTCGCCGGTCAGGCAGATCAGACGCTGCAGCAGCGTCGCAGCCAGTTGGAGATGGCCCGACAGCAGGGCAAGAATCCCGAGAACGTGAAGATGCTGGGCGAGCAGCTTGCCCAGGCAGGACAGCTGCCTGCTGACGCCACCGACGACGACAAGGCGACAGCGGCCCGGGAGTTCATCGATGGTCAGTTGCAACAGATGAATGACCAGATTCAGCAGGCGGAGCGCCAGCGCAATCTGGCGACGAATCAGCGTCGTTTCGGTGGAACCGTCAGCGCTGTGGTGCTGGCCATCGCCTTCGTGTTGCTCGCATTCGCGGCTGTTCTCTGATCGCTGGTTAGGTTGGTTGGATCACGTCGCCTCAAGGACCGGGACCTTTCTTGGTGCAGTCCAACCCCAGACCCGATCTGCCGCTCAGCGCCAGACTTCAGCAGGATCTCAAGAATGATCTGATCGCAGGTCTGCTGGTGGTCATTCCGCTGGCCACCACGATCTGGTTGGCCACCACGGTGAGCCGTTTCGTGTTGGCATTTCTCACGTCGATTCCAAAGCAGTTCAACCCGTTTATCACGCTCAACCCGCTGCTGCAGGACCTGATCAATCTGGCCCTCGGCCTCACGGTTCCCCTGCTGGGGATTCTTCTCATCGGCTTGATGGCACGCAATATCGTGGGCCGTTGGTTGTTGGAGTTTGGCGAAGGCACCCTGTCACGGATTCCTCTTGCGGGATCGGTGTACAAAACGCTGAAACAGCTTCTTGAAACCTTCCTTCGCGACAATTCCCAGCGGTTTCGTCGTGTCGTTCTCGTGGAGTATCCACGCGAGGGTCTGTTCAGCGTCGGTTTTGTGACCGGTGTGGTGGGGCCTTCGCTGCAAGCCGAACTCGAGGAGCCTCTGCTCAGTGTGTTCATCCCCACCGCTCCCAATCCCACCACTGGCTGGTACACCCTGGTGCCTGAGACTTCAGTGCGGGATCTCAATCTCTCGGTGGAGGATGCGTTTCGCACGATCATTTCCGCTGGGATCGTCAACCCGGATGAACGGGAAGCCCCTGTGAATCGCAGTTTTTCCAGTCTTCTCTCCCAGTTGCGCGCTTCCTCTCCGTCGTCCCGCACCTCGGAAGCGTGATCAGCGATCTGCCTGTGCCCATCTTCGCTTGACCTCCATGCAGTCCCGTTCCCTTGCCCGTGAGCTGGCGCTCCTGGTGCTCGGTCAGCTTCCTGACCGTGATGGCCAGGTGATGGCTGATCTTTCCCTGGAGACCCTGCTTCAGAAGGCGCTCGACACCCTGATGCAGCACTGGCAGGAGACCCTGGATGGCTGTGCCGCTGATCTGGAGAAGGCCCAGCAGCATCTGCTTGACAGCGAATTGCAGGACGGTGGTGATCGAGGCGGCATTCAGGTCGCCGTGCGCGACCAGCTCCAGGCGTCGATCGGTGCGGCCGAACAGGTGCTCAACGGCCTTTCCGGATGCCTTGAGCTGCCCCGTCTGCTGGCGCTGGCGGATCAGGATCAGGTGCGTGATGACGCCCGTCGGCGTCTGGCTCTCGTGCTGGAGCAGCGCAGCGCGATCGATGCCCGTCTTGATGGGGTCATGGAAGGTTGGCGCCTCAGCCGTCTGCCACGGATTGATCGCGACATCCTCCGGTTGGCAGTGGTCGATCTCACCGCTCTTCGAACCCCGGCAGCGGTCGCCTGCAACGAAGCCGTGGAACTGGCCCATCGTTACAGCGATGATCAGGGTCGGCGCATGATCAACGGCGTTCTGCGCCGTCTGCAGCAGGCGACAACGACTGCCGCCAGCTCCTGAGCCCCGTCCTCTGACTTCTGGTCACCACACTGCCGCTTCGATGGTTTACGACTGGTTCAACCGCACGTCTGTTCCCGACGGTGAGGACACCCCTTCTCCACCAACCCCCGAGGTTGGTGAAGCTGCGGCTGAAGCGGCTGTTGAAGCGACGGAAGAAGATCCGCTGGAGTGGGCCCGTCAGGCCTACGCCCGCCTGAAAGCGCAGAAGGCCAAGGCTCAAGCCCAGGCGGCTCAGGACACTTCGGAGCAGGAGCGCGTAGCGGAACCTGACTCCTCGCCTGATCCTGACCCTCCGGTTGCGCCCCCATCACCCCCACCAGCTCCGTTGGCTCCCCTGTCGTTGTTGGAGCAGGCGGCGGCACAGCGTCAAGAGCGTTTGCAGGAATTGGAGAGTCGGGCGTCCCGCGTGGAGGAGCCCGCACCGGTGATCCCCGTTCGCACCGAGGAGACCTCGGAGACGGTTCAGGACAGTCAGGAGCCCCAGCTTGGTGACTTTGATGACACCTTCACCTGGTCAGCGGAGGTTCTGGCCGCCCAGGGGCGCGAAGTGGATCAGGTGTCGCTGGAGGAGATCGACTGGCTCGGTCGCCTGCGCCGCGGTCTGGAGAAGACTCGACAGGGCTTTGTCACCAGCTTGCTCGAGACTCTCGGTGATGATCCCCTCACCCCTGAGGTGGTCGATGATCTCGAGGCTCTTCTGCTGCGGGCTGATGCCGGGGTGCAGGCAACCGATCAGGTGATGGAGGCTCTGCGGCGTCGCCTCAATGAAGAGGTGGTGGATCCCGGTGAGGGGATCCGTTTTCTCAAGGAGCAACTTCGCGGTTTGCTGGACCAGCCGATTCAGGCCAGCGGCGTTGAACTGTTGGCGCCGGAACGGGGTCGTTTGAACATCTGGTTGATGGTGGGCGTCAACGGTGTTGGCAAGACCACCACCCTGGGCAAGCTCGCCAACCTGGCCGTGCGCAGTGGCTACAGCGCTCTGGTGGCCGCGGCCGATACGTTCAGGGCCGCTGCGGTGCAGCAGGTGGCGGTGTGGGCGGAGAGAAGCGATGTTCCGGTGATCTCCAATCCGTCGGCGAATGCCGACCCTGCCGCTGTGGTGTTCGATGCGATCGGTGCCGCCCGCTCCAAGGGTGTGGATCTGCTCCTGGTCGACACGGCCGGACGTCTGCAGACCAAGCACAACCTGATGGAGGAGCTCCAGAAGATCCGACGCATCGTCGATCGGCTCGCCCCGGAAGCCAGGGTGGAGTCGCTGCTGGTGCTGGATGCCAGCCAGGGCCAGAACGGCCTCAAGCAGGCGATGGCCTTTGCCAAGGCGGCCGATCTCACCGGTGTGGTGATCACCAAACTCGATGGCACCGCCCGCGGTGGTGTCGCTCTGGCGGTGGCATCGGAAGCCGGTTTGCCGATCCGGTTTATCGGGGCTGGCGAAGGGATCCGAGATCTCCGCCCCTTCAACAGCTTTGAATTTGTCGAGGCGTTGCTGGCTGGCCGCTGAACCCTTGCTACTTTGCGGGTCCTGCCATGGTCGGCCGTGAGCAGCAAGCCACCACGGCGCCATTCCACTCCGCGTCAACGCAACAGCGGTCAGCCGTTGACGGCCACAGCGTCTCTGCGCCAACTGCTCGATAGTCTCTCCAATGAGCAGCGCACCAATCAGGATCTCCTGGTGTCGCTGGGTTTCGCCCTGCGCAGCTTCACCAATCTGCATCGGTTTCTGGAACTGGTGCCGGTGGTCGCCTCCCGTCTGGTGGGTGTTGATGGTGCCCTGCTGGTGCCCTTTCAGCCTGATGGTCGGCTCTGGCGAGAGCAACTGCAGGTGCTTCCTGCGGAACGTTCGGAAGAACTGCTCCGCCAGATCGCGGCCTTTGGACCTGGTCATGCGGTTGGTTTTGCGTCCGAAGAGGCTCAGGTGCAGGCCCTGGATCAGCTTGTGCAGCGCCAGCTCGGCCGTTCCGATCTGTTCGCCACCTCCCTGGTGGCGCGCGGGCGGCAGCGTGGGCGTCTGTATGTCTTCAACAGCACCGGGCCGCTGGTGTGGAGTGAGGTGCACCGCCGCCATGTGCAGCTCGTCGCCGATCTCACTGGCGTGGCGATTGAGAACGATCTCATGCTGCAGGAGGCGCGCCGGCACGAGCGGGTCGATCGACAGCTGAGCATCGGCGCTGAGATCCAGGCCCAGTTGCTGCCGGATCACTGCCCGGTGATTGAAGGCGTGGAACTCTCGGCCCGGTGCAGGCCGGCGTTTCAGGTGGGCGGCGACTACTACGACTTCATTCCCACCCGTCCGGAACTGATCGGTCGCCGCCGGGAGCGGGGACGTTGGGCTCTGGTGATGGGCGATGTGATGGGAAAGGGTGTTCCCGCTGGCCTGTTGATGACCATGTTGCGCGGCATGCTGCGCGCGGAGGTGCTGAGCGGCCTGCCGCCGGATCGGATTCTTCACGATCTCAATCAACTGGCCCAGGAAGACCTGGCCCAGTCGCACCGGTTTGTGACCCTGTTCTATTCCGATTTCGATCCGCGCACCCGTCGGCTCCGTTTTGCCAATGCCGCTCACAATCCGCCTTTGATCTGGCGGGCGCAGCAGCGCAGCATCGGGCGACTGGATGCGCCTGGTCTGTTGATTGGACTACAGCCGGAAGCGGATTACGGCTGTGGTCAGGTGGTGCTCGAACCGGGTGATGTGATCCTCTATTACACCGATGGGGTCACCGAGGCACCGGGAATCACCGGGGATCGCTTTGACGAGGCCAGGCTCATGCGCACCCTGGAAGGTGCTTGTCGATCCGGGATGGGATCCCAGGGAATCCTCGATCAGCTCTTCACCCGATTGGATCGTTTCGTGGGTGCGGACCGGCAGCTGGAGGACGATGCTTCGATGGTGGTGCTCAAGGTGCGCGAGGAGGTGATGCTTCCGTCCGTCCCCCGTGCGTCCCTCTGACAAGCTGAGGCTGTGTGCTGGGATCGGCAGCGATGACAGGCGGGGTGACGGGCGGCGGCACGACGACATGGAGTGATCGTTTTGATCAGGGCCTGCATCCGGCGATTGAGCGTTTCAATGCCTCGATTGGGTTCGACATCCACCTGCTGCAGGAGGATCTGGATGGGTCGATCGCCCACGCCAGGATGCTGGCGGAGTGTGGTGTGATCAGCGCCGCTGAGGCCGATCAGCTCTGCAGTGGGTTGGAGCAGATTCGCAGCGAGGCCGCGGCGGGAACCTTTCAGCCTGGGCTCGCTGATGAGGATGTGCATTTCGCGGTTGAACGGCGGCTGATCGCCCTGCTCGGACCGGTGGGCAAGAAGCTGCACACCGGTCGCAGCCGTAATGACCAGGTGGGAACGGATCTGCGCCTCTGGTTGCGGCGGCGGATGGAGGAATTGGAGCAGGGGATCGTGCGGTTTCAGCGTGCCCTGCTGGTGCAGGCCGATTGCCATCGTCAGACCCTGATTCCCGGGTACACCCACCTGCAGCGGGCCCAACCCCTGTGTCTGGCCCATCACCTGCTGGCCTACGTGGAGATGCTCGAGCGCGATCGGCAGCGGTTCGCTGATGTGCGCACTCGCGTCAACATCTGTCCGCTCGGTGCCGCTGCCCTGGCTGGAACCCCGGTGCCGATCAACCGGCGCAACACCGCCGCGGCCCTCGGGTTTGACCAGATCTATGCCAACAGTCTTGATGCCGTGAGCGACCGTGATTTCGCGGTGGAGTTCAGCGCAGCTGCCTCCCTGGTGATGGTGCATCTCAGTCGACTGGCGGAGGAGGTGATTTTCTGGGCGAGTGAAGAATGCGGCTTTGTGCGCCTGAGCGACCGTTGCGCCACGGGCAGCAGCCTGATGCCGCAGAAGAAAAATCCGGATGTGCCCGAACTGGTGCGCGGCAAGTGTGGCCGGGTCTTCGGCCATTTGCAGGGTCTGCTGACGATGATCAAAGGCCTTCCGCTCGCTTACAACAAAGACTTTCAGGAAGACAAGGAAGCGCTTTTTGATGTGGTGCGCACCACGGGCGATTGCCTCGAAGCGATGGCGATCTTGCTCGAGGAAGGTGTGGTTTTTCAACCGGCGCGTCTCGAGCAGGCTGTGACCACTGACTTTTCCAATGCCACTGACGTGGCCGACTATCTCGTGGCTCGGGGGGTTCCCTTCCGAGAGGCCTATCAGTTGGTGGGTGCCGTGGTGAAACGGTGTTTGCAGGAGGGGCAACGACTGCGGGATCTGAGCCTGGAGCAATGGCGTGCCTTTCACCCGGTGATCGAGGCGGATCTGCTGGAGGCCCTCGTGCCGCGTCAGGTGGTGGCGGCCCGTCTCAGTGAGGGTGGAACGGCATTTGTCCGGGTGGAGGAGCAGTTGGCGCTCTGGTTGGAACGACTGCCCGTCACGGCCTGCTGAACGAACCGTCTGACTGGGTCTACGCTGAGCAGGCCAGAGGCTCTTGATCCCTTTCAGGACCATGCACCGATGGCATGTCAGGTCCCATCGGTCCCTTTCAACAACGGTCCACCAGGAAAGTGAGCATTTTCGTCGGCAATTTGCCCTTCCGCGCAGAGCAGGAAGACGTCATTGAATTGTTCGCCGCCTATGGCGAAGTCACCAATTGTGCCCTTCCCCTTGAGCGCGATACCGGACGCAAGCGCGGTTTCGCTTTCATTGAAATGGCAGATGAAGCGGCTGAAGCCGCAGCCATTGAAGCTCTGCAGGGTGCGGAGCTGATGGGTCGCCCGTTGCGGATCAACAAAGCCGAACCGCGTGGTAGCGCACCGCGTCGCGGCGGTGGTGGTTATGGCGGTGGCGGCTACGGGGGTGGTGGTCGCGGCGCAGACCGCGGCGGCTACGGCGGTGGCGGTTATGGCGATGGTGCCGCCTCTGGAGCGCGTGGTTGGGAAGACCGCAGTTATGGCGGCGGCGCACCTCAGGCCGGTGGCGCTGACGACGGCCGCAGTCGGCGACGTCGCGGTGGCGCTGCTCCCGCGCCTCAGAGTGATGACTACGCCGATTACGGTGGTGCCGAAGGCTGAGCGCTGATCGCCATCTCTGGCGCGATGTTCAGATGGTGGGATGTTCAGAGCCCGGCAGCTTCCAGTTGTCGGGCGGCAGCCTCGAGCACGCTCAGGTCGGCTCCCTTGCGTTGGGCATTTTGACCAAGATCGCGGCGCCAGTGCCGCGCTCCCGGCACCCCTTCCACCAGATGCACCAGATGGCGGCCTAGGTCCCAGAGTCTGCCGCCGCGTTGCAGGTGGCGTTCGGCATGGGGAAGCAACCCTCGCACGACGCCGGCGGCGCTGATCGTTCGGGCTTGATCGCCATAGATCAACGCATCGATGGCCGTCCATCGCAGCGGATGGGCGTACACAGCGCGGCCCACCATGGCGCCATCGCAATGCTGGAGAGCCTCAAGGCAATCGTCCGGAGTTTCCAGGCCTCCGTTCAGTTCGATCAACAGCTCCGGTCTGCGTCGCTTCAGGGCGATCACCCGTTCGTATTGAAGCGGTGGAATCGTGCGGTTCTGTTTCGGATCCAGACCGTCGAGCCAGGCTTTGCGGGCATGCACGGCAAAGCGGCAGGCGCCAGCGTCGGCCAGTCGATCCACAAAGGCCAGCAGCAGGGCATCGCTATCGAGGTCATCGATGCCCACGCGGTGTTTCACCGTCACCGGCAGTGGCGAGGCCCTGACCATGGCCTCGACGCAGCGGGCCACGGTGTCGGGTTCGGCCATCAGGCAGGCCCCGAAGTTGCCCGCTTGCACCCTCGGGCTTGGACATCCCACATTGAGGTTGATTTCGTCGTAGCCCCAGTCGGCCGCCATCCGCGTCGCCTCCGCCAGGAGGGCGGGATTGTCGCCTCCCACCTGCAGAGCGAGGGGATGCTCCATCGGATCGAAGTCCAGCAGCCGCTCCCGCCTCTCGCTGTGGTGCAAGGCCTGCGCCACCACCATTTCGCTGTACAGAAGAGCCCGGAGGCTGATCTGCCGCATCAACATTCGGAAATGGCGGTCGGTGCAATCGAGCATCGGCGCCACACTGAAACGCCATGGGGGTTCTCGTTCGGGATCGATCGGAGGCTCCATGCACCCATGCTGCCTCGCACCGGCTTCCGCCTCCTTTAAAACAGATCCACTTGGTTGTTGGTCCAGTGATGACATCGGGACTCTCTGACAGGCTTCTGCCTCGCCGGTCGCTCCTGCTCAGTGGTGTGGCAGCTGTGGCAGGTTGGCTCGCGGCGCCGTGGCCTGTTCTCGCTGCCTCCAAGGCTGGTGAGTCCGCCTGGAACCTTTCCGATGCGGAGTGGAAGAAGCGTTTGTCTCCCGAGGCCTATCAGGTGCTGCGGCGGGAGGGAACGGAGCGACCCTTCAGCAGTCCGCTCAATGCTGAAAAGCGTTCCGGCACCTACCACTGTGCCGGTTGCGATCTCCCCCTGTTCTCCGCCAAGGCGAAATTCGACAGCGGCACCGGCTGGCCCAGCTTCTGGGCGCCGCTCACCGGCGCGATTGCCACAAAAGTAGATTTCAAATTGATCATTCCGCGCACCGAATACCACTGTCGTCGTTGTGGCGGACATCAGGGTCATGTGTTCAATGACGGCCCAAAGCCCACAGGAAAGCGCTACTGCAACAACGGCGTCGCCCTGCGTTTCCAGCCCGCTGCATGACCTGATCGTGGTTGGCGGTGGTCCCGCTGGTTATCTGGCGGCGATCACGGCGGCGGAGCAGGGGCTGGAGCGGGTTGCGGTGCTGGAAGCCACGCCCGAGCCACTCACCAAGGTGCGTCTCAGCGGAGGTGGGCGTTGCAATGTCACCCATGCCTGTTGGGATCCCACGGAACTGGTGCGCCATTACCCGCGCGGAAGTCGGCCGTTGCGGGGCCCTTTCAGTCGTTTTGCCTGTGGCGATGCAGTGGTCTGGTTTTCAGACCGTGGCCTTGATCTGGTGGAGGAAGCCGACGGCCGGATGTTTCCCCGCGCCAATCGTTCGGAAGCGGTGATTCAGTGCCTGCAACGGGCGGCTCGGGACGCCGGTGTGCAGCTGCACACCGGATCACCGGTGCGGGGGCTGGTGCGCTGTGCGGATGGGTTTCGGCTGGAGGGTTCCGGTCGGCAGTCCCTGCCCCGACACTCCTGGCAGACCCGACGCGTGCTTCTCGCCACCGGTGGGCATCCCAGTGGCCGCAAGCTGGCTGCTGGCCTTGGTCACCGGATCATCGCGCCCCTGCCTTCCCTGTTCACGCTCGCCCTCGATGCCGCCGGTTTGACGGCTTGTTCCGGCGTTGCCCTTGATGATGTGGAGTTGCTGCTCAGTCTCCCCGCTGGACGCTGGCAGCAGCACGGCAGGGTCTTGATCACCCATTGGGGACTGAGTGGGCCGGCGACGTTGCGCCTCACGGCTTTTGCAGCCCGGGCGCTCCATGCCGAGCGTTATCGCGGTGACCTCACGGTGCGCTGGCTCGGCGGGTTGAGCCCCGAGCAGGGGGTGGCGGCTGTGCGAGCCCTACGCCATGACCAGGCCAGACGCACCCTTGCCGCGGCCAGGCCCTGTCCCGATCGCCTGCCCCGTCGGCTCTGGTTGGCTCTGCTGGAGCAGGTGGGGGCGGATCCTCAGCGCCGTTGGGCCGATTGCCCTGCCGCCTGGGAACGGGCTCTGGCGCAGGCGCTCACCGCCAGCAGCTACAGCATCCGTGGTCGTGGCCCATTCGGCGAAGAATTCGTCACAGCCGGTGGCGTGGATCTGGGCGAGGTGACTCTGGCCACGATGGAAAGCCGCATCGTGCCCGGGCTGCATTTCGCCGGAGAGTTGCTCGATGTGGATGGCGTCACGGGCGGCTTCAATTTTCAGCACTGCTGGAGCAGTGGCTGGCTTGCGGGTCAGGCGATCGCGGCAGCGCTCACTACTTGATCTGATCAAAGACCGTGAACATCGGCAGATACATCGCCAGCAGAATTGAGCCGACAATGCCACCCACCACGACGATCATGGCTGGTTCCAGCATCGAGGTGAGAGCTTTCACCGAGGCGGTGACTTCATCTTCGTAGAAATCGGCCACTTTGCTGAGCATCTGATCCATCTCCCCCGTTTCTTCGCCGATGGCAAGCATGCTCAGTGCCATGTCGGGCAGCACGTTCTGGCGAATCAGGGCAGCACTGAGCATCACGCCTTCCTGCACGAGGCCGCGGGAGGCGAGGATCGCATCGGAAATGATCGCATTGCCGGCTGTTTCGCTGGAAATCTCCAGCGACATCAGGATCGGCACACCGGCACGGGTGAGGGAACTGAAGATCCGGCAGAACTGCGCGGTGGCGGTTTTCATGATCAGATCGCCGAACAGGGGCAGGCGCAGCAGTAGACGGTCGATTGCCCGTCGTCCCTTGGCGGTGGCGTAATACCGGCTCAGCATCCACACCGCCATCAGTAGGCCGCCAGCGAGAAGCAGGGACAAGGGTGAACGCAGCAGCTCGCTGAGATCCACCATCAACTGGGTGAACAGAGGCAGTTCAGCCCCGAGGTCCTTGAAAATGCCGGCAAAGGTGGGAATCAGAAAGATCGTCATCCCCAGGAAGACGAGAATCGCGATCACCAGCACGGCCACGGGGTATCCCAGGGCTCCTTTGATCTGGTTCTGGAGTCGGGCGTTGTCTTCCAGCAGCTTGGCCAACCGTTTGAGGGATTCGTCGAGCACCCCACCGGCTTCACCGGCTTCCACCATGGCGATGCTCAACTGATCGAACACCTTGGGCCACTGGCGCATGGCCGCACCCATGGCTGTGCCCTGGTTGACATCAAGGCTGATCTGCACCAAGGCCCGTTTGAACATCGGCAGACGCTGCTGACGGGCCATCAGATCGAGGCTGCGCACGATCGGCACGCCCGCATCCACCAGGGCCGCCAGCTTGCTGGCAAACACCGCTTTCTCTTTCACCCCGGGGGCTTTTTCCAGGGCTGCGTTCCAATTGATGGAGAGCCACGATCGTGTGCCACCCCCAGTGCGGGGGTTGTCGTCCGTGGTGCTCGTGTCTGCCACCAGGCTGTTGGCGCGGATGCCGCGACGGCGCAGCAGCTTGCGGGCGCTGCTGACGTCTTTGGCCTCAATGCGGATGCTGCGGCTGTCGCCGGCAGGACCGCTGTAGGTGGCAACGAAGCAGGCCATGACTCAGCCAGGTCAGGATCCGCCCAGCAAGCGGTCCAGTTCTCCGGGTTTGCCCGCTTTGGCCATGGCTTCATCCCGGCTGATGCTGCCGGCCGTCACCAGATCGGCCAGAGCTCGTTCGAGGGTCTGCATGCCCAGATCAGCACCGGTTTGCAGCTGGGAATAGAGCTGGGCGGTTTTGCCTTCACGGATCAGGTTGGCGATCGCCGGTGTGTTGATCAATATCTCCTGGGCCATCACCCGGCCGAACTGCCCCGGTTTCGGATCGAGCCGACGGCAGAGGGTCTGGGCGAAAACGGCCATCAGGCTGCCGGAGAGTTGCACCCGGATCTGGGTCTGCTGGCCGGGCGGAAACACATCCACCATCCGATCCACCGTCTGGGCGGCGGAGCTGGTGTGCAGGGTTCCGAACACCAGATGACCCGTTTCCGCTGCGGTGATCGCCAGCTGGATCGTTTCGAGATCGCGCATTTCACCCACCAGGATCACGTCCGGGTCTTCGCGCAAGGCGGCGCGCAGCGCATTGGCAAAGCTGCGCGTGTCTTCATTGAGCTGGCGCTGGTGCACCATGCTGCGATCGCTCCGATACACGAACTCGATCGGGTCTTCGATCGTGAGGATGTGTTCGCTGCGGCTGTGGTTGATGTGGTCGAGCAGGGCGGCGAGGGTGGTGGTTTTGCCTGATCCGGTCGGTCCGGTCACCAGCACAAGGCCCCGCGGTCGGGCGCAGGTGTCCACCACCACCGGCGGCAGCTCCAGCGAGGCGATGCTGGGGATCGTGTTGCCCAGGGCCCGCAGGCAGGCGGCGTAGCTCCCCTTCTGCCGATACACGTTGACGCGGAAGCGGGCCACCCCCTTGAGGCCATAGGCGCAATCCAGCTCCCAGGTTTGTTCCAGGGTCTTGCGCTGGCTGTTGTTGAGCATCGAAAAGATCAGCCGGTTGCAGCTTTCTTCGCTGAGCGGCGTTTCCGAGAGGGGGCGGAGCTGTCCGTTGAAGCGGCCGTAGGGCGGCTGCCCGCTGGCCAGATGCAGGTCGCTGCCGCTGCCCTGCACCAGCTGCTCCATCAGGTCTTCGATCATCAGATCCATGGCGGGCGCCTCACTGACGTGGGGTCAGACAGTACGGACATTCCAGCCAGCCTTCCTGCAGTCCGCCACCGCAGCCCTCGCAGGTGAGGCTGTGCAGGGCTCGGGCGCGGCGTTCCGATTCCAGACCGGCATCAGTGAGAATCATCCGGCCCACCTCCTCCAGGGTGGTCTGCCCGCGGCGCACCAGTTCCAGGCTGTAGCCCAGCAGCGTTGTCATGCCGCTTTCCAGGGCGAGCCTCCGGATCACGTCGGTGGTGGCGCCACGGGCCACCGCCGTCGCCAGCTCCTCATTCATCCGCAGCACTTCATAGACCCCCACCCGGCCGCGATAACCACTGCCCTGGCAGTGGGGACAGGCCTGGCCATCGCCATCGTGGTGATGGGCGCGCACAAAGCGCACATCCGCTTCGCTGTGGGTCATCAGTCCGAACCGCCCCAGTTCGTTGGCATCGGGCTGGTAGCTCTCACAGCAGTGGTTGCACACCTTGCGCAACAGGCGTTGCGACACGATGCCGATCAGGGAGGCGCTGACCATGAACGGTTCCACCCCCATCTCGCTCAAGCGGGCGATGGCACTCGGCGCATCGTTGCAGTGGAGTGTGGTCAGCACCAGGTGACCGGTGAGCGCCGCTTCGATGGCTGTCTTGGCGGTCTCCAGATCACGGGTTTCCCCCACCAGCAGCACATCCGGGTCCTGGCGCATGAAGGCGCGCAGGGCGGTGCTGAAATCAAAGCCTTTGTCGCGGTTCACCTGGCACTGCGTGATGCCCGGCAGGGTGTATTCGATCGGATCTTCAACGGTGGAGATGTTGATGCCAGGGTCGTTGCGCTCCGCCAGCAGCGAATACAGCGTGGTTGATTTTCCTGAGCCCGTTGGTCCGGTCACCAGGATCATCCCGAAGGGTTTGGCGCCGAGATTGCGCACCAGCTCCAGGGCCGCCGGGTCGGTGATCAAGGTGTCCAGCCCCAGCTGGGTGGCGGAGCTGTCGAGCAGGCGCAGCACAATCTTTTCGCCGAAGCGGCTCGGCAGGCTGTTGACGCGGAAATCCACTGTGCGCTCCTGGTAGCGCCTGCGGATGCGGCCGTCCTGTGCCTGGCGGCGTTCGGCGATGTCCAGGTCGGCCATGATCTTGAAGCGGGAGGTCACGGCGGGCACCAACCGACTCGGCAACGGTTCGCTGTAGCTCTGCAACACGCCGTCCTGTCGGAACCGCACCTGCAGGCCTGCCTGCTGCGGCTCCACATGAATGTCGCTGGCACCCAGTTGCAGGGCCTGCAGCAGGATCCGGTTCACCAGATTCACCACCGGTGAGGTTTCGGAATCCCTCAGGCTCTGCTCCAGATCTTCGTGCAGGCCTGCCAGTCGAGCGTTCTCGTCGGGGTCCTCCTCGAGAACTCCCTCCGGGTTGAACCCATCGAGCAGGGATGGAGCTGGGGCGTCGCTGCTGTCGTCACGCCTGGCCAGGAGGGGTTCGAGTTGTTGGGTCAGATCCTTCCGTCGCATCGCTTCCTGCAGTTGCGCATCAGCGGCGGCATCAAGCCGCTCCGGCACTGGAATCTGGAGCAGCAGCTCCAGCTCCAGTCGCTGCTGATGCCACGGGTTCTGCGCAGCGGTGTCAGGTGCGTGGACGGTCAAGCGTCACTCCGGGGCAGTGTCTGGAGCGGCAGGTGCGGGCTTCCGCCGCTTGTGGGAGGTGAGCTCCACCCATCAACATGTTTAAACGTGAATCCGCTTTCGGTCAGCATGAGTGGTGATCCTTCCTCCCCCGCGCAAGAGCCCGTCCGTGATGAGGCGCTTGAAGGCGAGGCCCGGGCGTCGGTCGTCGAGCCTGCCGATGTCAACGCTGATGCCGCGGACCAAGCCGCTGCGAATCAATCCCCCGTTGACCAATCCACTGCGAACAATGAGGCTCGGTTGGAACAGCTGGAGCGCGAGCACAGCACCCTGCGGGAAGAGCACGAAACGCTGCGCAGTCAGTACATGCGCATAGCAGCCGATTTCGATAACTTCCGCAAGCGCCAGAGCCGAGATCAGGACGATCTCAAGCTTCAGATCACCTGCAGCACCCTGAGCGAGATCCTGCCGGTGGTCGACAACTTCGAACGGGCGCGCCAGCAACTCAACCCTGAAAGCGAGGAGGCGCAGTCGCTGCATCGCAGCTATCAGGGTCTTTACAAGCAGCTGGTGGATGTGCTCAAGCAGCTGGGCGTTGCCCCGATGCGGGTGGTGGGTCAGGACTTCGACCCGACCCTGCATGAAGCGGTGCTCCGCGAACCGAGTGATGAGCATGGCGAAGATGTGGTGATCGAGGAGCTTCAGCGCGGCTACCACTTGCAGGGCCGCGTGCTTCGCCACGCCATGGTGAAGGTGTCGATGGGTCCGGGTCCTCAGGATCAGGTCGACGCAACCCCGGTGATGGAGGCCTCGGCCGAGAGCGCTGAGCCGGAGGGCGGACAACCCGACCATGACCAGGCCTGAGGGGGCCCAAGTTGGCCCTTAGGGTGACGCAGGGATGACGAGCTGATGGCCGATTATTACGACATGCTCGGCGTCGACAGAGATGCCGATGCCGACACGCTGAAGCGGGCCTATCGGCGTCTGGCTCGCCAGTACCACCCGGATGTGAACAAGGATCCCGGTGCGGAGGATCGTTTCAAGGAGATCGGTCGGGCCTACGAAGTGCTCAGCGATCCCCAGACCCGTGCCCGCTACGACCAGTTCGGGGAAGCGGGGCTCGGTGGTGCTGCCGGCATGCCCGATATGGGCGACATGGGCGGCTTCGCCGACCTGTTCGAGACCTTCTTCAGTGGGTTCGGGGGCGCCGGCGGCGGCGGCCGGCAGCGCCGTCGTGGGCCCCAGCAGGGCGACGATCTGCGTTACGACCTCACGATTGATTTCGAGCAGGCTGTCTTCGGGCAGGAGCGGGAGATCCGGATTCCCCACCTCGAAACCTGCTCAACTTGCAATGGCAGCGGCGCCAAAAGCGGCAGTGGACCCACCACCTGCACCACCTGTGGTGGCGTGGGCCAGGTCCGTCGGGCCACCCGCACCCCCTTCGGCAGTTTCACTCAGGTGGCGGAGTGCCCCAGCTGCAACGGCAGCGGGCAGGTGATCGCCGATCCCTGCACCGCCTGTGGTGGTCAGGGGGTGCAGCAGGTGCGCAAGAAGCTGCGGATCAACATCCCTGCGGGTGTGGACACGGGCACGCGTCTGCGGGTTGCCGGTGAGGGCAATGCTGGCCCGCGGGGAGGTCCTGCCGGTGATCTGTATGTGTTTCTCACGGTCAAATCCCACCCCAGCCTTCGCCGGGATGGCCTCACCGTGCTCTCCGAGGTGAAGGTCAGCTACCTGCAAGCGATTCTCGGCGACACGATCGAAGTGGAAACTGTGGATGGGCCCGCCAATCTGGAGATTCCGGCAGGGACCCAACCCAATGCCGTGCTCACCCTCGAGAACAAGGGAATTCCCAAACTGGGCAACCCGGTGGCCCGCGGCAATCAACGCATCAGTGTCACGGTGCAGCTGCCCACCCGACTCAATGACGACGAACGGCGTCTGCTTGAGGATCTGGCCGGTCACCACTCAGCCCGCGGTGAGCAGCACCATCACCACAAGAGCGGCCTCTTCGCCCGGTTGTTCGGGCAACGCTGACCGTGGAGTCGTCTGGGGCCGATCAGAGCCTTGATCTGCGCGGCACGCCCTGTCCTGTGAATTTCATCCGTTGTCGCCTTGCCCTGGAGACCCTTCCTTGCGGCGCTCAGCTGCAGGTGACGCTTGACCGGGGTGAGCCGGAGGCGATGGTGCTTCCTGGTCTGCAGCAGGACGGTCACGCCGTCTCGGTGCTCCACACCGATGCGGATTGGTTGCGGATTGTGGTGACCCGTGGACCGGCCTGAGCGCCAGCCCGGTGTGGTGGTTGCGCTGCAGGCCAATTACCTCGAGGTGGAGTTGGAGGGGGTTGAGTCGGGGCTGCGGCTTCTCTGCACCCGGCGCACCCGACTTGCCCATCGGGGTGCGGCGGTGCATGTGGGAGATCACGTCTGGGTGGAGGCGATCGATCGGCGCCAGGCCCGGGCGGTTGTGGCCTCGGTGGAACCGCGCAGCAGTTGGTTGGCACGACCACCGGTGGCCAACGTCACCGCGGTGGTGGTGGTGCTGGCGGTGGAACAACCGGCTTTCGATCCCGACCAGGCCAGTCGGTTTCTGCTCACAGCAGAACAGACCGGACTGGCGGTGCAGGTGCTGCTGAGCAAATCAGATCTGATCCCAGAGGAGCAGTTGCGCTTGCTGGTGCAGCGTCTGCAGGCCTGGGGCTATGGCGTGCTGCCGGTGTCGAGCCAGACCGGCATGGGCTTGGACACGCTGCGTTCTCAGCTGGCCTGCCAACCGCTGTCGGTGCTCTGCGGGCCTTCGGGGGTGGGTAAGAGTTCCTTGCTCAATGCCCTGATTCCACAGCTCGAGCTTCGGATAGGAGCGGTGTCTGGTCGCCTGCAACGGGGTCGTCACACCACCCGGCACGTGGAGTTACATCCCTTGGCTTCCGGAGCGCGGGTCGCTGACACTCCCGGGTTCAACCGTCCGGAGTTGCCAGCCGATGCGCACAACCTGGAGGTGCTGTTTCCGGAATTGCGCGCCCGGATCGCCCAGCACCCCTGCCGTTTCCGTGATTGTCTCCACCGGGATGAGCCCGGTTGTGGCGTGGATCGCGACTGGGATCGCTACCCCGTCTACCGGCGTGCAGTGGAGGACCTGCTGGCTCTCAGCCGCCCATCCCGGGGAGGTTGAGGTTGAGCCCACCGGTGAGCTCCTCCATGCGCTCTTTCATGGTGCCTGTGGAGCGTTCGTAGGCGGATTGCAGGGCGGCGAGCACAGCGGCTTCAGCAGCGGCCTGGCCTTCGGCGAGCAAGGCGGGGTCGAGACGCACCCGCAGGGGCTGTTGATTGCCCGAGAGCCAGATGCTGGCCCTGCCATCCTCAGAGCTCCCCTCGATTTCCATGGCATCCAGTTCTTCCTGGAGCTTCTGGGCGTCCTGCTGGATCTGCTGGGCCTTCCGGAAGGCTTCCGTGAGCTGACCGAAATTGGGGAGTCCGAACCCTGCCATGACGCGTTGGGAAGAACAGGCAGGTTACGCGGTCAGAGCGGAGTGCCTTCGGGGAAACCGAGTCGCTTCACCTCAGGGTGCAGATGGATGCCGTGATGTTTGGTCACGGTGGTCTGCACCAGTTCGATCAGGTCGCTGATCTGTTCGGCCGTGGCGTGGCCCAGGTTCACAATGAAATTGGCATGCATCGGCGACACCTGGGCATCACCGATGCGCTGGCCTTTGAGCCCGAGCGCTTCGATCAGTCGTCCGGCTTTCAACGGCTCCGGATTACGGAACACACTGCCGCAGCTTGGCCACTGATAGGGCTGGGTGCCGGTGCGATGGCTGAGATTGCTGCTGGTGCGCTGGGTCAGTGCTGTCGGGTCGTGGCCTGGTTCCAGCTGGAAGTGACCCCGGATCACCAGATGGTGGCCGTTCTGCAGTCGGCTGTGTCGATAGTCGAAGTCGAGGTCGTTGTGCTCAAGCCTGAGCCTGGCTCCGCAGGTGTCACCATCGAGACTGAGCACATCCACAGCTACCAGCCGTTCGGCGGTACAGCCACCTTGGGCTCCGGCGTTCATCACAGCAGCCCCTCCCACGGTGCCAGGAATGCCCACAGCCCATTCCAGGCCGTGCAGGCCGGCTCGAGCCGCTCGCCGCGCCAGCGTCGGAATCGGTTCACCGGCCCAAGCGCTCACCACTCCGCTGTCGGCATCGAGGTCACTGCCCTGCAGTTTGCGTAGGCAGAGCGTCAGTCCGGACAGGCCGTCATCGTGGATCAACAGGTTGGAGCCAGCACCGATCACGCGGCAGGGGAGGTCTTCGTCCTGAGCCCACTGGAGCAGGGCATCGAGTTGCTCGTCGTTCGAGGGTTCCGCCAGCCATTCGGCTGGGCCACCCACCCGCCAGGTGGTGTAGTCAGCGAGCGAGACCTGACGCTTAAGCAGGCCGGACTCCACCAGCTGCATCAGGCCGCCAACGGGGAATGCTGGGGCTGGGGCGAGGAAACGCTGTCGTCGGTCAGTCGTTTCCACAGGCTGTTCACATCACCGGCCCCCATGGCCAGCACCAGATCATCAGGGCGACTGTGCTCTTGCACCAGAACGGTCAGCTCGTCCATGCTGTCGGCCACCAGCACGGCTTGTTCCGGCGCCAGATGCCGCATGGAGCCTGCGAGGGCATGACTGCTGACTTCGGCGATCGGTGCTTCACCGGCGCTGTAGACGGGTGCCAGCAACACCAGGTCGGCCACGGTGAGAGCGGCGGCGAACTGATGCAGGAATTCCTGGGTGCGGCTGTAGCGGTGGGGTTGGAACACCACGGTGAGCCGTTGGGGCTGGCGGGGCAGGGGGCTGCGGCCACTGCTCACCATCAATCGCGCCATGGTGAGGGTGGCACTCACTTCGCTGGGATGGTGGGCGTAATCATCCACGATCTGACGCCCTTGCCAGTCACCGCGGAAATCGAAACGGCGACCCGGTGCCTGCAACTGCTCGAGTCCGCGTTGCAGTCGGCTGAACTCCACCCCAGCCAGGCGACAGGCGGCAAGGGCGCCGGTCACGTTGCTGAGGTTGTGCAGGCCCGGCAGCGGCAGGGTGATACGGCCCACCAGCGCACCCCCTTCATAGAAGTCGGCGATGGTGCGATCGCCATCGAGGCGCACCGGGAGGGCTGCGAAGTCAACACCCTCGCAGCGTTCCACCGACCACCAGGCGGTCGCCCGGAACTGCTCCCGCAGTATCGGGTCGTCTTGATTGGCCAGCAGCCGATCGCAGCCGGAGGCGAAGCGCTGCAGGGTGGCCACGAGGTCATCGAGACCGCTGTAGTGGTCGGTGTGGTCGAGCTCCAGGTTGGTGAGCACTCCGAGCTCGGCCTGGAATTTCACCAGGGACCCATCCGATTCATCCGCTTCCGCCACCAGGTAGCGGCCGCTGCCGGCATGACCATTGCTGCCGTAACAGGGCACCAGGCCACCGATCACGGCGGTGGGATCCTCTCCCGCAGCAGCCAGCAACGTGGTGACCACCGTGCTGGTGGTGGTTTTGCCGTGGCTGCCCGCCACGGCGATGGCTGGTTGTTCCGCAATCAGGGCAGCGAGGATGTCGGAGCGATGCCAGATGCTGAGCCCCCGGGCCCGAGCTGCAACCAATTCGGGATTGGACTCTGGGATGGCGGTGCTGACCACCACCAGAGGAGGGGAAGCCGCAGCAGCGATCAAATGGTCGATGGTGCTGGCCACCTGGGAATCCAGCACCTGGATGCCCTTGTCGATCAGACGCTGAACGATCGGCGTGCGCTTGGGTTCCGAACCACTCACCCGATAGCCGCGTTCCGCCAGGATCAGCGCCAGCGCGGACATGCCGATGCCGCCGATGCCGATGAAATGGACGGGCTGCTGCCGTGTGAGCAAACTGGCCAATGGGCTGGATCGTGGGCTCGAAAGATAAGCCAGTCCTCGGAAGAAAGCTTGTCTTCGACACGCATGTCAGCACTCCACCCCTTGTCAGGTTCGGAGCCCACCCGGAGTCTTCTGAGATTTCAGCTGGGCCTTGGACAAGGGAATCCTATTGATTTCTGTATGATCGGCGGCCAAACCATCCACTGCGGTCCGCCGCTTTTGCCATGACCCTGCGCGTTGCGATTAATGGATTCGGCCGAATCGGTCGCAACTTCATGCGCTGCTGGATCAGCCGTGGGGCCAACACCGACATCGAGGTGGTGGGTCTGAACGACACCTCCGATCCCAAGACCAATTCTCACCTGCTCACCTACGACACCATGCTGGGTCGGATTCAGGGTGCTGAGATCGGTTACACCGACGACACCCTGATCGTGAATGGCAAAACGATCAGGTGCTACTCCGACCGCAACCCCCTCAATCTTCCCTGGAAGGAGTGGGACATCGATCTTGTGATCGAATCCACCGGTGTCTTCAACACCGATGAAAAGGCCAGCATGCACCTCCAGGCCGGTGCCAAGAAGGTGATCCTCACCGCTCCTGGTAAGGGCGATGGCGTGGGCACTTTCGTGGTGGGTGTGAATGCAGACCAGTATCGCCACGAGGATTTCAACATCCTCTCCAACGCCAGCTGCACCACCAACTGCATGGCGCCGATTGTGAAGGTGATCGACCAGGAGTTCGGAATCGTCAAGGGGTCGATGACGACCGTGCACAGCTACACCGGTGACCAGCGCATTCTTGATGCCAGCCATCGCGACCTGCGTCGTGCCCGTGCTGCAGCGATGAACATCGTTCCCACCACCACCGGTGCCGCTAAGGCCGTGGCGTTGGTCTATCCCGAGGTGAAGGGCAAGCTCGATGGTCTCGCCCTGCGCGTTCCCACCCCCAATGTGTCCTTGGTGGACATGGTGTTCAACGTGAGCAAGAACACCACGAAGGAGGAAGTGAATGCGGCTCTCAAGACCGCATCTGAGGGCTCCGCCAAGGGCATCATCAAGTTCTGCGAACTGCCGCTGGTGTCCACCGACCATGCCGGCACCGATGAATCCACCATCGTCGATGCTGAACTCACCAAGGTGATGGGCGGTGACCAGGTGAAGATCCTTTCCTGGTACGACAATGAGTGGGGTTACAGCCAGCGTGTGGTTGATCTCGCCGAGATCGTGGCCAAGAACTGGAAGTGAGCTGAGTCAGCATCAGCACCAGTGGCCCCCTCCTAGCAGGGGGCTTTTCAGTTTCAAGACCGAAATCAAGCCTTGAATCAGGCCTGGAAATGTTGAAATTCTCCGCCCGCTGACACACTCCCTCGGCCGTCACTCCAGTGGATGCCTGCGTTGGCGTTGGTTGTGATCCGGCCGATCCGTTGCCGACCCGGCGCCTGGGCGATCCATGGCTTGGCCCACTCCTGCGGCAGGCTGAGCACGAGTTCGAAGTCTTCCCCTCCGTTGAGGCACCAGCTCTCCCGGTTCAGCTCCTGGGGCCAGCCTGGAGCCAGGGGCAGCGTTGTGGGATCCAGTTCAGCGCTGCAGCCGCTGCTGTGGCAAAGATCCTGCACGGATCTCAGCAGTCCGTCACTGCTGTCTGTACCAGCTGCGCGCCAGGGCAGATCCAATGGCTTGCAGGCCAGGAGGTCACGGAGTGCTGCGAAGCGTGGTTGAGGCCGTTGATGCTGCAGGATCGCCGCTGCATGGAGATGGCGATCGACTGAGTGGTGGCGAAGGTCGACCTCTCCGCGCAACAGGGCGAGCCCCAGCCTGCTGAGCCCATGGGGGCCACTCACCACGAGCCAGTCGCCGGCCTGTGCCTGGTTGCGATGCAGTCGCAGGGGTCCGCAGTGACCCAGGGCGGTGATCGCGAGCATGCGCTGCTGTCCTCCGGTGCAGTCGCCCCCCAGTAGAAAGCCGCCATGGCGTCTCAGGGCTGCGCTGAGTCCTTCATAGACCCCTTCCACCCAGCGCCATGGCGTGTGGGCTGGTGCCACCAGGCCCACGGTGAGTCCCACTGGTTCGGTCACGCCGCTGGCAGCCAGATCGGAGAGGTTCGCGGCGGCGGCCCGCCAACCCACATCTTGTGGGCTGGTGGTGGTGTCGCTGAAGTGAACACCCTCGACGAGCAGATCGGTATTGATCAGCAGGGTGTCGTTGCCGCCCTGCACGGCTGCCGTGTCGTCATCGAACTGGCCAGGAGGGGCAAAGCGCGACAGGCGGCGGATCAGCTCCGCTTCTCCCAGATCGCGCAGGCATTCCGTCATGGCCGCGGTCTCAGGCAGGGCCATGCTGTCAGGCGTGGGCCTGCAGCCGATCGGCGCCGTCCGTCACGGTGATGGTCAGCACCCGGTCATCCACACCGAGCTCTTCGAGCACGTCGAAGCCATCCACCACGTAGCCGAAAGCGGCGTTGCGTCCATCCACAAGATTCAGACCGGCTGGGGTGAGCTCGGCCTCATACAGGAACATGAAGAACTGGGATGATCCGTCATCAAGCGCCTGATCGGAATGAGCCCATCCCAGGGTTCCCAGGGTGGCGAAGGGAAGGGTCGGCGTCGCTTTATAGAGCCCCACATCCTCGAAGGTTTGGTTGTAGAACGTTTCCGGCTCTCCGGGCACCCGGATTTCCAGTGGCACATGGCGTTCCTGCTTGGTGCTCGGATCGATGTAGCCGATCTCCGGACCTTCCGGATCACCCGTCTGCAGGATGTAGAAATCCTCAGCCCGTGTGAAGGGAAGGCCGTCGTAGAAGCCTTTCAGGGAGAGATCGATGAAGGCGCCCGCTGTCAGGGGGGCGTTGTAGCCATCCACCACGGCCGTCATCGCTCCCTGGGTGGTGTTGATCCTCACGGTGGCACGCCCCAGCAGGCGGGGCAGGGCGTCGAATTCGGAGGGGATCTCGGGGATCGCGTCCTGCATCAGCATCGCCTCCAGGTCGCCGATGCGATTCAGGGTGCTGCGGCGGGTTTGCAGAAAGTCGGCTTTGTCCTGGGCCTCCACCTCCTCCTGGAGCTGGTGGATGCCTTCTGAAACGGTGTCGAGCAGGTGCTCAGCGCTGGCCTGCTCCGGTTCGGGAATGGCCTCGAGGATGACCCGGCGCCGGGTGGCGAGCAGGGCCTGGCTGCGGCTGAGTGATCGGGACAGGGCACTCCAGCGCTTGGCGCGCAGGTCATCGCTGGTTCCCTCCAGACGATGCTGTAGCTCGCGCAGATCGGGCTGATCAAAGGGCAGGGCATCCCGCAGGATCGCCGCCGGGTCTTTGACGGCGTTGCCCTGCG
>CALGVO010000067.1 GCA_937930135.1 uncultured Synechococcus sp. | reverse complement strand
CGCCAGACCGGTGAAGAACGCCACCACGCCCTCAACCAGGAAGACGATGCCGATGGCCAGGGCGAAAGCGGCCACCTGTTCGGCGGCCTCAGCCGGATCGCGGAAATTGCCGATCATCGAAGCACCGGCCACGATGAACAGGGTGGACACCACCAAACGCCAGAAACAGATCCAGCGCCCCATGCGGCCGGAACGGGCCAGATTGCTGATCCAGCCAACGACACCGCCCACAAGGAACAGCACCGCAATCACCCCCGTGGTCCAGAAGGACGCCACCACGGGAAACACCAGAGCCAGAATGCCAAGAACGATCAAAAGAATGCCTTCAGCAATGGCGAAGGCCTTGAAGCTGCCCAGGGAATCCGGGCGGTCATCACCGGTCACGAAACGTTCGGAATGAACAACCCCTGCAAGGTATTGATCTTTGCTCCAGGAGACCAGGGTTTGCGATCCTTTCTCAGCTCCAGCCCTGACGGGCCAACCATTCGGAGCTGATCACCTGGCTCCCATCGGCGTGGGATGGCTCGGTGGCCAACAGTCGCTCGGCGTAGCGAGCGATCACATCCACCTCCAGATTGACCCGATCGCCCACCCTGAGGTGGTGCAAGGCGGTGGTCCGCCAGGTGTGGGGAATCACAGCGATCCAGAACTGTCGCCCCGACGCGGCCAACCCGGCCACGGTGAGGCTGATGCCGTCCAAGGCGATGCTGCCCTTCTCGCAGATGTAGCGCTCATGGCCTGGCTCGCGCCAGCGCAACTCCAGCCGCCAGGACTGGGGCAGGGCCTCAATGGCTATCACCTCGCCGGCGGCGTCCACATGGCCACTGACCAGATGGCCACCGAGCCGATCAGACAGTCGCAGGGCAGGTTCCAGATTGACCGCCCCGCCACGCAACGCCTTGGGGCCGAGCGTGGTGCGCTCCAGCGTCTCCTCGCTCACATCGGCCAGAAAGCCATCCCCCACAAGGGAGGCCACCGTCAGGCACACCCCATCAACGGCGACGCTATCGCCAAGCTGCAGTGGGACGAACGGCGCGCATCCCTGCACTAGCAGCTGGGAACCACGCCGTTCCAACCGGCCCACAGCCTGCACGAGCCCAGTGAACATCCTTTCAACCTGTGGCTGCTGACCTGGTCATAATCAAACCAGGGGGAGGAGTGAAAGTGGTCGAAATGCATGTCGCCGGGATTGCCCTGGATGCGGCCAGTCGCAGTCCGATCGTGCTGCTGCGGGATCCGGCCGGACGGCGCCAGGTGCCGATCTGGATCGACCAGGCGCAGGCCCACAACATCATGGCCGGGCTCCAGGGGGAGCCAACGCCCCGGCCTCTGAGCCATGACCTGATGGTGGCCCTGCTCGAGGCGGGTGGCCTGGAGCTGAAGCGCGTCATCATCCATGCGATTGAAGACAACACCTTTCGAGCCGTGTTACGCCTCGAAGCCTCGACAGAGACGAGCGAAGAAGCTGACAGCAACAGCGCTGAACGCAGCCCACTGGCCTCCAATCAGGCCGTCACACCCTCAGAACCGCCTGGGCCCACCGGTGGAGTGGAAGTCGATGCCCGACCCAGTGACGCGATCGCGCTGGCGGTGCGCACCGGCAGTGGCATCTGGATGCTGGAGGAAGTGGTGGCGGAAGCCTCGATCCCGGTCGATGCCGATGCCGATCACGAGGAACAGGATGCCTTCCGACGCTTCCTTGATCAAGTGAGTCCGGCTGCGCTCGTGCGTCATCTGGAATCGCGCCGCCCCGACAACGACTCCGCCCCGAACGAGTCATTGGACCCGTGAGGGCCCAGCGTCGGCCCTTCGGCCGGGGGGGACCGGCCGTGAGCCTGTTCACGCTCGGCACGATGCGGGCCCTGGCCTCCCAGGCACAGATGGATGCGGTGGTGCGGGCCGCACTCGATGCCGGCATCAACCATCTGGAGACGGCCCCGGCCTATGGCCCGGCGGAAACCTTCCTGGGCGCTGCCCTGGCCAGACTCGAACGGCAGGACCTGAGGCCTGACGGGGGCTGGGTGGTCACCAGCAAGATCCTGCCGGGGGTCAGCTTCAGCGAAGGGCGCTCCCAGCTGCAGGCGAGCCTGAAGCGTCTGGGGTTGCACCATCTTCCGAACCTGGCGGTTCACGGCATCAACCGGCAGGAGCACCTGCTGTGGGCCCAGGACGGCGAAGGGCGACAACTGCTCCAGTGGGCACGCGACTCCGGCCTGGTGGGGCAGGTGGGATTCAGCAGCCACGGCTCCCATGACCTGATCGCCGAGGCGATCGCCAGCGGACTGTTCGAATTCTGCAATCTGCACCTGCATCTGCTCGATCCGAGCCGCATGGATCTGGCCGACGACGCCCTGGCCCGAGGCATGGGCGTGCTGGCGATCTCTCCGTCTGACAAGGGAGGGCGGCTATGGGACCCGAGCCGGACGCTCTGCGAGGACTGCGCTCCCATCCCACCGCTCACACTCGCCTATCGCTATCTGCTGGCGGCTGGCATTTCCACCCTGACCGTCGGCGCCACCCAACCGCAGGACCTTGACCTTGCCCATCGCCTCGCTCAAGCCAGCGGCACGCTCAACCCGGCGGAACGCAGCGCCCTGGCCCGCCTGGAGCAACGCCGGCGGCAGCGACTCGGTGAGGAGCACTGCGGCCAATGCCGCTCCTGTCTGCCCTGCCCCAACCAGGTGCCGATCCCAGAGCTGCTGCGCCTGCGCAATCTTCGCCTCGGCCACAACCTGCAGGCCTTCACCGAGGAGCGGTACAACCTGATCGGTCGAGCCGGGCACTGGTGGGAGCAGCGCGATGCCAGCGCCTGCCAAGGCTGTGGCGACTGCCTGCCCCGCTGCCCCCATGACCTGCCGATCCCGGAGCTGCTGGCCGACACCCATCGCCTGCTGGCAGCGCCGCCCCGGCGCCGACTGTGGGGGTGAGCGCCAGCCCTCAGGGAGCGGTCTGGCGCCAACGGCGGCTGAGCTGCACACGGGCAGCATCCTGGAGCGGTGGCAGGCTCCAGCAGCGCTCCCACACCGGCTGCGGCGGCAGCACGAGCGACCGCAGACTGCCGGGAATGGCCTTGGCCTGGACCTGAAGTTGCTGGGATGGCAACGGGGGGCGCCATCCCCGTGCCAACAGCTGCCCGAGCAGGGGGGCCTGCCAGGCCGCCTCCACCCAGGCCTGAGGCAGCGGTTCACGACTGGTCGCCGGCCGCAGCAGCAGCGTCCAGTGCAGGGGCGCCCCACTGCGGGGAAGCACGGCATGAAGGCGGGGATCGCGCCGAAGCGAGGGCGCACAGCGCTGCAACGGCAGCACTGCCGCCCTCGCCTTCCCCTGCAACAACCAGTTCAGCGCCTGGCGATCGTCGAGAGTGAGGGCGGCACGGCGCAACCTGCCAAGACTCTGGGGCTGATCAAGATGATCGGCAAGCTCGACCACCACCCTGGGGCTGGCCGGCAACACCACCTGCCCGCGCAGGCCGGGATCGAGCAGCACATCCCAACCCTGTTCGGCCGCGCGCCCAAGCCACTCGCTGCCCCGGAAGAGCATCACCCAGGGGCTGACACCAACGGGCAGCACCCGAGCGGCACGCACAGGCCCCAGAGCCTCAAGAAAACGCCCAGCCTGGATTCCCAGACGCCCCTGCAGGGGTGCCGCATCCACCGGTTGAAGCGCCTCGTCGATGAACTCCGTCAACCAACCATCACCGCAGGCGAGCAGATCGGCCGACGGGTCGATCCGCAGGGCCGCCCTGAAGGAATCGGGCTTCGCCTCCAGGGGCTGAAACCGCCAGGGGCGTGGCAAACGCCGCCGCCACAGGGGGGGGAGCGTTTCCGATGCTGCCTGGAGCAGGGGCTGCGCCGGTCCGCGGGCACAACCCCCCAGCAGCCCCAGTCCTGCCGCCAGGCCGAGCTGCAGCAGACCACGACGCCCCAGCCCGGCCCGCTCGGTGTGGTGCAACCTGCTCATGGCCAGACCTTACAGGCGTTGCAGTGCATCCAAGGCCTGGTCGCAGTCACGACGCAGCAACTCCAGGCTGCAACCTCTCAACTGGGCCAGCAGAGCGAGAGCACCGGCACCAACGCCCTCCTTCACATAGCCGCGTTCGTAATCGCGCAGAGCCTGATGGCGACTGTCATGGAAGCGAAGGCCGCTATGCAGGGCCAGGATCTCCACCGCCAGAGCCCTTTCGAGGCGGGCCAACAGATCAGCAAGGGCCGGCCGACCGGCCAAGGACTCTGCCGCCAACCAGGCCGTGGTGCCCAGGGTGACCACAGACGTCAGAGCGGACCTGTCGGCCCTGGGGAGGCCCCGCAGGGCCAGGGCGAGAACCGCCAGCATCTGACTGCCACCGGCCAGCATGACCGGTTGGCCACTCTCCATCGCCCCCAGCAGCAAGCCCGTGGCCACCGCCTGAAAGGGATCACCAACGGCGGCCAGAATGGCCTGAGGCGAAGGATCAGTCCCCAGGGCAGCCCGTTGCAGACCAGCTTCCACCAAGCGCCGCTTCAGCTGCATGGGCGGGTGCAGCGCACTGCCACTCACCAGATCGGCGACGGGAAGGCCGAGGGCGGTGAGAGCCGCCTGGGCGGTGCTCGTCCCGCCGGGAACGCATTCGGCGAGCACCAGCGGCCGGCGCAGGGAGCGGCCAAGGCGCACCCCCCTCTGCCAGAGCCGTTCCACCCGATCGGGAGCCATCGCCCGTCCGCTGCTCAGACAGGCGGCGGGTCCGCAGTCGCAGGACTCCAGGCGCAGATGGGGGAAGGGGGGCTGCTGCTGCAGACCAACCGCTGCCACCTGGGGCCTCAGGCCGAGCGCCTGAGCTGCGACCCAGCTGATCAGCGCCGGGCTCACCCCAGCCGGCAGAGGCGGCAGGGACCAGCGGGGCCGGTGGCCGGGGCCGTAGAGCAACAACTCAGCATCGGCAAGCGCGGTGTAGCGACGGGATGCGGCCGAGGCACCGGCCGCCGAAATCCCCTC
>CALGVO010000066.1 GCA_937930135.1 uncultured Synechococcus sp. | reverse complement strand
GTTCAAACCCATCTGCTCAACTTTCAACCACAGCGCCCGATGCCGGAGATCGCCGAAGAGTTCCTACAGGCCTTCGCCACGCTCTACGACCCACACTCCTATCTGGAGCGGGTGTTTCGTTATTGCTGCAGGCTTGATGCCGGACGACATCGGATCGGCCACGAACCGGACCAACATTGGCGATGGAATCAGAGCGCAGGCTTGCTCCGGGGGATCACGGTTCTCTGTTGGCGCCAGGGGGTTCTGCGCAAGACACGCTGGCTGTTCTGGAAGCGCTTATGGCAGATCGCCGTTCAGCATCCATTGATCCTGGATGAATACCTCTGGCTACTGATGCTCAATGAACATTTCATCACCTATCAAGTCAGCATGAGAAATCAAGTGCAACAGCAGCTCCAGCTCTTGACCGGCATCATGCCGTCATGACGATGCACTTTGGCGGCAGGTGACGTGATGGGAAGCAATGGCACCGATCATGACAAGTGACCGACCATTCACTCATGTCAAAGCAACATCAAGACGACGAGCTCAACAAACTGATCGCCTGGTTTGACCAACGAGATCCGGAGGCGGAAGCCTGGCTGAAGGCGATGGCCGATCGAGTCTTCATTCGGGCCTCCCTGGAACAGCTCTGGAAGGGAGGGGAGCCAACTCACCAACGACCGGAGGTGTGATTCGCCGCTTGCAGGGCCGTGCCCTCACGCAGCTCCACAAGAGCGCCATGGCCCTGCAGGCGAGCCAGATCCAACGCCTGCTCGGAGCGATGCACCAGATCATCAAAACTGCGATCAGCCGGATGGGTGAGAGCAAGGCCGATCACCGGATTCATCACATAACCGGGAGGTGCGGAAGCCAACTCCATCTCTGCCAGCTTGCTCTGCAGCTCCCGCGCCAGCGTGACGCCCTGCTCCACGTCCATGAGGGGAAGCAAGAGAGCAAAGCGGTCGGCCTGCATGTGAGCAGGAAAATCCTCGGGCCTGGCATGCTCAGCCAACGCTTCTCCCACATCATGCAGGAAGTGATCGCCCTGTTCGTGCCCGCAACAGCGGTTAACGGCACGGAAGTTGTTGCAATCCAACAACAGCAGTGCCAGCGGCTGAGCGTGTTCTGTGGCCGCCTGCCATTCCTTCCGCCCCACCCGAAGCAACTGATGCAGGGTGGGTAAGCCGGTGACCGGACAGCGATGGTGCAGCTCATGGCGTTGCAATTCCAGAACCACCAGATCAGCCAACCAACGCAACTGCTGCCGTTGGCGTTCTCCCGGATGGTGGGGATGGCGAGGATCGGCAACACAGAGGGTGCCGAGCCTTGCGCCATGGGGTCCCGTCAGCACAGCCGCAGCGTAAAAACGAAGGCCCGGATCACCACGCACCAGGGGATTGTCTCGAAACCCGGGATCCCGCCGCGCATCAGGAACGACAAACAGCTCGCCCTCGGAGGCGATGGCCTGACTGCAGAAGGAGAGATCACGGGGAATCGCCTCCAGATCACAACCATGACCCACCAAGGGGCGCTGGTGCTCGGCGTCCACGATCGACACCATCGCCATCGGCGTTTCCAGGCAACTGCTGGCTAACGACACCAGGAGGGAAAGAGCAGGATCTTGCTCCAGGCCGGAACGATCCAACCGCTGCACCTCTCGGAGGCGCTCCGATTCTTGGACACTGTGAACACCAGTGGATGCAATGAGTTGCGTCATGATCGACTTCTCTCGCCCTCAGCCCAAGCCTAAGAAAGCTGTCTCACTTGATGAGACAGCTGAGAGCATCGTGATGCCGAGCTTCACTGAGTTTTGGCTGAGAGGCCGGGGTAACCTGCGGAATAACAAGAACCAGTGGGCTGCAACGAGGCCTCGAGGAGAAAGGCTGCCAGATTGCTGAGCGAACGCCCCTCATGAATGCTGCGCTGCATCAGGTCATGGGCAATCGCATAGGGAAGAGTAACCGTGATCCGCTGACTGGAACGAAAACCAAGTCGCACGGACGACGCTTGGGGAGAGGACGACATCACCATGGGAACAATCTGAAGGGGAATAGCCGGTAGGCCCGATGAGCTTCTAGCCAGCGCAGTGCCACCGCCAAGACCCCATCTCAGGGCGTCCCACATAAGGGATGGATGCTTTTTGCAGATATTTGACAGATCCTAAGCTTCTTGGCGAAATCGCCAAAAACAAGTAAACTGAATGAATGAATG
>CALGVO010000065.1 GCA_937930135.1 uncultured Synechococcus sp. | reverse complement strand
TCGTTGAACACCATCGCCGACTGGGCACGGATTGCAAAAGCTGGGCGGTTGTTGCGATACAAAACCCCAGCAGGATTGCGAGCTCGCACCAGGCGCTGCCTCACGTTGTAACGGGCCTCCGGGCTGGTGAGATCCCAATCGCGCTGCCCATTCGCCTTGTTCTGGCGCAGGTCCAGGGAGCGGAACACGAACGGCGGCGCCTCCGGCGTGGTGGTGTCGGGTGAGGACTGACAACCGCTGAGGACCAGGGGCAGGGCCAGCAACCCCCCCGCAAGAACTCGCCCAGGGATGGGGTGCATCAAAGAGGAGCGTCGAGTTCGAGGCGGGCCATCACCGGTTGGGGCTGGGGCAGTGGAGAACCGGCGTTCAGCTTGCCCCAGATCAACCGCTCCTTCCAGGTGGAAACGGCAGGCGCTTCACCGAGTTGGTCGAGGATCCGCTGGCTCAGGTCTGGCACCAGGGGCTGAAGCAACAGGCCCACCAGCCGGCAGCACTCGAGCACGGCGTAGAGATCACTGGCCACGCTCGCCTCATTGCCGGGTTGCTTCATCCGGCTCCAGGGGGCTTGCTCATTGAGATAACCGTTGGCCTGGATCGCCAGGGAAAGAATCGCCTCACAGGCCTGCTGGAAGCGCAACTCGGGCATCGCCTGCCGCACCCTTTCGATCGTCTGTTCCGCGTCGGCCTGAAGCGCATGCCCCGCAGCAGCGCTGGAATCGATTGGCGGCACGGCGTCGTTGAACCATTTGCGCGCCATCGAAGCGGTGCGGTTGAGCAGATTGCCGATCGTGTTGGCCAGATCGTTGTTCACCAGATCGGTGAAGCGTTGCTGCTGAAAGTCACCGTCGTCGCCGAATTGAATGTCGCGCAGCAGATACCAACGCACAGCATCAGCGCCGCAGCGCTCCAGCAACACCTCCGGATCGAGCACATTGCCCAGCGATTTACCCATCTTCTGGCCTTCTCGGGTGAGAAAACCATGGCCAAACACCCGTTTGGGAACGGGCAATCCGGCCGACATCAACATTGCCGGCCAATACACGGCGTGAAAGCGCAGGATATCTTTGCCGATCACCTGCACATCGGCAGGCCAGCCCGCTGCGCCCAATCGGTCGAGATCAACGTCGCCACCGTCATTGAGCAAGGCGGTGAGATAACCGAGAAGGGCATCAAACCACACATAAAAGGTGTGGCCCTCGTGGCCGGGCACGGGCAATCCCCACGCCACATTGACGCGGGAAATCGAGAAATCGCGCAGACCGCCCGCCACAAAATTCTGAATCTCCTTGCGGCGGCTGGCGGGAGCGATGAAGCCCGGTTGGTTGATCAGCGCTTCGATCCGCTCCTGGAAATGGGAGAGGCAGAAAAAGAGGTTCTCCTCATCGCGCCATTCCAACGGCTTCTGGTGCAAGGGGCAGCAGGGCTCCTTGGCCTCAGCAGGTTCATCTTTGAATTCCTCGCAACCGACGCAATACCAGCCGGTCTGGCGGCCGCTGCGGATATCGCCGGCCGCTTCACAACGCTGAAAGAAGGCTTGCACCAGGGGGCGATGGCGCGGCTCGGTGGTGCGCACGAAGCGGTCGTTGCTGATGCCCCACTGCCGCCAGGCCTCCAGATACCGGGCCGTGATCCGATCGCAGTGCTCGCGGGGGGCGATCCCCTGGTCCGCTGCGGTGCGTTGAATTTTCAGGCCGTGTTCATCCACGCCCGTCACGAACAGCACCGTTTCCCCCTCGAGCCGCTGAAAGCGGGCCAGGGCATCGCAGGCGATCGTGGTGTAGGTGCTGCCGAGGTGAGGCCGGTCGTTGACGTAATAGAGCGGCGTTGTGAGGCTGTAGGTCATCGCTTCGGCGGTCGCTCCCGGCCCCAGGCATGGCGCTGGATCCTAACGACCGCTCTTCGCTGCACCTTCCACTGTGATCGTCTCCCATGGCCTCCCCTGAGCCGCTCGATCCCTCCCTCCAGGTCTGGCTTGCAGCCCTGCATCAACTGGCCCTGGCCGATGGCGATTTCGATGCGGAGGAGCGGCGCATGCTTGCCGAACACCTCTCGGAAACGCTGCCGGAATCAGCGCTCGATTGGGAGGCGATGGAGCCGGTGGACGACGGTGAACTGGCGCGGCTTCTGGCGGCGGATCCCACCGTGGCCGAGCAGTTTCTGCGCACCGCTGTGGTGGTGGCCCTCGCCGATGGCCATCTCAGCCGCTCCGAACTTGATCTGCTGCAGCACTGGGCCGACTTACTGGGTTGTGATCAGGCCCCGCTGGCGGGTCTCAAACCCTGCAACGACCACCTCAGCGAGGATGACTGGCAACCCCTGGAGCCGCTCAAGCATTGGCTCGATGATCTCGATCCCAGTGATCCGCGGGTGGCGGGCTTCATCGTGAACCTGATCCCGGCCCAGTGCCCGTTTGAACGCGACATTGTGCTGTTCGGCCACAAGCTGGTGCACATCCCGCCCATGTGCAAACTGAATCCTCTCTACGACCAACTGGTGGGTCTTCGTTTCCGCTGCCTCGGCCATCTCCCGGAAGAGCAACAACTGCGGATCTGCCGCAAAGACTCCGCCCAGGCATGAGCGCCTCCCTCGACTCAGTCGATGTGCTCGTGTGGGGCGGCGGCACCGGCGGAGTGGCGGCAGCGATCCAGGCAGCTCGTGGAGGCGCCTCCACTCTGCTGCTCACCCCTGGCAGCTGGCTCGGCGGGATGGTGAGCGCCGCAGGCGTGTGTTGCCCCGATGGCAACGAGCTCACCCCCTGGCAGACGGGCCTGTGGGGTGCCTTCCTGCGGGAGCTGGAGCGGCGTGAGCCTGAGGGGCTCGATCACAACTGGGTGAGCTGTTTCGGCTACCGGCCCACCACAGCCGAGCAGATCCTGCAGAGCTGGGTGGCGGCCGAGCCCAAGCTGCTCTGGTGGCCGGGATGCCGGTTGCTGGAGGTGGAGCGGCATGGGTCGCTGATCACGGCGGTGCGCGTTGAAGCCAACGGAGAGCAACGCCGGCTTGGCTGCCTGGTGGTGATCGATGGCAGCGATCGCGGCGATCTGCTCCCCCTGGCCGAGGCACCCTTTCGCTTCGGCTGGGAAGCCAAGGAGCAGTGGGGAGAGCCGAGTGCCCCCAGCGCTGAGCGGATCCGCACAGAGGCGTTGTTCAAGGAGCAACCGGTGCAATCCCCCACCTGGGTGGTGATGGGGCAATTGCAGAGTGAGCACCTGGAGGAGGATCCAGTTCGCGGCATCGATCCCGCCGCTTGCCCCCAGCTGCCGGCTCCGTTTGAACGCGCCTGTGAGGCCTTCGGCCTGGAGCGCACCCTCACCTATGGCCGCCTGCCTGGTGGGCTGGTGATGCTCAACTGGCCCCTTCACGGCAACGACTGGCACTGGGGCCTGGACCGGGCCTTTGCGGGGAATCCACAGCAGGAAGCGGAGCTGTTTCACGAGATGCAGGCCCACAGCCTGCGCTTTGCCGAAGCCCTGAAGGAAGCGAGTGGCGGCTGGCTGCAGCTTGGCCACGCCTTCCCTGCTGACTCCGGCAGCCCGGCCCCTTGGCTGGCGGCCATGCCCTACTGGCGTGAGGGGCGCCGCATGGTGGGACGCGCCACGGTGATCGAGCAGGATCTGCTGCCGCTTGGTGAGGGGGCCTCCTGCGCTGCCTTGCCACGCGATCCAGCCGGTGCGCTGCAATCCATCGCAGTGGGCAACTACGCCAATGACCACCATTATCCAGGGCCCGATTGGCCCTTGGCGCCGAAAAGCTGCCGCTGGGGCGGGCGCTGGACGGGCACACCGTTCTGTATCCCCTACGGCGCGTTGGTGAGTGCCGAGATCGACAATCTCCTGGCGGCCGACAAGGCGATCAGCACCAGCCACATGGCCAATGGCGCCACACGACTGCAGCC
>CALGVO010000064.1 GCA_937930135.1 uncultured Synechococcus sp. | reverse complement strand
GGTGACCTGCGGATCGCGGATGGCCTCGGTCACATCGCGACCATTCACCCGCACCCGCTGCACACCCTGCTGCAGGGGATCCAGTTCCAGCTCCAGCCCCTCAAGCAGAGGGCGCACCGCTGTCTCATCGCCAGGGTTCACCCCTTGGAGTTGCACCCACCAGGTCACCGCCCGATACATGGCGCCGGTGTCGAGATACAGCAGACCCAGACGCTCGGCGAAGGCCCGGGTCACAGTGCTCTTGCCGGCACCTGCCGGGCCGTCAATGGCAACGATGGGCGAACGGGTCATCAGAAAGGTGTGATCAATCAAACGGGTTCGACCGCAACGCACGGCCGCAGCCAGCAGACGCAGGGGCTGATCCGATCGGGTCGGCTGCAGGCGGATCGGATCCACTATCTCTACATACTCGACGGTCAGATCCGCCGCTTCCAACGCGCTGCGGATCGCCCCAGGATCCACCTGCTGCCCCCCACGCACGGCGTGGGCAGTGCTTCTGAGCAGTGAAGGAAGCCGCGTCGCCCGTTCCCGTTCCGCTGGGGTGAGATAACGATTGCGCGAGCTGCAGGCCAGTCGATCAGCATCGCGCTGCGTCGGACAGCCGAAGATGCGCACTGGCAAGCCGAGGCTCTTCACGAGCTGGCGCAGGATCATCAGCTGCTGCCAGTCCTTCTCACCGAGCACCAGCCCCTGCGGCCGGCACAAGGCCAGCAGTCGGCAGACCACGGTGGCGACGCCATCAAAATGCCCAGGACGCCCCGGCCCACAGAGATGGCCCTTGAGGGACGCAGGCACCTGAACGCCGAAAGTCTCTGCCACACCGCCAGGGTAAATCTGTCCATCATCGGGACACCACACCGCTGCGGCCCCAGCGGAGGCCGCCAGGCGCACATCCGCTTCGATATCGCGTGGGTAGTCGGCAAAGTCTTCGCCAGGGCCGAACTGGAGCGGATTGACGTAAACGCTGACCAGCACATCCACCGGGCCAGACCCGAACTGGCCAGCTCGTTCAATCAAGTGAGCGTGGCCCTGATGGAGGGCACCCATGGTGGGCACAAAATGCACGGAGCGACCGGTTGCCGATCGCCAGGACCTCAACTCCGATAGTGATAGGAGAACGGGAAGGCTCAGCGGAGCACCTCAAGTTTCACTTCGGCTACACCACTGACCATCAGTCCGAGCTGACTGGCAGCGCCATGGGCCAGATCGATCACACGCGCACCGTGAAACGGTCCACGATCGTTGATCCGCACCACAGCCGAGCGACCGTTCCACAGATTGGTGACGCGAACCTTCGTGCCAAAGGGCAAGGTGCGGTGCGCAGCGGTGAGAGTGCCAGGCCGGAACACTTCCCCGTTGGCGGTGCGGTTCCCGAAAAAACCAGGGCCATACCAGCTTGCCTGTCCGGTGCTCACGGACACCACCGCAGGAGCGGGGGGCTTGGGAGGCTCGGCCTTAACCGGAACGGGGACGGGTTCAGCCGCAGGCCGTTCCGAAGGCCGTGATTCAGAGGGCAGAGACTCTGCGGGCAGCGCTTCGTATTCGATAGCCGAATTGAGCGCCAGATCAACAGACTCGCGCACCGACTCAGGTTCGAGCTCGCGTGCCAACACGGGCAACACCACTGCGCCCGCTGTGGCGAGGCCTGCAACAAGAAAGGGAATGAACGGTGATCGCATGCCGGTCGGTTGACACCCGTAGTGGAATCACGCGACCCGCGCAGGACTCCGAAGTGGCAACCTGAGCACCCAAAGAACGAGTTGACAGTAAGGAGATTCCCCACAGCGCGACACCCCGGAGCCCAAGCCAAGCTCTGGGCCTGATCTGGAGAGCCGATCGTCCAGATGACCAGCTGCGACAGGGGATTGCGACGACACCAGAGCGACAAGGCAATTAGGCGTGCTTATGCAACGCACAACCCCGACTGATCATTGGAGTGGACGTTGGTCCAGCTGGACCCAGTGAGGCGACGTGCGCGATGAAGCGAGAGGATCAATGACAATTGCCGTGGGCACGTCGCCCGCAACCGATCGATGGATTACAAAAGCGCTGGTGTCGACGTGGAAGCCGGACGGGCCTTCGTAGACAGGATTCGATCCAGCGTGGAAGCCACATTCCGGCCGGAGGTGATCGGCGGCCTCGGTGGTTTCGGGGGGGTGATCCGGTTACCGGCCGGGATGCGTCGTCCTCTGCTGGTGTCCGGCACGGATGGGGTCGGCACGAAGCTTGAGCTGGCGCAGGACCATGCAGGCCATCACAACGTGGGCATCGACCTGGTGGCGATGTGCGTCAACGACGTGATCACCTGTGGAGCCGCACCACTCTTTTTTCTCGATTACATGGCCACCGGCGCCCTCAGCCCCGACTGCATGGCCACGGTGGTGGAGGGAATCGCCGAGGGCTGCCGCCGCAGCGGCTGCGCCCTTCTGGGAGGTGAAACCGCCGAAATGCCGGGGTTTTACCCCGCCGGCCGCTATGACCTCGCTGGCTTCTGTGTGGCCGTGGTGGAAGAAGACGCCATGATCGATGGCCGCGCTGTCGCCATCGGCGACAAGATCGTGGGCATCGCCAGCAGCGGTGTGCACAGCAACGGCTTCAGCCTGGTGCGCCGGGTGCTCCAGACCAGTGGTGCCGATGCCTCGACCCGCTTCGGCACCGCAAACCACCCCCTGATCGAGGCGCTGCTAACCCCCACCACCCTGTATGGCGAACTGGTGAGCAGCCTGGTGCGAGAGGGCGTAGCCATCCACAGCATGGCCCACATCACCGGCGGCGGACTCCCCGAAAACCTGCCCAGGGGCCTGCCCGCCGGGTGCAAGGCCAAGGTGAATCCCGCCAGCTGGCCTCGGCCCGAACTGTTCCAGTGGCTGCAGGAGCACGGAGAAATCCCGGAGCGGGACCTCTGGCACACCTTCAACCTGGGCATTGGCTATGGCCTGATCCTTCCTGAGGCCGATGCCGAACGGGCCATCGCCATCAGCGAGCGGCAGGGTCTGCCCGCCTGGCTGATCGGCGAGATCGTGCCGGCCGCGCCCCACGCCAAGGAACCGGTGCTGGGGCTCCCGGCGTAATGCGTCAGACTTCAACATCCTCCGTAATCCAGGACACATCAGGTCCTGAGATCCCTACGCTTTCCATAAGCGGATCGATCCGGTTGTCGATCGCGGTGCCGTCACATTCCCGTATCCAGTCATGCCTTTCGATCAACCCCAGCGGATCACCCGACGCCGCTCGTCAGCGGGTCCTGTGCCCCCCCGACGTCCAATCGTCCAGACCCACGAACGCTCAACCCTGCATCGCCACGGTCCTCGGCCCACGTATCTGGCTCTCAAGGATCACGGCAAGGTGTTCGTGGTCGATATCCCCCATCTTTCCGATGGACAGCTCACCCAGATCGGCAAAGAAGCGGAGGAAGTGCTCGGCAGCCTTGAGCGCCGTATCGGCGAACTGGAGAGCGATCTCTCCCTCGATGCTGGGGATCGCGACACCTTGATCAAAGCCTGCACCAAACGGGACGTCACCCATCGATTCCTTCGGGCGATTCACGACGAACAGGAGCAGCGCCGCAACAATCCGGCCATCCGCAATGCGGCATCGGAATCCCTGCCCCGCACGTTTCTAGAAATCGCCCGGCACCGTCTGCCCGGCGCCACCTTTGATTCCTTGCTCCAGGAAGCGCTCGCAGCCTGTGAACAATCGCGTCCTGCCGAGGAGCCGCCTGCACCGGAGCCGTCTTCCGCCACCAACGTGGTGCCACTGCAACCGGTGCGCGCCAGCCTGCCGGTGGTTGTGAGCCCCGACCCCGAGGAGCCCGTCGATCAGGCGCTCTGAAACGGATTAGCGGGCATGCGAACCGGGCAGCTGAGGGCGAGCTCATCCAGGCTGGCGCGCTCCTGATCGCTCAGCTGCCAGGTCAACGCCGCAGCCACATCGCTGGCCTGGTCCGGGCGACGGACACCGGGCAAGGGCATCGCGCCGTGGGAACGGCACCAATTGAGTGCAACCTGCGCCTGGCTGACCCCATGGGCCGCCGCGATCGCGGCCATGCTTTGCCGCAGTGCCTCCGTACCGGGAAGGAGGCGGCGAAACAAGCCCTGGCGCAGGCGCGTGCAGGCCGGAATCGCTGCCCCTGGGGGCAGCGTCAGCACCCCGAGTGCCAGAGGGCTGTAGGCCAGCAGGGCAATGCCGAGTTCCCGACACACCGCCGCCACACCGGCAGCGGCGATCGGCTCCGGAGCGAGCAGAGACATCTGCACCTGCACGCTGCAGATGCGGACGCCGCGACGCTGCAGACAGGCATGAATCTGACGCAGTCGCCGCGGCCCCACATTGGAGATTCCGAGTTCTGCCACCTGGCCCATCTCCACCAGATCGGCGAGTCCCTCCAGCAGCGGCCCCTCCTGCCAGGGGGCATAACGGGCCGTGCTCCAGTGCAACTGCACCCGATCGAGATGGCCCCGCAGACGCTCGCGGCTGGCCTGAAACGCCCGCGCAAAGCCGCGACGCCCGAGTCGCCAGGGGAAGGGAGCCAGTTTGGTGGCCACGGTGAGGCGGGAGCGTTCCTCAGCAGACAGACCATCCAGCCCCTGACCCAGCAAGAACTCGCTGCGACCGTTGAGGCGGCCGGTGCCATAGGAATCGGCCGTATCCACCAGCGACAGCCCTGACGCGATGGCCACCTGCAGGGTTTCCACCAGCAAGGGGTCGTCCCGGTCTGGCTGGTAGCCCCAGAGCAATTGATTCCCCCAGGCCCAGGTTCCGAAACCGATTCCCGTCACCCAGCCACCGCCGCTGAACGCCATGATCGCGTTTTGTGCTGTGATCGCCATCGATGCGGAACCCGCCATGACCTCCGACGCCACCACCACCACCGCCAGCCCGGCAGCGGCTGGCCATCCGGAGGATCGCCAGGACGATCGCGGCGCCAACGCGACCATCCTCTGCCGGCACTGCCGCCGCACGGCGGAGAATGGAATTCGTTGCCTTGGCATGTGCGTCGCCGACAGTGAGTATTGATCGGCTGCTGCCCCTGGTCGTTCTCGCCATCAGCCTGATCGCACCCGGCGCCGCTGCGGCCCAACCGTTATCGGCGGTGGGTCGGTTCAAAACATTCAGCTCAACCTGTCGCTACACCCTTTCCGAAGGACACGAGGGGCCTTGCGGCCTGGTGGAACTGACCCGCCGCGGCCCCTCCGTGCTGAGCCTCCGCTTCACCGGCTCCGGCCCGGACGACACCACCAACCACCAACTCACCTTCGTGGTGATCGGCCCCGCCAAGACCATCCCACTGCACTGCGAAGGCGGGCGCTGTCAGCTGAGCGCGAGCGAGTGGCGCGGGCAGGTCTCGAGTGCGTCGGAAGGACGGGTCGATCCAATCGGTTTGGCCATGGGGGTGCCGCAGGCCTGGCCTGTGCAGGGCAGCTGCCAGATCCAGCGGGGCAAGCTTCAATGCGAAGCCCAGCTCCAGGACGGTGCCATGCTGCGCGCTGTGGCCGCGCTCTGATCGAGGGCACAGCGGCAGCGATGCATCTGACAGGATTCAACGGGCTCAATCCGGAGACCCGCCTGTCCTTCCCTTTTGCCCAGGCCCGCGGTGCAGCAGCGATCGTTCCTCAGCCCACCGACAGAGAAAGCTTCTGATGCAATCGGACGAAAGGCGGCACCCAGATTCGAACTGGGGATAAAGGATTTGCAATCCTCTGCCTTACCACTTGGCCATGCCGCCATCCGGGAAGCTGGGTTCCCATCAGCGGATCGTATCAGTGAGGGCGTGGGGATCCCTCAGGGCAGCGGTTCCCTGCTGGTGCTGAGCAATGGCCATGGCGAAGACCTGATCGCCCTGCGGATCATCGAAGCCCTGCATCGCCTCTGCCCAGGCCTGAGGCTGCGGGTTCTGCCGATGGTGGGCACCGGAGCCACCTTCACAGCCGCCGAGCAAGCGGGTTGGATCGAGCGGGTGGGTCCGCCTGCGGCTCTGCCGAGCGGCGGCTTCAGCAATCAGAGCCTGCGGGGCTTGTTGGCTGATCTCAGCTCCGGTCTGGCCCTGCTGAGCTGGCGCCAATGGCGCTGCCTGCGTCGGGAGCGAAAGCGCACGGATGCGGTGCTGGCCGTGGGGGATCTTCTGCCCTTGCTGATGGCCTGGGGGTCGGGACGCCCCTTCGGATTCGTGGGAACACCGAAAAGCGACTACACCTGGCGCAGCGGCCCCGGGCGTTCCGCCAGCGACCGCTACCACCGCCTCAAGGGCAGTGAATGGGATCCATGGGAATGGCTCCTGATGCGCAGCCGCCGTTGCCGCCTGGTGGCGATGCGCGACCGGATCACAGCCCGAGGCCTGCGGCGCCATCGCGTCAGGGCCGAGGCCCCCGGCAATCCGATGATGGATGGCTTCCGTTCGACTCCTGTGCCGGCAGCCCTGGAGCGTTGTCGGCGCATCCTGCTGCTCTGCGGTAGCCGGATGCCGGAAGCGCTCCGCAATGCCGAACGGCTGCTCCAAGCCCTGGAGGGCTGGCAGAGCACGGTGCCGATTGCCCTGCTGATGGCCACGGGATCCCAGCCGGAACAACAACCCCTGGCCGCCCTGCTCAGCCGCCTCGGCTACCGCCCCTGCCCTCCCCCCGCCGACGCCCTGGGGGCCAGCGCCTGCTGGGTGAACGGGGTGCAGTTGCTGCTGCTCGGACGGGGGCGCTTTCAAGACTGGGCCAGCTGGGCCGAAGTGGGACTGGCCACCGCAGGCACGGCCACGGAGCAACTGGTGGGGCTGGGAGTGCCAAGCCTCTCGCTGCCGGGACCCGGTCCCCAGTTCACCCGCGCCTTCGCCACCCGACAGAGCCGACTGCTCGGCGGCGCGGTGCGGTCGTGCCGGAACGCGGCCGACCTGCGCCAGCACCTGGCCGCTCTCCTGGAGAGCGCACGCCTGCGAGAGGAGCTGGGCCGCATCGGCCGGCAGCGCATGGGACCGCCCGGCGGCAGCGCCGCCCTCGCCCAACGGATCCAGCAACAACTGATCACGGATACTGAAGGGTCTCCGTCAGCACGCCATGGCCGCGATTCAGGACCATGACTATCTCCGGCTCTGCGCTGAATTGGCCAGCTGCCTGAGCATCAGTCAGGCCTCGGCACGGCGACGGGTGGAACTCGCTGCCGCCCGCGATGGGGTGAGGGATCTGGAGGCCCGCAAAGCGATGGCGAGCCAACTGCTGGCCGAAGCACGGAACGCACGCGACACCCCATCGGAAGGGGGTGGCTCCGGGCTCGATGCCCTGCTGGAGGCGAGCCCTGAAGACGAGCATTTCATGCTCGAAGACTGATTCCTCGGTGTTCGAATCAGTGCTCGAAGGTCTGCGCGAAGCGCAGACGATCCAGCTCCGACATCACGGGAATGCATCGAAAACAACGCTGAGCGAGCTCCCAGCGACCCTCCCGACGCAACATCACCTCCAGTCGCTCCCGCGCTGGCAACAGATAACGCGCATCGTTGGCGGCATAGGCCAGCTGGGCCTCACTGAGCTCCTCCACCCGGCCCCAGTCGCTGCTCTGGGCCTGCTTGTCGAGCTCGACGCCCACCAACTCGAGCACCACCTCCTTGAGACCATGCTTGGGGCTGTAGGTGCGAGCCAGGCGCGACGCCACCTTGGTGCAGAAGATCGGATCAACGGCAATCCCCAGCCCACTGGCGAGGGCAGCCACATCAAAGCGGGCGAAATGGAACACCTTCTCCACCGCCGCTGATTCCATCAGAGCCTTCAGGCGAGGTGCCTCGCTCTGACCGAGAGCGATGCGCACACACGACACGTTGTCGTTGCCATCGCAGAGTTGCACCAGACAGAGGCGATCCCGACCGTGCACCAGGCCCATCGCTTCGGTGTCAACCGCCAGGCGGCTGGCCTTGGCGTAACGATCGGCCCAGGCGGCATCCAGATCGCCATCAAAAACGGCGAAATCCCTGGGTTCGGTGCTGTCAGCCATGGGGTGCACGAAGAGAGATGCTGGATCACACCCACTCTGACGCGCTCGATGGCGCGACTTTCCACTACACACTTGAAAATCAGAGTGAGATCGGGTTAGAGCAGAATGAGACGAATGATTCGCGTCGTCGTGCAGACCCATCGCAAAGCCTCCCGCGCCTGCCTGGCCGATATCGAGCATTACTTTCACCAGCCACCGCCGCGCTTCCTCGACCTGGAACTGGCCGTGTGCTGGGTGCTCGACTGCCTCCTCCGCCAGGACAGCTACCCCTCAGGACTGTTGCAGCGCCTCCAGCACGAACACCCGGAGCTGCGACTCTCGGAAACGGTGCTGCACCAGGCCCTCGCCTTTCTCGATGGTCAGGGCATGCTCGGCCACTACAGCAAACGCTGCCCGAGCCGTGGACGGCCCCGCAGCATGCTCCATCTGCAACATGAAGCGCGCGAACCGGCGGAACGCTTGATGACCCCATGGCGTCGCTGGCTGATCGACCATCTCGCCGAAACCGACCGGCCCGTGGCGCACTAGAACGGACCAAACCAGCGCGGTTCCATCAGCGGATGCCCTCCTTCCAGATCTCCACCCTGCTGTTGACCCTGCTGCTGGCCATCGGTCTGGTGTTTTTCCTCAGGGCTGCCAGCAAGGACCGAACCACAGTGGTCGACGTGCAATCACCGCGGCCGGCCCTGGAAGTGCTCGAAGGCCTCAGCCAATGGCTGGAGCAACGCGGCTGGGTGCAGCGGGGCGGCGATGCCGAACGCCAGGTGTTGCGATACCAGGCCACGGTGGCGGCGAGTGCGCCGCTCGCCCTGCTGCTCTCTCTCCTGGGCACGATCGGTGCTGGTTGCCTGGGCCTGGTGCTGCGCCAGCTCCAGCCGAGCTTGGGCTGGTGGCCCCTGCTGCTCGCCCTGCTCGGTCCGCTCGCGGGGCTCCTCTATCGACGCCGGGCGCTGCGGCAGGAGGGTCTGGAGATCCGGCTGATGAGCTCCGATGAGAGCGGCGGCAGCACGATCCGGTTGCGGGCGCATCGCGATGAACTCATTGCCCTGGAACTGGACCTGGCCGGTCCGCTCGAGCTGGCCAGCGACGGCTCCCTGCTGTCGTCGCCGATCTGACACCTCATGGTGCGCCGTGACCTGAGCCTGGCCCTGGCCGCTGGCCTTGTGGCCCTTGCCAACCTTGGTTTGTCGACGGCAGCCCGAGCACCGGAAAGCCCCGACACCGACGTGCTGACTGGTGAGCAGGTGGCGCTTCGCACCCACTGGACAGGCACCAGGCCGCTTCCGACCGATGTGTCCATCTTGGTGATGGCAGGCCATGCCGACTCCCAGGCCATCGAGGGAGCCGGCACCTCCGGCGCCACAGTGGGGCTCCATGGCGGCACACCGATGGATGCCCGCATGCGGGATGAACTGTTCTGGAATCTCAAGGTGCGCGATGCCGTCGTGGCGCTGGGGCGTGAGCGGGGCCTGAACATCCGGGCCTACACCCCGGACGCGCTCACCATCCAGGATGAGGACGATCCCCGCACCAACTGGTCGGTGGGGCGTCGCCACAGCAACGCAGGTGGGTATGCCCTGGAGATTCACTTCGATGCCTACGGCCCCGACGGCTTCGGCTCCGGCCTGATCCCCGCCCTCCATCAACCCAGCAACCGCCTCGACGAAAGCCTGGCCCTGGCGTTCGGGCGTTATCCGCGGACCTTTCGCGGCGGCCTGGGAGCACCGCGGCGAGGCATCAGCATCCTGGAGATCGGCAAACTGGAAGGGAAGCTGGAGCAGGGTCTGCGGAACCCCCAATCCCGGCAGCCGGTGATCGACACCATCGCGCGCCGCATCATTGAGGCGCTGGCCATGGGTCTGGAGCCCCAAGCGCCATCACCCCTCAGTTCAGGGCCTGATGGGCGCGGCAGCGCTCGTCAAGAGAGGGATCCTCCAGCCAGTTCTGGGGCCGGGTGAACAGATCCGTGAGCAGTGCTTCCCTCGACCCTTCCGCTGCGGCGTAGCCGTATTCCCATCGGGCCAGGGGCGGCAGAGACATCAGAATCGATTCGGTGCGGCCGTTCGTCTGCAACCCGAAAATCGTGCCCCGATCCCACACCAGGTTGAATTCAACGTACCGACCGCGGCGGTAGAGCTGGAACTGACGCTCCCTCTCGCCATAGGGGAGGTCATGCCGTTTCTCCACGATCGGAGCATAGGCCGGCAGGAAAGCCTGCCCGCAGGCCCGCGCCAGATCGTGCAAAGCGTCCCAGGCGAGGGGGCGGGAGCCGATCGTTTGCGCCATGGCGGCAGCGGGCCCCTCGGGATCCTGACCCTTGTAGAGCTGGCCGTTGCCGTCTTGGTAGTCGTAAAAAATCCCTCCGATGCCGCGGGTTTCGCCGCGGTGCTTCAGGAAGAAATACTCGTCGCACCAGGGCTTGAACACCGGATAGAGATCCGGGCTCACCTGATCGCAGGCCTGTTTGAGTTGCCGATGGAAGTGGCGGGCGTCGTCAAGAAAGGGATAGAAGGGCGTGAGATCGGCACCACCGCCGAACCACCACACCGGACCAGCCTCGAAATAGCGGTAATTAAGGTGCACCGTGGGCACATAGGGATTGCGCGGATGCAGCACCATTGAGGTGCCGGTTGCAAACCAGGCATGCCCCTTCGCCTCGGGCCGCTGGCGCAGGATCGAGGGGGGCAGCTCCTGGCCATGCACTTCAGAGAAGTTGACACCGCCCTGCTCGAAGACGCGCCCTTCGCGCATCACCCGGGAACGCCCACCGCCACCTTCCGGCCGCTCCCAGCTCTCCTCCTGAAAACGACCGAGACCGTCGAGACGCTCCAGGCCTGTGCAGATTTCATCCTGGAGGCCGAGCACGAGGGCCCGGGCCCGGTCGCGGGACCCCGCAGGAGGCGTCAGAACGCTGCCGGGCTGGTGGGGTGAATGGACCATGGGCGGCATCCCGCAGGAACAGGCATGACCATTTCAGCCTGCGGGCGTTCACGACAAGAGTGCGTGAAGGTCTGTCATGAGATCTCGCCCCTAGGATCCGCGCCGACGGTTCGGACCCATGGCGACGGCAGAGCAGGCGACAGAGGTGCTGATGGAGATCCGTGATGCAGGCAGCGGACGTTCCACTGTGGAACTGGGCTGGATCGATCGCATCCGGGTCACACCACCCCGGGCTGTGATCCGTCTCAATCTTCCCGGCTTCGCCCAGAGCCAACGCGACAGGATTGTGCAGGAGAGCCGGGCGCGTCTGCTGGAGCTCGACGGCATCCAGGATGTGCAGATTGAAGTGGGAAATCCGCCCCCTCAGGCCGCCGGCGCCTCCGCTCAGACCGGTGCGATCGGTCAGGCCGGCCATGGCCAGATGGCCGAGCGGCAAGCGATTCCCGGGGTCAGGCAGGTGATCGCGGTGAGCAGCGGCAAGGGGGGCGTGGGCAAAAGCACCGTGGCGGTGAACCTGGCCTGCGCCCTGGCCCGTCAGGGCCAGCGGGTCGGGCTGCTTGACGCCGACATCTACGGCCCCAACGCCCCCACCATGCTCGGCGTGGCGGAGCAGACGCCCGAGGTGCGTGGCAGCGGCAGCGAGCAACGGATGGCACCGATCGAGAGCTGTGGCGTGGCCATGGTGTCGATGGGGCTGCTGATCGATCCCGACCAGCCCGTGATCTGGAGAGGGCCGATGCTCAACGGCATCATCCGCCAGTTTCTCTATCAGGTGAGCTGGGGTGAGCGGGATGTGCTGGTGGTCGATCTTCCCCCCGGCACGGGCGACGCCCAGCTCTCCCTCGCCCAGGCGGTGCCGATGGCCGGCGTGATCATCGTGACCACCCCCCAGCAGGTGGCCCTGCAGGATGCCCGCCGCGGTCTGGCGATGTTCCGGCAGATGCAGATCCCCGTGTTCGGCGTGGTGGAGAACATGAGCGCCTTCATTCCGCCCGACCAACCGGAGCGGCGCTATCCCTTGTTCGGGGAGGGGGGGGGACAGCAACTCGCCGATGAATTCGACAGCACACTGCTGGCGCAGATTCCGCTCGAGATGCCGGTGCTCTCCGGTGGCGATCAGGGTCGCCCGATCGTGGTGAGTCAACCCGATTCCGCCAGTGCCCAGGCGTTCGTGGCTCTGGCCGATGCTGTGGCGAGCCGGCTCACCATGTCGCACTGAGCATGAGCAGCGGCTTCCTCCAGGGCAACCGCAGGCGGCGCCGCGCCGATGCCTCAGGCCTCAGCAATCGGCGTCGCCACGGGGAGCGCGTGCTCTGGGGCATCCCCCTGACCCTGGTGGCCGTGGCGGGGTTGCTGATTGCCAGCACCCAACGCCAGGCCCCCTATGCAGACTGGTACCAACACTGGATCACGGCGGCTTTCGGCATCGGCGTAGCCCTGCTGCTGGCCCGCCTGAAGCTGGAGCACTGGAAGCCGCTGCTGGCCCCCATCTACGCGCTCACGGTGATCAGCCTGATCGCCGTGCGGGTGATCGGCACCTCCGCCCTCGGCGCTCAACGCTGGATCAGTATCGGAGGGGTGCATGTGCAGCCCTCGGAATTCGCCAAGCTCGCCGCCATCCTGCTGCTGGCGGCCGTGCTTGATCGCCATCCTGTGGAACGTCCGGTGGATCTGCTCCGCCCTCTGGGCGTGATCTCCCTGCCCTGGTTGCTGGTGTTCATTCAGCCGGATCTGGGCACCTCCCTGGTCTTCGGAGCCCTGCTCCTGGTCATGCTGTATTGGTCGGGCATGCCCTTTGAGTGGCTGGTGCTGTTGCTCGCGCCCCTGGGCACAGCCCTGCTGGCCGGCCTCCTGCCCTGGGCCCTGCTGCTCTGGGTGCCGCTGATGATGGTGATCGCCTTTCGCTCCCTTCCCTGGAAACGCATCGCGGCGGCGGTGGTGCTGGCGACCCAGGGGGCCGTGGCCTTCATCACCCCCTGGCTCTGGATGCATGGCCTCAAGGACTATCAGCGCGATCGGCTGGTGCTGTTCCTTGACCCCAGCAAAGACCCGCTCGGCGGGGGATACCACCTGCTGCAGAGCACAGTTGGCATCGGCTCCGGAGGCCTGTTCGGCACGGGTTTGCTGCAGGGCCAGCTCACCAAACTGCGCTTCATCCCTGAGCAGCACACCGATTTCATCTTCAGCGCCCTGGGGGAGGAGACGGGCTATCTGGGCACCGTGCTGGTGGTGGTGGGGTTTGCCCTGCTCATGGCTCGGATGCTCCAGGTCGCGAACCGGGCCCGCTCCGATTTCGACTCCCTGGTGGTGGTCGGCGTCGCCACCATGCTGATGTTCCAGGTGGTGGTGAATATCTTCATGACCATCGGCCTTGGCCCGGTCACGGGCATTCCTCTCCCCTTCATGAGCTATGGGCGCTCCGCCATGGTGGTGAACTTCATCGCCCTGGGCCTTTGCCTCTCGGTGGCGCGCCGGGAGCGTCAAGGGCTGAGCCGGTGACCGCACGCCCCCACCTCACCACCATCCAAGCCCTGATGGCCGAAGGGGTGCCACCAGGCGGGGGTGATGATCCCAGCGCCCGACGACTCTGGTGGGCGGCTCTGGAGGTCGTTCAGGACGCCCTGCTCAAGCAACCTGACGATCGACGGGGCGTCTGGCTCGCCGCGCCCCTCCCCGCCCTCTACGAACCGAGCCTCCTGCAAGGAATGGCCGGCTGGGTCTGGACACCCCATCCGATCGGCTGGCCGCAGCTGGGGCCAGCGGCAGCCCCGGATCCGGCAGGCGGCCGTGCCCCGATCCAGCGGCTGGAACAGCTCAGGCTGCAGCCGGATGATGGCCACGACCCCCTGCTGATCGTGATCAGCCCATCTCTGCAGGTCGCCCTGGCCCTGCACGGCCCCGAACACCAGCGTCAACTGCTTCTACGCAGTGACCCCACCTCTCTGGCGGCTGTGCTGGAACGCATCGACCAACGCCTGCAGGCCGAGAATCCTGCGCAGGCGACTGCGCTGCGTGACGCCATCCAGGGCCTGGGATCCCTGCAGAGCAGCCGCGACTTCACAACCGTCTTCTGGCCCGCCGTGGCGGAGCGGTTGGCTCGGATGGCCCCCAGCCTCACCCTGCAGACCCTTCCCGACGCCCCACCAGCGCAGAGTGATGCATCACCCCCCGCCCCCCAGGCCGGTGCGGCGGCCGAGCTCTCCCTGCTGGAGGCGATCACTCATGAGGTGCGCACACCGTTGGCCACGATCCGCACCTTGATCCGGTCGCTGCTGCGCCGCCGCGACCTGCCGGATCTCGTCACCGATCGCCTGCGCCAGATCGACAGCGAATGCACGGAACAGATCGACCGCTTCGGCCTGATTTTTCATGCTGCGGAACTGCATGCCTCCGAACTGCAGAGCAGCGAGCGCCATCGCCAGGCGAAGGACTCGGCAGGCCTGGCCCGCACCGATCTCGGCGCGATGCTGCTCCAGCTGGCACCAGCCTGGGAACAACAGCTCGAGCGGCGCGGGCTTGCCCTTCAGCTCGACATCAGTCCCGCACTACCGGCTGTTCTCAGTGATCCCGGCCGATTGGAACCGATGCTCGGCGGCCTCATCGACCGCAGCAGTCGCAGCCTGCAACACGGCGGCAGGTTGGTGCTGCAGCTCCGAGCGGCAGGAGCACGCCTGAAGCTGCAGATCCGCGGCCACAATCCCAATCCCGATGGTGACGGCGTCAGCGCGGCGGAGCCCAGCGCCGAACTCGGCCCCGTCCTGAGCTGGAATCCAGGCACCGGCAGCCTGCAGCTCAGCCAGGGAGCCACCCGTCGCCTGCTCGCCAGCCTGGGTGGCAGGCTGACGCAACAACGGGATCGAGGCCTCACGGTGTTCTTCCCGGTGGCCGGCTCGAATCAATGTTGACGGGTGTGAAGCTTGGCTGCAGGACAGGCGATCCAACCGGAATCACGGTGCTACTTTCCAGCCGTAACGGCATGCCGATTTTTCGAGGACAGCCATGACAGCAACGGCGTTGAACGGTCAGCTCCCCCAGTTCATCGGCAGCACCGGTGGACTTCTGAACGCCGCGGAGACGGAAGAGAAGTACGCCATCACCTGGACCAGCGCTTCTGCTCAGGCTTTCGAACTGCCCACAGGTGGTGCTGCCATGATGCATGAAGGCGAAAACCTGATGTATTTCGCACGCAAGGAGCAGTGCCTCGCCCTCGGCACCCAGCTGCGCACCAAGTTCAAGCCACGGATCGAGGACTACAAGATCTATCGGATCTTCCCTGGTGGAGACACCGAATTCCTGCATCCCAAGGATGGTGTGTTCCCTGAGAAAGTGAATGACGGTCGGACCATGGTGGGCCACAACCCCCGTCGGATCGGCGCCAATCCCGACCCTTCCACACTCAAGTTCAGCGGACGCAACACCTTCGACGCCTGACGTCGAGCGGCGCGGTCGGCTGCGAGAATTCCTCCATGCTCAGCCCTGATCGCGCCTCCTTTCTTGAGGCCGCCGCTGCGGGAGCCACCTTCATTCCGGTGGCTCGCAGCTGGCCCGCCGACCTGGAAACGCCTCTCACCACGTGGTTGAAGGTGGGAGAGGGCCGACCTCCTGGTGTGCTGCTCGAATCCGTCGAAGGCGGTGTCCACCTCGGCCGATGGAGCGTGGTGGCCTGTGACCCGCTCTGGACGCTGACAGCTCGCGGCCAGGCATGCAGCCGCCGCTGGCGCGATGGAGAGGTGGAGTCTTTGGAAGGCAATCCCTTCGACATCCTGCGCAGCCAACTGAAGCCTTACCGCCCCGGCAGCCTCGCCGGCCTGCCACCGCTGGGGCAGCTCTACGGCATCTGGAGCTATGAATTGATCCGCTGGATCGAGCCCACGGTGCCGATTCACACCCCGGCCGCATCCGACCCGCCCGATGGCCTCTGGATGCTGATGGACAGCATCCTGATCATCGACCAGGCCAAGCGTCTGATCACAGCCGTGGCCTACGGAGATCTCAGCGGCGGCAGGGGCAGTGCCTCCAGTGTCGAGGAGGCCTGGGAACGAGCGATGGCGCGGATTCGCCACCTGGAGGAGCGGATGGCAGCACCTCTACCTTCGGTTCGCCCCCTTCGCTGGCAACCCAACAGCGGGATCCCCCCCACCAGCAGCAACCGCGATCAGGATGATTTTGAGGCAGCCGTACGCTGCGGCCGCGACCACATTGCCGCCGGCGACGTGTTCCAGCTGGTGCTGAGTCAGCGGCTGGAGACGACGGTGCCCCAGAAGCCCCTGGAGCTTTATCGCAGCCTGCGGATGGTGAACCCATCGCCCTACATGGCCTTCTTTGACTTCGGCGACTGGCAGTTGATCGGCTCCAGCCCGGAGGTGATGGTCAAGGCCGAACCCGACGCTGAGGGCATCCGCGCCAGCCTCAGGCCGATCGCCGGCACCCGACCCCGTGGCGACACGGACCAGGAGGATCGGGCCCTGGAGGCCGACCTGCTGGCCGATCCGAAGGAACGGGCCGAACACGTGATGCTGGTGGATCTCGGACGCAATGATCTCGGCCGGGTGTGTCGGCCCGGCAGCGTTGCCGTGAAGGACCTGATGGTGATCGAGCGCTACTCCCACGTGATGCACATCGTGAGTGAGGTGGAAGGGCGACTCGCTGACGACCACGACATCTGGGATCTGCTGATGGCCTCGTTCCCGGCCGGCACCGTCAGTGGCGCACCCAAGATCCGCGCGATGCAACTGATCCATGCGCTGGAACCCGAGGCCCGCGGGCCCTATTCCGGGGTCTACGGCGCTGTGGACCTGGCCGGCGCGCTCAACACCGCGATCACGATTCGAACCATGGTGGTGCATCCTGATCCCGCCGGAGGCTGTCGGATCCAGGTGCAGGCCGGTGCGGGCGTGGTGGCCGACTCCAGGCCGGAAGCGGAATACCAGGAAACTCTCAACAAGGCCCGGGGGATGCTCGCCGCGATCGCCTGCCTCGGGGACCCCACCCCATGAACGGCTCCCTGCTGCTCAAGGGCTTTGAAGTGGAGCTGTTCACCGGACGCAACGACGGGGAGAACGTCGGCGTCGCCGTGGAAGCTGCCCGGGACCTGGGTGATTTCGTCACCGAACCGGACCATCGCAATCTGGAATACGTCACAGCACCGGAAGCGCGCTACGAGCCGCTGGAACACGCTCTGATCGCCCCCCGACGCCGTCTGAGGCAGTGGTTGGCCCAACGGGACCTCACCCTGCTGCCTGGCAGCACCCTCAGCCTCGGCGATCCCGACCGCTTCGAACGCTCGGATCCACAGAATGCCTATCACGACCTGATCGAAAGCCTCTACGGCACTCGGGTCGTGACCGCCAGCATCCACATCAACCTCGGCATCGCCGAGTCGGAGGCCCTGTTCCGGAGCCTGCGCCTGATCCGCTGTGAAGCCGCCCTCTGGCTGGCGATGAGTGCCAGTTCGCCCTTCCTCGGAGGGCAGGTGATGACGGCCCATTCGCAACGCTGGCTGCAGTTCCCGCTCACGCCGGAGTGGGTGCCCCTGTTCCGCGACCAGAGCCATTACGTGAGCTGGATGGAGGAGCAGATGGCCCTGGGTCAGATGCACAACGTGCGCCACCTCTGGACTTCCGTGCGGCCCAACGGACCGAACCGTCCCCACGATCTGAACCGGCTCGAGTTGCGCATCTGCGATCTGATCACCGACCCCCAGCTGCTGCTCGCCGTCACCACCCTGTTGGAACTGAGAGTACTCAGCCTGTTGCGCAGCCCCGCAGGACTCGATCCACTCCACGACAGTGCGCTGTCGGCGCGAGAGCTGGCCGATCTCTGTGACGCCAATGAGGCGGCAGCCGCTCGGCAGAGCCTCGAGGCCGAACTCCGGCATTGGCGCGATGGCCGCACGATCCGCTGCAGCGACTGGATTCAGGCCCTGCTGGCCGACGTCACCCCCCTGGCGGTGGAGCTGAACCTGCGCCAGCGCCTGCGGCCGATCGACACACTCCTGCAGGAAGGGAATCAGGCGATGCGTTGGCTGAAGGCCATCCGCAGCGGCTCCAGCCTGAGGGACGTGATGCGGCAGGGAATTGCCGCGATGGCCGCTGAAGAGCTCTTGATGAGCAGCGGAACGGGCGCTTTGGGATGATCATCTCCAGACCCGCAGACGGCCCCACCCCGATGCCTTCGACATCCGCCCTCAACCCCGAGTGCGACTCCCGAGGGATGTCACGGCGTCCCAATGGAGACGATCAACTCCTCCAACAGCGTCTTGAGCTGGTGGAGGATCTCTGGGAAACGGTGCTCCGCAGCGAGTGTCCGCCCGAGCAGGCGGAACGCCTGCTGCGGATGAAGCAGCTCAGCGAACCCCTGGCTGGCGACGGCAACAGCAGCAGCAGTGATGCGGTGGTGCAGCTGATCCGTGAAATGGATCTGGTGGAGGCCATCGCCGCGGCCAGGGCCTTCTCGCTCTATTTCCAACTGGTGAACATCCTCGAGCAGCGGATCGAGGAAGACAGCTATCTGGCCAGCATGAGCCGCGGCCAGGAGTCATCCGAATCGGATGGGGTGGACCCCTTTGCCCCGCCCCTCGCCAGCCAGACGGAACCGGCCACCTTCCGGGATCTGTTCGAGCGCCTGCGGCGCCTCAATGTGCCACCAGCGCAGCTGGAAGCCCTGCTGCAGAGCCTCGACATCCGGTTGGTGTTCACCGCCCACCCCACTGAGATCGTGCGGCACACCGTGCGGCACAAGCAGCGCCGGGTGGCCAGCCTGCTGCAGCAGCTGCAGGGCACGGCGGAGATAGCCAGCAGCGATCAGGCGAGCCTTCGCCGCCAACTGGAAGAGGAGATCCGGCTGTGGTGGCGCACCGATGAACTGCACCAGTTCAAACCCAGCGTGCTGGATGAGGTGGATTACGCCCTGCACTACTTCCAGCAGGTGCTGTTCGATGCCATGCCCCAGTTGCGTCGTCGCATCCAGGCGGCACTCAGCCAGAACTATCCCGATGTGAGGCTGCCGCCCGCAGCCTTCTGCACCTTCGGATCCTGGGTGGGATCTGATCGGGATGGCAACCCCTCCGTGACACCGGAAATCACCTGGCGAACAGCCTGTTATCAGCGGCAGCTGATGCTCGATCGCTACGTCTCGGCCGTACAGGACCTGCGCGACCAACTGAGCATCTCCATGCAATGGAGCCAGGTGAGCGCGCCGCTGCTGGAGTCGCTGGAAATGGACCGGCTTCGCTTCCCCGAGGTCTATGAAGAGCGGGCAGCCCGATACCGGTTGGAACCCTACAGGCTCAAACTCAGCTACACGCTGGAGCGGCTCCGGCTCACCCAACAGCGCAATCAGCAGTTGTCGGAAGCGGGTTGGCGCACTCCACCGGAGGGCCTGGTGCCCTGCCAACCGACCAATGCCAGCGCTGGCGAGGCCCTCCACTACGACTCGGTGGCCGAGTTCCGCAGCGACCTGGAACTGATCCGCAACAGCCTGGTAAGCACCGAGCTCAGTTGTGACCCGCTCGACACCCTGCTGACCCAGGTGCACATCTTCGGGTTCTCGCTCGCCAGCCTCGACATCCGTCAGGAGAGCACGCGCCACAGTGATGCCCTCGACGAGTTGACCCGCTACCTGAAGCTCCCCACCGCCTACGGGGCGATGGACGAAACCACCCGGGTGGAGTGGTTGCTCGAGGAGATGCAGACCCGCCGTCCCCTGATCCCTCCCGCGGTGGAATGGTCGGCGGCAACGGCGGAAACCATCGCGGTCTTCCGGATGTTGCATCGCCTCCAGGAAGAGTTCGGCAGCCGGATCTGCCGCACCTATGTGATTTCCATGAGCCACAGCGTCTCCGATCTGCTGGAGGTGCTGCTGCTCGCCAAGGAAGCCGGTTTGGTGGATCCGGCGGCCCACCATGCCGATCTCCTGGTGGTGCCCCTGTTCGAAACGGTGGAAGATCTGCAGCGGGCGCCGGAGGTGATGGGTCAGCTGTTCGAGCACCCGCTCTACCGGCAGCTGCTGCCACGGGTGGGCGAACAGGCCCAGCCCCTGCAGGAACTGATGCTCGGGTACTCCGATAGCAACAAGGATTCCGGTTTCCTCTCCAGCAACTGGGAGATCCATCAGGCCCAGATCGCACTGCAGGATCTCGCCAGTCGCCACGACATCGCCCTGCGTCTGTTCCACGGCCGTGGCGGTTCGGTCGGCCGTGGCGGAGGCCCCGCTTACCAGGCCATCCTGGCCCAGCCCAGCGGCACCCTGCAGGGTCGGATCAAGATCACCGAACAGGGGGAAGTGCTGGCCTCGAAATACAGCCTGCCGGAACTGGCGCTCTACAACCTGGAAACGATGAGCACCGCCGTGGTGCAGAACAGTTTGGTCACCAGCCAGCTGGACGCCACACCGAGCTGGAACGACCTGATGAGCCGGCTCGCCAGCCGCTCCCGCAGTCACTACCGGGCCCTTGTGCACGACAACCCCGACCTGGTGGCCTTCTTCCAACAGGTGACGCCGATCGAGGAGATCAGCAAGCTGCAGATCTCCAGCCGTCCGGCCCGCCGCAAAAGCGGCGCCAAGGATCTCTCCAGTCTGCGGGCCATTCCCTGGGTGTTCGGCTGGACCCAGAGCCGGTTCCTTCTTCCCAGCTGGTTCGGCGTCGGCACGGCCCTGGCCGACGAGGTGGGCGACGACCAGGAACAACTGCAACTCCTGCGCCGTCTGCACCAGCGCTGGCCCTTCTTCCGGATGCTGATCTCCAAGGTGGAGATGACTCTCTCCAAGGTCGATCTCGAGCTGGCGCGCCACTACGTGACCAGCCTCGGCAGCGCCGACCACCGGGAGGCGTTCGAGCGGATTTACGCAACGATCGCCGATGAGTATGGCCTCACCCGCCGACTGGTGCTTGACATCACTGGCCAGGAACGGCTGCTCGATGCTGATCCGGCCCTGCAGCTCTCGGTGGACCTGCGCAACCGCACAATTGTTCCACTCGGCTTCCTGCAGGTGGCGCTGCTGCGCCGACTGCGGGATCAGAACCGGCAGCCGCCGATGAGCGAGGCACCCAACACCGATCCGGATGGCCGCACCTACAGCCGCAGTGAACTGTTGCGCGGAGCCCTGCTCACCATCAATGGCATTGCCGCCGGCATGCGCAACACGGGCTGAGTGGCGCTGCTTCCCTTTCGCTCCAAACCGGCCGTCCCGGCCCTTCCCCCCGGCTATGTGCTGGAGCCCGAAAGCCAGCCGACCGCCAGGGCGATCGACGCCCTGCTCCAGGCCTGCGGCGAACCCTCCATCCCCGAGGAACGCTGGATGGCGGCCCTGGAGCGCAGCCTCTGGTGCCTCAGCGTGCGCCGAGAGCACGACGACATGCTCGCCGGCTTTGTGCGGGCGACCAGTGATCGGGCCCTGAATGCCAATCTCTGGAATCTCTGCGCCCATCCGGGCGACAGCCAGGGGCAGGTGATGGCCGTGCTGGTCCACCGATCCCTGGCGATCCTGCGGCGGGACCTGCCGGGGTGCAGCATCTCGATCTCAGCCCCACCGGCCGCACTCCAGGCCCTCAAAGACCAGGGATTCGTGCTCGACCCCGGCGGGATCCGAGCCATGGGGCTGTGGCTTCGCTGAGTCGCGACGCCTTGTGACGAGCATGGAGGGACTCGAACCCCCGACCCTCAGAACCGGAATCTGATGCTCTATCCAACTGAGCTACATGCCCACATCGGCCGATGCCGCTGCAGAGGGGATGCATCCGCAGATCTCCCCAAGCCTTGTACCTTAGCGACACGTCGCACCCGGACCGATTCGGCTACACCAGCTCGAGCTGCAGGGGTTCCGGAACTACGGCCACCTGCGGCTCGCGATCGAGGCACCTCGACTTCTGGTGATCGGCCGCAATGGGGTGGGGAAATCCAATCTCCTCGAAGCGGTCGAGCTGCTCGGAAGCCTGCGCTCCCATCGCGCCAGCCAGGATCAGGATCTGATCCACTGGAACCAGACCAGGGCCGTGCTCCGGGCCACGGCAGCGGAACAGGATCAGCTGGAACTGGAACTGCGACGCAAGGGAGGTCGGCAGGCCCGTCGCAACGGTCGGGTGCTGGAGCGTCAGCTCGATCTCATCGGGCCCCTGCGTTGCGTCGGATTCAGCGCCCTCGACCTGCAGCTGGTGCGGGGAGAGCCGGCACTGCGCCGCCAATGGCTGGATCGGGTGGTCCTCCAACTGGAGCCGGTCTATGGCGATCTGATCAGTCGCTATGGCCGCTTGCTGCGTCAACGGGCCCAGCTCTGGCGGCGGCAGAGCACAGCCACAACGGAACGGGAGCAGCTGCTGGAGGTCTTTGATCAGCAGATGGCCCTGGTGAGCACCCGGATCCATCGGCGCCGGCGCCGGGCCCTGGCGAGGCTGCAACCCCTGGCGGCGGCCTGGCAGCAGCAGCTCAGCGACGGCCACGAAGCGCTCGAACTCCGGTATGAGGCGGGCAGCCGACTGGAGGGCGAAGAAGCCGAGGAGCCCTGGCGGCAGGCGATCGCGGCCCAACTGCTGGCCCAGCGTGCCGAAGAGGCTCGACTGGGGAGCTGTCGCGTCGGCCCCCACCGCGATGAAATCGGCCTGATGCTCGATGGCATCGCCGCGCGCCGATTCGCGTCCGCCGGGCAACAGCGCACCCTTGTGCTCGCCCTGAAACTGGCCGAACTGCAACTGGTGCAGGAGCTCTGGGGGGAACCGCCACTGCTGTTGCTCGATGACGTGCTGGCAGAACTGGATCCCCATCGCCAACTGGCGCTGCTGGAGGCCGTGGGCGGCACGCATCAATGCCTGATCAGCGCCACCCACCTGGACGCGTTTGAGGGGAACTGGCGCGCCGGATCCCAGATCCTCAACGCGGAGTTGTTGAACCCCGACATGGAACTGCGTTAAGATGAGTGGCTGTTTTCTTTCGATACCCTGATGGAGCAGACCCTGTCTTGCCTGCATCCCAACCCGGGATGGGGCGGCGCCGATTCCTCAACAGCCACCGGTCCCGACGTGCCCAATGCCACCGACATGGTGGGCAAGCACTGCATTCTCGAGCTCTACGACTGCGACGCCTCCAAGCTCGACGACGAAGCCTTCCTGAGGACCACCATCACCACTGCAGCGAAACGTGCTGGTGCCACACTCCTCAACCTGATCACCCACCGATTCGAACCTCAGGGCGTGACGGGACTGGCTCTTCTGGCTGAATCCCACATCTCGATCCACACCTGGCCTGAAAGCGGCTACGCGGCGGTGGATGTGTTCACCTGCGGTGATCACACCATGCCCGAGAAAGCCTGCGCCGTGTTGCGGGATGAACTGAGGGCCGGTCGCCATCAACTCCGGAGCTTCAGGCGCGAGACCCCCGCCGCTGTGGCCCACACCCCTCGGGACCCCCAGGCCGAGCTCCGGGCGGCCTGAGCCTGAAGGCGGCCTGACCGGCAGGCCTCGCTAGGGGATCGCCACCTGCTGGTGATCCCCCAGGGCGAGCTCACGGTTCAGCTTGCCGCTGACAAGGCCTTCAAGATCCAGGCTGACGCTGGTGAACCCAAGCGCCAGAAACCGTTCCACCAGGGCAACGCGGGGGAGCCTGAGCAGGAACGTGTCGATTTGGTCGCTCGGCACTTCGATCCGAGCCGTTGCCCCCTGGCAACGCACGCGCACATCGTCAAACCCCTGCCCCCGCAACCACGCTTCTGCCGCGCCAACGCGGCGCAGGCGTTCGGCGCCGATCGGATCTCCATAGGGGAAACGTGACGCCAGGCAAGGCTGAGCGGGCTTGTCCCACCAGGGGAATCCAAGCGAGCGGGAGATCTGGCGCACAGCCAGCTTGCTCAGTCCCAGTTCGGCCAGGGGCGAGCGCACTCCCGCCTGCCTGGCCGCCTCAATGCCGGGGCGGTGGTCACCCAGATCATCGTGATTCACCCCATCCACCACCTGGGCCTGACCAGCCTGGGCTGCGATGGCAGCCAAGTGGCGGTGCAGCTCCCGCTTGCAGGCGAAACAGCGCTCCGGCGGGTTGCTGGTGTAGTCAGGATCCTCCAGTTCGCTGGTGGCCACCTCCTGATGGCGGATGCCCAGCCAGGCGGCCTGTTGCCGGGCCTCCTCCTGCAACTGAGGCGCCAACGCCGGGGAGACTCCGGTGATCGCGATCGCCCCAGCTCCGAGCTGCTCCCAGGCGATGGCCGCCACCAGGCTGCTGTCCACCCCGCCGGAATAGGCCACACACACCCGTTGCTGCGAGCGCAGCCAGGCGCGCAGCTGCTCGAGCTGGCTCCGCAACGCGTCAGGCAGCAGTTCGAGCTGGCGAAAGGTGCGAGCCGTCTCCTCCATCACACCGGCCCACTCCCTGGATTGATCGAATGAAATCACGCTAAGGAGCCTCAACATCAAGCGACCGGCAAGCGACCGAAGGTCGCCGCACCAGAATCGCCGCCAGCCCAACCACAACGCGGTTCAAGCTCGGTAAGCTCCGGTGGCTCATCTTCCGGCCATGGCAGGGAATCGACGACCAGCCATCGGCATCGTGACAGCAGCTGACAGCCGCGAACGCAGCCTCGGTCAACTGCATGTCTACGACGGGGAGGGCAAGGGCAAAAGCCAGGCCGCTCTGGGTGTGGTCTTGCGCACCATCGGGCTTGGCATCTGCGAACAACGCCGCACCCGGGTGTTGCTGCTGCGGTTCCTGAAAGGGCCAGGCCGGGCCTACGACGAGGATGCGGCGATCGAAGCCCTGCAACAGGGGTTCCCCCACCTGATCGACCAGGTGCGCACCGGTCGTGGCGAGTATTTCGGAGCTGATGAGGTGAGCCGCTTTGACCGGCAGGAAGCTCAGCGGGGCTGGGACATCGCCAAGGGCGCCATCGCCAGCGCCCTCTACTCCGTGGTGGTGCTCGATGAGCTCAACCCGGTGCTGGAGCTGGGGTTGCTCGATCTCGACGACGTGTTGCGAAGCCTGCGCGAGCGGCCGGAGGGCATGGAGATCATCGTCACAGGACGAGCCGCTCCCCGCGCCCTGGTGCAGATGGCGGATCTCCATTCAGAGATGCGGGCCCACCGGCGCCCCGAGCCCTCAGAGGCCGGCGTGACGGCGATGGCTCCCCAGGGCGGCATCGAGATCTACACCGGCGAAGGCAAGGGCAAGTCCACCAGCGCCCTGGGCAAAGCCCTCCAGGCCATCGGCCGCGGCATCTCGCAAGACAAGAGCCATCGGGTGTTGATCCTGCAGTGGCTCAAGGGGGGCAGCGGCTACACCGAAGACGCCGCCATCGCCGCCCTGCGGGAAAGCTACCCCCACCTGGTGGATCACCTGCGCTCAGGCCGTGATGCGATCGTCTGGCGCGGCCAGCAGCAACCGATCGATTACGTGGAAGCCGAGCGGGCCTGGGAAATCGCTCGGGCCGCGATTGCCAGCGGGCTTTACAAAACGGTGATCCTGGATGAACTGAATCCCAGCGTGGATCTGGAACTGCTTCCGGTGGAGCCGATCCTCCAGACCTTGCTGCGCAAACCGGCGGAAACCGAGGTGATCATCACCGGCCGCTGCAAGAACCCTCCCGCCTATTTCGATCTGGCCAGCGTGCACTCCGAGATGGTGTGCCACAAGCACTACGCCGAACAGGGCGTCGATCTCAAGCGCGGTGTGGATTACTGAGGGTGATCCGCTCAGCCAGGATCACTGAGGGCCGCTGCCTTCAGTAGCGCGGCACCGTTTCATCCACCTCCAACGACCAGGCCTCGATGCCGCCGCTGACATTGATCGCCGCGATGCCATGTTCAGCCAGCAGTGCCACCGCCTTGGCGGAGCGGCCTCCCAGCTTGCAGTGGATGTAGAGGCTGCGGCCGCTGGCCCGGTTGCGGATGGGCTCGATCGCCTCGCCACTTTCGATGGTGCTGAGGGGAAAATGCTCCGATCCCTCGATCACTGCCACCTCCACTTCGGCGGGATTGCGCACATCGATCAGAAGCAGGTCGGCACCTGAATCCAGCAACGCCTTGAGCTCCTGCACGGACACGCTTTCCACTTGCTCCTCCCGGGCGAATGCGGATCCGGACTGGCCGCAGAATGCCTGATAGTCAATCAGGTGTTGGATCGGCTCGCGCGTGGGCGACGGGGCAAGCGTCAACTCCCGAAAGCGCATCGCCAACGCATCCACCAACAGCACCCGACCATCGAGGGATGTGCCGAGTCCAGTGATCAGCTTGATCGCCTCGGTGGCCTGAATCAGGCCGATCAATCCGGGCATCACGCCCAGCACGCCACCGGCGGCGCACGAGGGCACCAGGCCCGGCGGAGGCGGCTGCGGCACCAGGTCCCGGTAATTCGGACTGTCAGCCGTGCGGTTGAACACGCTCACCTGCCCCTCAAAGCCCTGCACCGATCCATAGATGCAGGGCTTGCCGAGCAGCACACAGGCATCGTTGATGAGATAGCGGCTGGGGAAGTTGTCCGTGCCGTCGCACACCAGGTCGTAGGGCTCCAGGATCTGCAGAGCGTTGGTCGGATCGAGCCTCGTGTTGTGCTCCACCACCTGCACATGGGGGTTCAGGTCGTGGAGCCGGCTGGCCGCCGAGCGGGTTTTGGCCTGGCCAACGCTGGCGCTGCCATGAATCACCTGACGCTGCAGATTGGACGCCTCCACCTGATCGAAATCGACGACGCCGATCCGCCCGACACCCGCGGCTGCCAGATACAGGAGCAGGGGTGACCCCAGGCCACCGCTGCCCACGCACAACACCGAAGCTCTCCGGAGCCGCTTCTGCCCCTCAAGGCCCAGCTCCGGCAGGCTCAGGTGGCGCGCATAGCGCTGGCGCTCTTCGGCACTGAGCTCTTCGGGCACGGCATCCAACGGAAGCATCGACACTCAGCTCGCCTCCCCTTCAGTGTGTTGGAGCAACTCCTCAGAGTGTTGGAGCAACTCCTCTGAGTATTGGAGCAACAGTGGCGATGCCGCACCCGCCTCGATCCACCACGCCCCCAGCGCTCCCGAGCCACCCAGGATCAGCATCAGGCTCGGCGTCGTCGCCCAGGCAAGATCGAGCCGTGACGGCTCTGGCTCCCCTTCCGGATGGGAATGGGCCGTCCCCAGCACCTGCAGCCCGCGGGCGCGGGCCCAGCGCTGCGCATGCAACTGTTCCCGTGGATCCAGGGCGAAGCGATGGCGACGCGTGAGGGAGGCATCGGGCGGCTCAGGCAGAGCGGTCAGACCAGGGCTCCAGACGTTGCAACAGGGCCACACCCGCTGCACCCACCAGGCGCTGCGTCTGGAGGCACCACCGCTGACGGGCAAACCCAGCAGAAGCGCACAGCCCTCCTCTGGAGCCGGGGCGGCCAGGGTGCGCATGAGAACGATCAGGCATTCACGACCGAAGAGCAGCCGTTCTGGCATTTCCGAGAGCCGACCGATACGCTCGGCTGGCATTTTCCACCCGTGATCGTTTCATGAGCGAGGACAGCACCGCGGTGAACGACTCGACGTCCACCTCCAACCCTGAAACCGACACGGCCACTGCTGCTGAGGGCATCAACTTCAGTGAGCGCTACAGCGAAGTGCTGGGCAAAGTGAATGCCACGCTCGATCAGGTCGACTGGAGCAAGGTGGGTCGCATCGGCAAGATCGTGGGCATCTTCGCGGCAGTGATCGTGGCGCAGATCTTGATCAAGGGCATTCTCGACACGATCAATCTGCTCCCCGTGGTGCCCGGCCTGCTGGAGCTGCTCGGTGTGGTGGTGGTCGGCCAGTGGAGCTGGAAGAACCTCACCACAAGCGAAAAACGCCAGGCCCTGATCAGTCGCGTCCAGACCCTGCGTCAGGAATACCTGGGCTGATCTTCAGCCCATTCTCCCCCACGCGCTTCCTTGGGCACCGACCGGCGCCGTTCACCACGACAGCGGTGCCCGGTGCTCAAGGAAACGCAGGCACTGCTGCCTGTAGCCACCGCCAAACAGGTTGGCGTGGTTGAGCCAGTGATAGAGGTTGTAAATCTCCACCCGTTGCTTGGCTCCCGGTGGCAAGGGCCATTCCTGGTGGTAACCGTTGTAGAAGGCTTGCGAGAAGCCTCCGAAGCACTGGGTCATCGCCAGATCCACCTCCCGATCGGCCCACCAGCTGGCCGGATCGAAAATCAGACCTCGACCATCCGCCAGCACGGCCGCATTCCCGCCCCAGAGATCGCCGTGCACCAAGGCAGCGTCGGGCCCATGCCGATCGAGCCGATCCCGCAGCTCGTGGAGCCACGGGTCGAGATCAGCCAACGCCAGCCCCCACGACTGGGCCTGCTCCAACTGGGGCCTGAGCCTTAACTCCACGAACGCCTCACCCCAGCTCTGGCACCAACCGCCCGGTTGATGGCCCAGGCCGATGTAGCCATCCCAGGCCCAGCCGAACCAACCGGTCCCTTTCTCAAGCGAGCCCTGCTGCGCCGATTGCCGATGCAGGCGAGCCAGACCGCGACCGAGCCTCGCCTGGTCGCCCTGGGTGAACCCATGCCAGGACAGCAGCAGCCAACCACGGGCGGACGCATCAGCGTCGAACACCAGAGGCTCCGGCACCCACAGGTCGGTGGGATCGAGATGACGATGCAAGGCCTGCAGACCACGCTGCTCCGCCTTGAGCATCGAAGGGTCACCGGCTTTGGCGAACAGCAGGCGCCCATCGCTGAGCTGCAGCTGATAGGTCTGCTGACTGCAGCCGCCGCCCACAGGCTGACAACGCTGCAACCGGGCGCCCGCAGCCAGCTGGGGCTGGCGATCCAGCAGTTGCTCCAACTCCGCCTGCACCCGAACCCGCCGCCACTGCTGCCAGCATGCCCCCATGGAGCCAGCGCCAATGGAGCCAACGCAAGACGTCGTTGTGATCGGCGGCGGAATCGCCGGACTTACCGCCACAGCGCTCCTGGCCCGCCATGGCCTGCGGGTCACCCTGCTGGAAGCCCATCACCAGCTCGGCGGCTGTGCCGGCACCTTCAGGCGTGGCCCCTACACCTTTGATGTGGGTGCCACCCAGGTGGCCGGCCTCGAGCCGGGGGGCAGCCATGCGCGAATCCTGGCTCACCTTGGGCTGGCCTTGCCCGCCGCCGAACCGCTCGATCCCGGCTGCGTGGTGGACCTGGCCGATGGCACGGAGCCGATCCGGCTCTGGCGCCAGCCAGAGCGCTGGAAGCAGGAACGGGAGTGGCACTTCCCAGGCAGCGCACCCTTCTGGGCGCTCTGCGAACGGCTGCATCGCAGCAACTGGGCCTTCGCCAGCCAAGATCCGGTGCTGCCGATCCGCTCCGGCTGGGATCTGCTCCGAACCATGGGAGCGATCGGGCCAGGCAACCTCGCCAGTGCACCCCTGAGCCTTCTCAGCGTGGCGGATCTGCTGCGTCTCAGTGGCTGCCAGCACCACGAGCGGCTGCGTCGCTTTCTCGATCTGCAATTGCGGCTCTACTCCCAGGAGCCGGCGGCACGCACGGCGGCTCTGTATGGCGCCACAGTGCTGCAGATGGCCCAGGAGCCCCAGGGGCTCTGGCATCTTCAGGGCTCCATGCAGACCCTGAGCGATCAGTTGGCCGCCGCCATCAGGCGCGATGGCGGCACCCTGCTGCTGCGTCATCGGGTGGTGGCACTGGAGCGCCATCCGGCGCGGGGTGCCTGGCAGGTGCGGGCGCAACGCGCCAACGGCGACATCCTGCAGCTGGAGGCCGCCGATGTGGTGTGCAGCCTGCCGCCCCAGTGCCTGCCCACCCTGATCCCGTCGGTCTCCGCTGGCAGCAGCCGCGACCCGATGCCCCCGTCCTATCGGCGCCATCTGGAGCACTTGAACGCCCCCAGCGGCGCCCTGGTGCTGTATGCAGCCGTCTCCCGTTCGGCACTCCCGGCCGACTGCCCCGCCCATCTCCAGCGCGATGGCAGCACACCGGGATCGCTGTTTGTGTCGGTGAGCCGAGAGGGTGACGGACGCGCTCCCCAGGGCGAAGCCACCCTGATTGCCAGCGTTTTCACCGATCCCAACAGCTGGTGCGACCTGCCCGATGCCGAGTACCGACAGCGCAAGCACGACGTGCAACTCGCGATCGTGACCACCCTCCAAGACTGGCTCGGCATCACCCCGGAGCAGTGGCGGCATCAGGAGCTGGCCACGCCACGCTCCTTTGCCTTCTGGACCGGGCGCCCCCGAGGCATCGTGGGCGGTCTTGGTCAGAGCCCGGCACGCTTCGGTCCCTTCGGCCTGGCGAGTCGCACCCCGGTGGCCAATCTCTGGCTCTGCGGGGACTCGATCCACCCAGGCGAGGGCACGGCGGGCGTGAGCCTTTCGGCCCTGATGGCCTGTCGGCAACTCACGGCCCAGCGCGGCCTGCCGCTGGAGCTGAAGCACTGATGCCAGCCCCGGCAGCCTCGAGAAAGGCGGGCCTGAGGGCGCGGGTGTGCTCCAGTTCCCGCTCCAGCTGCGCCCAGTTCCCCGCGAGGATGGCCCCCTCCAGCTGCTCCAGGCTCCAGCGATAAGCCGCCAGCCCCCGCAGCACCGCTTCGGTGTTGCGGGCGGCCATCGCGGTACCGAGCGCGGGGTTGCCCGATCCCACCCTGGTGGTGTCGGCAAACCCACTCGACGCGAGCTGGCAAGCCAGCTCGCGCACGGCCGGATCCCGCTCCGAACCGACTGCGCGCAGAAGCGCCGCACTCACCAGCACCGGGACATGGGAGATCAGCGCCACGGCCTGGTCATGGCAGAGGGCCGTGGCCGTGAGCCAGTGACTGCCCAGGGAACGCGCCAGTTGCGCCACCAGGGCAAGCGCCTCTGCGTCGGTGGCCAGCTCCGGCGTGGCGACCCAGGGGCGACCACGGAACAACCCAGACAGGCCCGCATCCACACCGGACTCGGCGGTTCCCGCCATCGGATGGCTGGCCACGAAACGGCCATGCCGATGACGCCAGACCTCCAGCACCGGTGCCTTCACCGAAGCCACATCCATGACCACCGCATGCGGCGGCAAGGCCGCCACGAGCCCGGGATCGGGATCGAGAAGAGACTCGATCGGCAGCGCCAGAATGATCAGCTCGCAGTCGCGCAGGATCGCCGGATCGGTGCTCACCGCGTGCACCAGATGTCGCTCCAGGGCCCGTTCAGCTGTGGAGGAACGATGCACCAGACCGACAACCCGACAGCCCAGGGCCTGCAGATCCAGCCCGAGAGAGCCCCCGATCAAGCCCAAGCCAACGATGCCGACTGCTGCGGGGAGCTTCGGGACATCGGCCACCTGCTGCTGCATCGCTGTGCCACAAGGATGTTCCATGTTCGTTGACGGATCAGCCTGAACCGTTCGCAGCCAGGAGGATGCCTAGGCTCCCCCGATGCTGGAAGCCCGCACCCATCAGCAGCTGAAAACCCTGCTGCAACGCGACCGGGTCGCCTGGCCGCATCACCTCACCCTGAGTCGCCTGATCGCCCGCAGCGTGCGGCGTGGTGATCGCGCCCTGATCCAGCTGACACCCGGCAGTGAAGAGCATTGGTGGCTGGGCCTGCTGGTGCCCCTCTGCCTGCAGCGCCAACGCTGCGTGTTGGTGCTGGAAGCCGACCAGCGCCGTCGGCTGCTGCAGGTGGAGCGTCCCAGGTTGCGGGAGGCCGGGCTGCATCTCCCCTGCTGGCAAGGCCTGGAGCCACCGGATGGCGAGCAGTTGTGGCTGCTCACCACGCAGGAGCTGGTCCAGGCCCATCGCCAGGGACAGCTCCACGATGACCACCTGCTGCTGATTCCCGAAGCGGATCAACTCAGCCACCGACTGCGCCAGGCATTGGCCCTGACCCTCCAGAGCCACGACTGGGAACGGCTGCGGCACGCCCACCCGAACGCCGATGCCAGCCTGCTGGATCTCCACGACCGCCTGAGCAGGCAGGTGTTTCGCCAGGCCACGCGCCGGGATGCGACGGTGCGGCTGGAGAGCGGGCAGCTGCAGGCGCTGCGCGATCTTCTGACGCTGCTCCATCCCCTGCCCGCCCCATGGGATCGCGTGCTGAAGGCGGACCCAAGCGATTGGGCCTGCTGGGCCGACCTCGACCACCGTCTGCTGCAATGGCGCTGGCAACTGCAGATGCTCGAACCGCTGCGGCAGCTCCAAGGCCTGCTCAACCAACGGGCGGCGATCCTGATCAGCAGCGCCGGCGAGTCCGCTCCGCTGCGAACGGAACTCAACGATGCCGGCTTCGACGCCGATGTGGTGGTGCGACTGGGGGAACCGACAGTGCTCGAACCCCTCCCCCTCTTCGCCCCCCGCCGACAACCCCTCCCGAACACCGAAGTGTTCGCCCAGCACCTTCTGGAACAATCACGCCGGTTGATTCTCGGTCGCGCCGGTCTCACCGTGATCCTTCTCGACGACAACCGTCTGCGCCAACGCCTCACCAGCGAACTGGCCTCTGAATTCGGCAGCC
>CALGVO010000063.1 GCA_937930135.1 uncultured Synechococcus sp. | reverse complement strand
CTGATAGGGCTTCAGTCCCAACGCTTCGCCACAGGCCGACAGGATGCGAGGCCCACCGGGGTGCATGGCCCAGCTCGAGATCGAGGCTGGATCGAGGCCCCATGGGCTCAGCCAATCATTTAGCCAGGGACGTAGAGCATGGGCCACGGTTTGCGGAACCCGTGGCGACAGGCCCATGGAGAAACCGTGATCCGCGATCCGCCAATGCATCAGATCAGCAGTTCCTGGGATCACCGTGGACCCGCTGGCCTCGAGACGCAGAGCTGCATTTGAACCAGGTGGTTGAGCGGACGCCACCACAGCAGCAGCCCCGTCGGCGAACAGGGCATTGGCCACCACTTGCTCCCTATCAGCACCGTATTGGAGATGAAGGCTGCAGAGTTCCACGCAACAGAGCAACACCACGGCAGAGGCATCTGATTCCGCAAAGGCGCGCGCGACGCGCAGTCCATTGAGAGCTCCATGGCAGCCCATGAAACCAACATGGGTGCGCTGGACACCAGGCATCAGTCCCAGCTCTGCGATCAAGGCAAGATCAACGCCTGGAGCGTCAAAGCCAGTGCAGGAGACCGTCACCAGATGGGTGATGGCTGCAACCGGAAGACCGGAGTCGGCAAGGGCGGCTCGCGAGGCCTGAAGGGCCAGAGCTGCGGCATGGGCACGAAAGGCCCGCATGCGCTGAGCAGTGGAAGGGCTCCTGGTCCCATAGAAGGGCACTCGGTCAAGAAATGAGGTTTCTCCCTGGTCCTCAGAGATCAGGACACTGCCGCGGCTGCGCACACCACTGCGCTGGTGGATGCGCTGCAAGAGCGCCGATGGCGGACCCTCCGCTTCGCTGACGTGCTCCGACAGAACGATCGCCTCATCAAGACTGACGCGGCCGGGGGGAACAGCGGTGCCCATGCCATGCAGCGTCAGAGACATGGGATCTCCCCGACGGGCAACTGCACGTGATTCAGTCTGGCCACGATCCGCTCAGGCAAAGCGGGCCATCGCTTGCAGAGGCCGAACAGGCCCGCTGTGAGCAACGGACGACGCAACACAGACGCGAGGGAGCGACAAACCCGCTGGCGGCGCAGAACCAATCCCTCGAGGGTTCGGTGCCAGCGTTGTTCAAGATCGAGCGACCAGTGGGCCTGGCCCTCGAGCACGAAGGGGGCTGCAGCAGCTCCGGCTGTGAGTGCCCATGCCATCCCCTCCCCGGTGAAGGGTTCGACATAACCGGCAGCATCGCCAATCAAAAGACAACGGGAGGTCGCAAGCGCGGGTGGCCGGCGTGTCAGCGCAGGGGTGAGCTGCCATCGAGAGGCGATCAGATCTGCTGGACGCTCAAATCCAGCTGATTCGATCAAGGATCCGGCGGCGGCAGCTGCCCCGCCGTGGAGGCGGAGAAACGAGCGATCGAAAGCAGCCGCGAGGTTCAGAGCCCCATCCTCACGCCGAACAAGGCCCACATACCCACCCGCACCCACCGCCATATGAATCACGTTTTCGGCATAAGCGTTCACCCTCTCGGTAAGTACACAGCCAGCGCCGATCCGCGATGCACCGGTGTTGGTGTCCCGGCGATGGTCGGGGATGCAGTGATTCACCAGACCCGCGGCCACCAGAACCACCCTGGCCTGCACCACCTCTGACGCTCCACCGGGGATGGACAGGAGCCGGACGGAGCGTGCGCTGGGTCCCGCTTCCTCCAGAAGGGCACGCGTTTGAAAGCGAACCGTCGCACCGGCCTGTGAGGCGGCCTCCATAAGAGCCTGATCGAAACGCTCACGGGAGAGAACCCAGCCTCCGGGTAGAGACAGAAGCGCGGACTGACCCTTGAGGCCGATGTGCAGTCGCTCCAACGGAACGGCACCAGCCAGTCGCATCAGATCACCTTGATCGACGGCAGCCAGAACCGCCTGAGCCTGTGCGTTGAAACAACAGCCACACACCTTCCAACGCGGAAAGGCACGCTGCTCCACCACAAGAACGCGCAATCCTCTTCGAGCGCAGTCGAGAGCGGCCAACCCACCGGCAACGCCAGCACCGATCACCACCACATCCCAGATCGTCTCCATCACGAGGAAGGAGACCAGATCAAGCGCTGCCGCTCTGGCCAGAACGGCACAAGTTCAGCTGTTGTGAGGCCCGCTTCTGCAGCCAGACGTCGCAGCTCAGCTGGCGTGAAAGCGGCCCGAACGGAAAGGGGACCATCAGTGTGTACCACCCAGGATCGACTGAGGAGACGCGTTCCGCTCCAGGCGAGCGCATAGCCCAGTCTGCTGCGAATCAGATCATCCACCACCACAAGTCGCCGCGCTCTGGCCGCCATCACCCGCAACAGCGTCACCACATCAGCTTCGTCGAGATGATGGGCAAATAAGGTGCAGAACACCACATCAACCCGGTCTGGTCCTGGATCCTCGAGTGCATCGGCGACAAAGAACTCAACCGCTGATCCCCTCCGGAGAGCGTTGCTGCGCGCGATGCGGATCGCCTCTGGATTCAGGTCGCAAGCACGGATCGTGAGCTTCAAACTTCTCCGACGGGCCATCCAATCCAGGTCAATGGCCGTATCACCACCACCACAGGCCAGCTCCAGAACACTGAGCGGTGCCTGTGTCTCGCTAGAAGGGAGGCTCAGAAGCGCTGAAAACACGCCAGCAGAACTGCGACTGACCGCATTGATCAGCCGCAGTCCCTGAAGAGCACGATGGTGCTCAACTGGATCCAAGCCCGGCTGATCCATCACCTCAGGCTGCCGGTCACGTTTTAACAAGGCCTGCCCCCAGCTCATTTCAGCCCCAGGCAATGCCCCCAAGCTAACCGCGCTGAGCCTGGGTCAACGCCGTCCGTTGACGATCACCGACTGTCCGCTGACCTGACTTGAACTTGGTAAGGCAGGCACCACCGAGGTCTGACCATCCCACTTATCAAGAAACAACTTGTAGAGCACCTGATCATCAAGGCTGGAATTGAGAGTCTCGTAGCGTTTCGCTTCCTGCTCAGCAATCTTCACCTCAGATTGAGCCCGTAAGAACTGCTGCTCAGCGATCTGCTTCTGCTCAATCGCAGCGCGATACTCCTCGGCGATCTTGAGGCCAGTCAGATCGAGGGCTTGCACGATTACATAATCAAATTTAGCTAATTCCTCGGTCAGCTTTTCCTGAACAATTTCTGAGATGGAGTTCCACTCTGTGGCGATAGTCACCAATTCATATTGAGAAAAAACGGATTTCAGGGCCTTCAGGAGCGAAGGTTGTATGACACGAGGATAAACCTGCTGATTATCTGTGGCGATAGTCTCAAAAACGCGCCCTGCTTGATCAGGCTTCATGGCGTATTTCACCGTAGCAGTAGCTTCAATCACCTGTAGGTCTTTGGTCAGAGTAGAGAACTGCTCAGGCCGAACCTGCGTGCGCACATCGAATGTTGTAACGGCCTGAACGAGCGGCGCTTTCAGGTTCGCCCCAGGCGTCCGTGGCGACCCTGTGACCTTTCCGAGTGTGGTAACCACGGCTACATTGCCTGCTGGCACGATGAAGACCGCTTGAACAAGCAAAATCAATAAGCCAAGGACCACAGCCAAGATCAAGCTCAAGCCAGAGCCTGGTCCGCCGGAATTCACGGAGCGAAGCGGTGTCTGCATTG
>CALGVO010000062.1 GCA_937930135.1 uncultured Synechococcus sp. | reverse complement strand
CTCGCCCTGGCGATGGAACACATGACCCAGTTCAAAGATCCAGCAACCGGGTTGGGATGCCTGCAGATTGCGCTGACAGATGCGCAGATGCTCGTCCCAGAGGCTGGTGCGCAGGTGACTGGTTTCCGCCAGCAGCGGATTGGCGATGGCGATGCGGTCGTCGTCGTCGGACGGTCCGGTGAGCGACAGGGTGGTGACCTCCTGCAGACCGGTGGCGCAGAGCAGTTGGCGCAGGCGCCGTTCAGCGGTCTGTTGGGGTGTCAGGCCACCGGGGCTGAGGGGATCGGGCAGATGGGAACCAAAGCGATCAAAGCCGATCAGGCGGGCCACCTCTTCAATCAGATCCACTTCCCGCACCAGGTCGCAACGACGCGAGGGTGGAATCGCCACCTGCCAACCCGCTTCGGTGCTGGTGAGTTCACAGCCGAGGGCCTCGAGGCAGCGTTCAATCGCGCCATCCTCCAGGTCCTCCGGCCCCTCCGGTGTATCCAGCGGCCCCAGGAGCTGGTGCAGGGCATCGCGCCGCAAGACCAGGGGCTGGGGGGCCTCCATCGGTGCCTCGCACACCAGGGTGGGTCCGGCCTGGCCACCGCAGTGCTTCTGAATCAGGCTGCAGGCTCGTTGAGCAGCGAGCAGGGTGACCTCTCGGGGCAGACCTTTTTCATACCGGCTGGATGCTTCCGTGCGCAGCCCGGCGCAGCGGGCGGTGTTCCGCACAGAGGCTGCGGAGAACATCGCCGACTCCAGCCAGATTCTGGTGGTCTGGGCGGTGACGCCACTCGCTTCACTGCCCATGACGCCGGCCAGGGCGATCGGCATGTCGTTGCAGGTCACCACCTGGGCCCGTGGATCGAGGCTCAGGTCTCGACCATCGAGGCCCCGGAACGTCTCACCCTGCCGGGCCTGACGCAGGCCGAAATCCGCCGCCTGCACGGCGCTGCCGCAGAGGCGCTCGAGGGCATCGACGTCGAAGGCATGCAGGGGCTGACCCAGCTCCAGCATCACCAGGTTGGTGAGATCCACCGCCGGATTGATGCTGTTCATGCCCGCCCGTTGCAGACGTCGCTGCAACCAGTCGGGCGAGGGGCCAGAGGCGTCCACACCGCTGAGTTCGGTGAGGGCGTAGATCCCGCCGGCACGCATGGCCTCCGCACTGGCCGGGTCCACCGCCAGGCCGTCCAGCGCCGCTGGGGGCGTCAACGCCGGCAGGTTGAGATCGGCTCCGGTGAGGGCGGCCACTTCGCGAGCAATGCCGGTCATCGAGAGGCCATCGGGCCGGTTGGCGGTGATCGCCAGCTCCAGCACCACATCATCCAAACCGAGAACCGGTGCGATCGGCGCCCCCACCACCAAGGGCGCGCTGCTGAGCTCCTCGAGCACGGCGATGCCATCCACCGCACTGGGTTGCCCCAGCTCAGCGAGAGAACAGATCATGCCGTTGCTGGCCACGCCGCGCAGTTCACCGGCCTTGATCGTGAGGTTCACCGCAGGCAACACGGCGCCGACGGTGGCCACGGGCACATGGATGCCGGCGCGCACATTGCTGGCACCGCAAACGATCTGCAGCGGTTCGGCTGCACCGACATCCACGCTGCAGACGCTGAGCTTGTCGGCGTTGGGATGTTTCTCCCGCTCGAGCACGTGCCCCACCAGCACGCCCTGGGCCAGGCTGCTGAGATCGTCGATCGCCTCCACCTCGAAGCCGGCCATCGAGAGGCGCTCGGCCAGAGCCTCGGCGGGTTCAGTCACCTGCACCAGATCCTGCAGCCAGGAGAGGGAAACCCGCATCGGGACGATCGGAACGGCGACTGATCCTACGGAGCCCAAAGGGAGGGCAACGGCCCTGTAGGCTCGTTGTTTGTCACTTCGCTACGCAACTGCGGCGCAACGTCCTTTATGGCCAAGAACAAGGGCGTCCGGATCGTGATCACTCTCGAGTGCACCGAATGCCGGTCCAATCCCGCCAAGCGCTCTCCCGGTGTGTCTCGCTACACCACCGAGAAGAATCGCCGGAACACCACCGAACGGCTGGAGATCAAGAAGTTCTGTCCCCACTGCAACAAGTCGACTCCCCACAAGGAGATCAAGTGACCTTGCAGGTCTTCCCCATCCACCAGCGTTCCTGAGTCATGTCCAGCTCCTTCTTCAAGAAGCGTCTTTCCCCGATCAAACCCGGCGATCCCATCGATTACAAGGATGTGGATCTGCTCAAGAAGTTCATCACTGAGCGCGGCAAGATCCTGCCCCGCCGCCTCACGGGTCTCACAGCAAAACAGCAGCGCGACCTCACCAACGCGGTGAAGCGTGCCCGCATCGTGGCCCTGCTCCCCTTCGTCAATCCCGAGGGTTGAGTCCTGGCGGCTGTTGCGTGCCAACCGGGTGATCTGGTCGGGATCCAGGCCTCCGGAACAGCTCAGCTCGCTGTCGTCCAGGCCATCCAGGGCAGCAAAGTCCGCCTCCAGGTTGGTTTCAAGGCGCGGGAACAGGTGCTTCCTGCCCGCCAGATCGATCCCATTCACCCCCTGCCGTCCGGTGTGGATCCACCGGCCCGGTTGGGGGTGTTTCCATGGTCGTTCAGCCCTGAGCAGCTCACAGAAGCCAGTCCCAGCCGTCGCGATTGGGGCCAGGCCTGGGTCTTGCTGGTCGACACGGGTGAGACGCTTGATCTCGCTGGCTTTGCTTCCCTGGTGGGCGCCGCTGATTCCGCCGTGGCCCGTGCTGCCGTGTGGCTGGCTCTGCAGGCTGGTCAGGATCTGTTCCGGCTTCGCCAGGGGGCGGTGGAACCCCGCAGCCTCGCCGATGTGCGCCAACGACGTCGCGAGCGCTATCAGCAGGTGTTGCGTGATCGCCGGGAGCAGCGCTGGCTGACGCTGTTGCGTCAACGCCAGCCTGTGGAAGCGGCTGGCCTCGATGCCTGGACGCAAGCCGCTCTGCGGCAGATGCAACAGGTGGCCGCGTCCCAGTTGGATCTCGTCGACTGCGACCCCCTGGTGCGCAGCGCACTGAAACAGCTCCACCTCGATGACGACCGCGGCAGCCTGCGCCATTGGCTTGTGGACCTGGG
>CALGVO010000061.1 GCA_937930135.1 uncultured Synechococcus sp. | reverse complement strand
ACAGCTGCGAGCCCGATCAGGAACCGCTTTGACAATGGTTGAGTCATTGTGCTTCGTGAAAATCGTGAGTCGCGCGCTTGTCAAAGCGGCAGTGTCACCCTCCCAGCGTCTGTCCCCTGCACGGGTATCAATGGCAACGCTTTGACAGGCGCCCGCCAATCAGCGCTTCAATTCGGTAGCTGTTGCAACACAAACGCCTCCACCTGATCCAGGCCCTCACCACTGATGAGGTTGGTGAAGCACCAAGGACGCCCGCCTCGCATCCGCACCGTGTCATGTTCCATCACCTGCAGATCCGCCCCGACCAACGGCGCCAGATCGATCTTGTTGATCACCAGCAGATCGGAACGGGTGATCCCCGGCCCCCCTTTACGGGGAATCTTGTCGCCGGCCGCCACATCAATCACATAGAGGCAAAGATCCACCAGCTCCGGGCTGAAGCTGGCGGCGAGATTGTCGCCACCGCTCTCAACCATCACCAGATCGAGATCTGGAAAGGCTTCCTCCAGCTCGGCCACAGCCGCCCGGTTGATCGAACAGTCCTCCCGGATCGCCGTGTGCGGACAACCGCCGGTTTCCACCCCCCGGATCCGCTCCGGCTCCAGTGCACCGACGCGGGTCAGAAACTGGGCATCCTCCTGGGTGTAGATGTCGTTGGTGACCACCGCCAGCTGCAGCCGATCACGCAGGCGGCGGCAGAGCGCTTCCACCAGAGCCGTCTTTCCAGACCCCACCGGCCCGGCAATGCCAAGCCTCAATTTGCTGCCGGCCATCAACTTCGGAACAGTCGTGAATACAGCTCAGCATGCTGAAGCTGAGCCATGGAGGCGCCAACGCCACCGCTCCAGAGCTGGCGGGGATCCTGACCCTGCAACAACGCCGCCTGGGCGGTGATCAGGGGCAACAGGCGACGCTGCAGCAGCTGGGCCCGGCTGGGGCCCAGGGGCACCAACCGAACGGCGGCGCTGAGCTGATTGGCCACCCAGCTGTAGAGATACCCCTCCGCCAAGTCCAGCGGGCTCAACTCCCAGACCAGCCCCGCCCAGGCGAAGGCAGCCGGATAGGCAAGCACGGGCTCCATCGTGTCGCCGCAGGGCGAAGGCAACGGATGACCGAGATCGGCCAGCAACTGCTGCAGGGAGCGACCCATCTGCCGCTGCTGGGCCCGCATCGCCGGCGCCTCCCGCTGGGCCAGCAACCAGCGATCGAGGTCGAGCAGGCGCTGGCGGGCCTCGCCATCCCCGTGGCCATGGGGCGCCCGATCGCGCCATTGCTGCAAGGCCAGGCGCAGCGGTGCCAGGGCGGCCGTTTCAATCCGCACGGCACCGCGCTCGAGTTCGGCCCGCAGCCAGGCCTCCACCGCGTGCTGATCCGGCAAGTTCCCCTGTTGCTGCTGCTGTTCCAGGCCCTCGGAATAACTGAACGCGCCCACCGGCAACGCCGGACTGACCAACTGCAGCAGGGCAAGCGATCGGCTCATGGCCGGGGGTGAGCATGGGAATGGCCATGGGCCGCCGCATAGGCACCCCCCTCGGGATGAAAGGGCAGGCAACCGGCCTCGACCTGCAGACCTCGACGCCGCAACATCTCCGCCAGCACTGAATCCTCCAACAAACGCAGCTCACCGTCCTGCAGTTCCAGGGCGACGTGGCGGTTGCCCAGGTGATAAGCCGCCTGAAGCAGGGCCAACGGTGAGGGCGCCCGCACCACCAGCAGGGGTTCCGGTGCCGCCACCACCATCACCTCCAGGCTGCGGCAGGCATCGCTGAGCACCTCCCCCGGCTGCAGCGGCTCGGTGCGGGGCAGCTGAAGCAACACAGGACGGCCACAGGCGGTGCGACGCCGTCCGCGCAATCGGGTGCGCTCCTCGGCGCTGAGGGGCAGCAGCAAAGCGGAGTCTGCAGCGCCGCCCTCGACGGGATGACGAGAACAGAGCACCACCAACTCCCCTGCCCCATCCATCGGTGTGCCTTTGCTGTGCGTTGCGATCCAGCCTGCCCAGGGGAGCGGAGCTGTTTTGGTGTGAATCGCTACAGAGTGATCAGAGCGAAGCGGCGCAGGGTGACGCGATGCAAGCCTCAAAGCAGCCACTGTCCCAACAGACTCTTTGCCAACAGCCGACCGAACCGTGGCATGGCCATTGCGACCTCCATCTGCTGCAGCGCCGGGGCGTCACCATCCATCAGGGCGGCTGCAGCGCACCGCTCAAACTGATGCGCGCCGAACGGGGCGCCGATGGTCGCTGCCAACTGCCTCTGCTGCACACCGCCGGAGGCCTGGTGGGCGGCGATGCCCTGACCATCCACCTGGAGGCCGACAGGGGAAGCCGCGGCCTGATCACGAGCGTGGCCGCCCAAAAAGTGTATGGAAGCATCGGGCGCAGCCGGCTGAATCCCGCCGGCGCCTGGGCTCGGCAGACCTGCCGCTTCAAGCTTGCGCCCGACAGCGATCTGGAATGGCTTCCCCAGGAGCTGGTGCTGTTTGAAGGCGGTCTCTATGAACAAACCATGCAGGTGGAGCTCGCCCCGGGGGCTTCCTATCTCGGCGGAGAACTGGTGCGCCTGGGCCGCACCGCCGCAGGAGAAACGCTGAGGGCGGGGTGCTGGCGCTCGAGCCTGGAGATTCGTCGATCGGATGGCAGCAACAGCCGCTGGGAACTGGTGGACCGGCTGGAACTCGGCGGCGATGCCCTCAAGACAGCCCATGGCATGCACCAGCAACCGGTGTTCGGATCACTGGTCTGGGCTGCACCGGAACCCACAGATGCCGACACACTCGTCTCTTTGCTGGCGCAGGGCCGGGAGGCCCGCAAAGGCCTGGTGGGAACGATGGCGTGCGATGCGCTCGATCAGGGCCTGATCGCCCGATACATCGGCCCATCCAGCCGGGACGCCCGGCTCTGGTTCAGTCGGTTGTGGTGGCTGATCCGCCGGGCGCGCAGGCTGTCGGCACCGCAATGGCCCCGGGTGTGGCCATTGCAGGAAGACCCACTGATGGGCTGGAACCGCTGAGTCACTGCTGGAAGGAGCGATGAAGTGTTCACTGCGAACCAGAACGGCGCCGGCCCGCTGCATAGGTTGGTGATGGGTGTGCAGGCGTCACACCCATCACCGTGCCTGCCATGCATCTCTCCCCCCAGGAGAAAGACAAACTCCTGATCGTGACCGCAGCGCTGCTGGCGGAACGCCGGCTCCAACGCGGCCTCAAGCTCAACCATCCCGAAGCCGTGGCCTGGCTCAGCTTCCTGGTGCTGGAAGGGGCCCGCGACGGCAAAAGCGTGGCCGAACTGATGCGGGAGGGCAGCACCTGGCTCGGCCGCGATCAAGTGATGGAGGGCGTGCCGGAACTGGTGCATGAGGTGCAGATCGAAGCGGTCTTTCCCGATGGCACCAAGCTCGTGACGCTGCACGACCCGATTCGCTGATCCACCCCTTCGCATCCCTGCCATGGCCCCATTCATTCCCGGCGAACTGCTGCCCGAACCGGGGGAGATCGAACTCAATGCCGGTCGCCCCGTCACCACCATTGCTGTGGCCAACAGCGGCGATCGGCCGGTGCAGGTGGGCTCCCACTTCCATTTTGCCGAAGCCAATGCCGCCTTGCAGTTCAACCGCGATGCCGCCAGAGGCCAGCGCCTCGACATCCCCGCCGGCACCGCAATCCGGTTTGAACCCGGCGACAGCCGGGACGTGAACCTGATCCCCTTCGCCGGTGCCCGGCGGGTGATCGGCTTCAACGGCCAGATCAACGGACCCCTCGACGCCTGACGCCATGCCGACTCGCCTCTCACGCCAGGCCTACGCCGAGACCTACGGACCCACTACGGGCGACCGCCTGCGTCTGGCGGACACCGACCTGATCCTCGAGGTGGAACAGGACTTCACCACGTATGGCGAAGAGGTGAAGTTCGGCGGCGGCAAGGTGATCCGCGATGGCATGGGCCAGGCCCAAGCCAGCCGAGCTGATGGCGCGGTGGACACGGTGATTACCAATGCCCTGATCCTCGACTGGTGGGGCATCGTCAAGGCCGATGTGGGGCTGAAAAACGGCCGCATCGTGGCGATCGGCAAAGCCGGCAATCCCGACATCCAGGACGGGGTGACGATCGTGGTGGGCCCCGGCACCGAAGCGATCGCCGGAGAAGGGCACATCCTCACGGCGGGTGGCATCGACACCCACATCCACTTCATCTGCCCCCAGCAGATCGAGACCGCCCTGGCCAGTGGCGTCACCACCCTGCTCGGCGGCGGCACCGGGCCAGCCACCGGCACCAACGCCACCACCTGTACCCCCGGCGCTTTCCACATCGGCCGCATGTTGCAGGCCGCCGAAGGCCTGCCGGTGAACCTCGGTTTTTTCGGCAAAGGCAACGCCAGCACGCCCGCAGCCCTGGAGGAACAGGTGCGGGCCGGCGCCTGTGGTCTCAAGCTGCATGAAGACTGGGGCACCACACCGGCTGCGATCGATGCCTGCCTGTCGGTGGCCGACCGCATGGATGTGCAGGTGTGCATCCACACCGACACCCTCAACGAAGCAGGTTTCGTGGAAGACACGATCGCCGCGATCAAGGGCCGCACGATCCACACCTTCCACA
>CALGVO010000060.1 GCA_937930135.1 uncultured Synechococcus sp. | reverse complement strand
TGCTTGTGGGCCTGGATGCCCAGGATCCAGTCGATGCCCTCACGCTCCCCAGGCCAGTGCCGCCGTTCTGCTGCGAGGCGGGCCGCCGCCGGTGGGTTGTGGGCTCCGTCCAGTAGCAGGGGATGCCCTCGCCAGCGCATCGGCTGCATCCGTCCGGGCCAGCGGGCGGCGGCGAAGCCGCTGCGAATGCTGCTGGGGGAGATCGGCCAGCCCATGGCGCCGATCCGCTCCAGCACGGCCAGAGCCACGGCGCCGTTCTCCCGTTGCCAGGCGCCCTTCAGGCCAAGCCTCCAGTCGTCCGGGAGCGGTGGCACCCACTGCAGTGCAGCGCCCACAGCGTTCACACGTTGCTCCAGCACCGCCTCCACCTCAGGGGCCTGTTGGGCGCTGATCACCGTGGTTCCGGCCTCGATCACGGCCGCTTTCTCAGCGGCCACCGCGGCGAGCGTATCGCCGAGATGCTCGCAATGATCCAGTCCGATCGAGGCCACGGCCACCAGCGGCCGGTGCGGGTGCGCGGTGGTGGCATCGAGGCGACCGCCGAGGCCCGCCTCGAGCACCATCCAGTCCACGGCTTCCGCTTTGAAGTGCATCAGCGCAGCGCTGATCAGCAGCTCGAACGGCGTCAGCCGTTCGAGCTTCGCCAGCGGTTGCAGCGCGATCAGGTGGTTCTCCAGCGCCTGGGAGCTGATCATCCGACCCTCCACACGGATGCGCTCACACCAATCGATCAGGTGCGGAGAGGTGGTGAGGCCGGAGCGGATGCCTGCGGCCCTGAGGCCACTGTCGATCAGGGTGGCCACCGACCCTTTGCCGTTGGTGCCCACCACCTGAACGGCGGGAATGCCCTGGCTGGGCGACCCCAGGGCCGCAAGAGCGCGTTGGATTCTGGTCAGCGACAGATCCATGCCGCGCTGCTCAAAGGGGGGCAGCAGCTCCTGCAGCGTCACGCCTGGGTGACGCGGGCAGGCAGGGAGGCGAGGCTGGTCTCGAGCCGCCGAAGCAACAGCGTCACCTCACGTCGATTGATCACCAGGGGCGGCACCATGCGCACCACCCGAGCACCGGCCGCCACCAGCAGCAGCCCCTGGTCCAGGGCCGCCCGGACCACATCCACGGCACTCACGTCCCAGTCGTCGCGTAACACCAGGCCCTGCAGCAGGCCCCAGCCCCGCACGGCCTCGAGCCGATCCGGGTAGCGCTGGATCAGGGCTTCGAGGCCTTGGCGCAGCTGGTCGGCACGGGCGTTCACATGGGGGAGAAGGCGTCGGCGCTGCAGTTCCCGCGCCACGGTGAGTCCGGCCCGGCAGGCAAAGGGGTTGCCGCCGAAGGTGCTGGCGTGGTCGCCGGGTGCGAAGTGATCGGCATGGGTCTGCACCAGCAGGGCGCCGATGGCGTGACCACCACCCAGCCCCTTGGCGAGGGTGAAGGCATCGGGTTCGATGCCGAGATGCTCATAGCCCCAGAGTTGGCCCGTCCGTCCCATCCCCGTCTGCACCTCGTCGAGGATCAGCAGGATGCCGCGTTGGCTGCAGTGCTGCCGCACGGCCTGGAAAAAGGCGCCATCACCCGGGTTCACGCCCCCCTCACCCTGCAGGGGTTCGATCAGCACAGCCGCCACCCTGGGGCCCTCAGCTTCCCAGCGCTTCAAGGTGGTTTCGAAGCCTTCCAAATCGTTGTAGGGGAAGGTGTCAAAGCCGGCCACCATCGGTTCAAATCCTTGGTGGTACTTCGGCTGACCCGTGGCACTCACGGCGGCAAGCGTGCGGCCATGAAAGCTGGCCTTCGCCGTGAGGATCACCGGAGCCTCGATCCCCCGCACCGTGTGGCCGTGCTTGCGGGCCAGCTTGATCGCCGCCTCATTGGCCTCGGCGCCGGAATTACAGAAGAACACGCTGTCGGCGCAGCTGTGGTCCACGAGCCATCGCGCCAGGTCTTCCTGCTCCTGGATCCGATACAGATTGGACACGTGCTGCAACTTGCGCAGCTGCTCACTGAGGGCCCGACGCAGCGCCGGATCGCTGTGGCCCAGGGTGCAGGTGGCAATGCCGGCGACGGCGTCGAGGTAGCGACGTCCGCGCTCGTCGCTCACCCAGCACCCCCTGCCACGCACCAGAGTGAGCGGAAAGCGTCCGTAGGTTGCCATCACAGCAGTGGGAGCGGTGGGACTCGAACCCACATGCCCGAGGGCGCTCGATTTTGAGTCGAGTCCGTCTACCAATTCCGGCACGCTCCCATGGAGGTGATGCTATGCGACGAGCAGCCGCGGCACGGCTGGATCAGCCGACCTGCCGTTGCAATCGGGCACCGCTGGCACCGAGTTTGGCTTCGATCGCGTCGTAGCCCCGGTCGAGATGGTTGAGGCCTGAGACCTGGCTTTTGCCACGTGCGGCCAGCGCAGCCAGCACCATGGCGGCAGCGGCACGAAGATCGCTGCCGGCCACCGGGGCGGCGCTGAGTTGGGGCACCCCTTCCACCACGGCCGTGTTGCCCTGGAGGCGGATGGAGGCTCCCATCCGTTGCAGCTCGGCCACGTGCTGCATGCGGTTTTCGTAGATCTTTTCGGTGATCACACTGGTGCCGCGGGCCGTGGCCAGCAGAGCCATGAAGGGAGCCTGCAGATCGGTTGGGAAGCCAGGAAAGGGCTGGGTGGTGAGATCAACGCCCTGGATGTCGCCCGGGGTGATGGTGATGCCTTCGTTGTCGATCTCGAGATCACAGCCGCAGTCGCGCAGTTTCTGCAGCACGGCACTGAGATGTTCCGGCACCACAGGTGCCACCCGCAGCCGGGAGCGGGTGATGGCCGCTGCAAGCAAAAACGTTCCCGCTTCGATCCGATCTGGAATCACGGAGTAGGTGCAGCCATGGAGGGCTTCGACGCCTTCCACGGTGATGGTGGGGCCGCCGGCGCCCGTGATCCGCGCTCCCATGGTGTTGAGCAGGTTGGCCAGATCCTGCACCTCAGGTTCCTGCGCTGCATTTTCGATCACGCTGGTGCCATCGGCGAGAACGGCCGCCATCAGGATGGTTTCCGTCGCGCCCACGCTCGGGCAATCCAGCACGATCGAGGCTCCCCGCAGGCGCTTGCTGCGTCCTGGGACGGCAGCAGACACCACTCCGTGCTCGACGTTGACCACAGCGCCGAGGGCCTTGAGACCGCGGATGTGTTCCACCACGGGCCGGGCACCGATGCGACACCCGCCCGGGAGCGGCACCTTGGCACGGCCCAGCCGTCCCAGCAGGGGGCCGATGGCGAAAAAACTGGCCCGGAGGCCGTTCACCAGGTCATAGGGAGGTTCGCCGTGCTGCAGCTGGCCGGCGTGGATCTCCACCGTGGAGCCGTCGCGCTGCACGTGCACACCCAGGACACGCAGGATCTCCGACATGCCGTCGATGTCGGTGAGCTCCGGCACATTGCTGAGGCGGAGCGGCTCGCTGGAGAGCAGCGCTGCTGTCATCAGCACCAGGGCTGAATTTTTGGCGCCACTCACCCTCAGCTCCCCGCTCAGGCGATGCCCGCCTTCAATTTCCAGTAGCGGCTTGAGAATCTCCTGAGACACGGGCGCCGCAGCCGGCATAGCTGGATATTCTTGAAAGTTCTCGTCACATCTTGACAACGACGTTTGAGACCGTCTAGACGGCCGGAGCTCAAACTGGTTTTCGCTGGCTGGCTGCAGCCGTTGAGGCCGGCGGGGCGATGCCGTATGTTCTTCAACGTCGCCTGCGCGACACGCCAGCGGATGTGGCGGAATTGGTAGACGCGCTAGTTTCAGGTACTAGTGGCAGCAATGTCGTGGGAGTTCAAGTCTCCCCATCCGCATTATTTTTTGGGGAGCAAACGCCGTCCCGCCCATGATTGTCCTCAAGATCTCCAATTCTTCTGAGGTCGTGGCCTCCAAGGTGGGTAAGTTTCTCGAATTTCTCACTCCCAATGCGATCGACCTGAGCGCCGTTGAAGATCAGGTGATCAAAAAGCTGATCGAAAACCTTGCGGCGGAGGGCATCAAAGGTGAGATCGCTGCTGTTCGCGGTCTTGATCTTGAGGGCCAGGAGCTCATCCTTCACGATGGTCTGAAGGTGCGGAAGCACGAGTCGTTCTGACGCCTTGATCACCAGCAGACGCAACCCGCTGGTGCGGAGGTTGCGGGCCTTAGGCCAAAGGTCCGGACGTGAGCAGGAGGGATTGCTCTTGTTGGAAGGGTCCCACCTGCTGCAGGAGGTGCTGCGCAGCCAATCGCCCCAGACCGGCCTGGAGGTGATCGTGACGCCCGCCTGGCTTGAGGCCCATCCCAATGCCCTGGGTGCGTGGGAGGGGCCGGTGCGCTGGCATCACGTCACTGAGGAGGTGCTGCGGGCGGCGTTGTCGACCGTGCACCCTGATGGTGTGGCTTGCCTGCTGCCCCTTGAGGCCCTGCCGAAGCCTCCCGGGCACTTCAGTTTTGTGCTTGCGCTCGATCGTGTGCAGGATCCAGGCAATCTCGGCACCTTGCTGCGCACCGCTCTGGCGGCCGATGTGGAGCTGGTCCTGCTGGCCTCCGGTGCCGATCCCCTCAGTCCGAAGGTGGTGCGCAGCTCCTCCGGTGCGGTGCTCACGCTGGCCCAGGAGCGCCTGGGGCCCGAGGAGCGGCAGGGGGTGAGGGCTCTGGCGGAACGCCTCCAGGGTCTGCGCCGTGATGGCCTCCAGGTGGTGGCCACGCTGGTGCCGGATGCCTCGGCACCTGTGGAGGTGGTGCCCTACTGGGAGCTCGACTGGACCCGACCCACGGCCCTGGTGCTGGGAAACGAGGGATCAGGGCTGCATCCGGAGTTGCTCGCCTGCTGCAGCCATGGCGTCACCCTCCCCCACAGCCCCCGGGTGGAATCCCTGAATGTGGCCGCGGCTGCGGTCCCGCTCCTGTTGGAACGCCGACGGGCGACAATGACCGCTCCACGCAGCTGACCGGGTGAGCGACGCCACTTTCGACTTCGATGTGATCGTGATCGGTGCGGGTTACGGCGGTTTTGATGCCGCCAAGCACGCTGCCGAGCACGGCCTGAAGGTGGCGATCATCGAATCCCGCGACATGGGCGGCACCTGCGTCAATCGCGGTTGTGTTCCCTCCAAGGCCCTGCTGGCGGCCAGTGGTCGGGTGCGGGAGCTGGCCGATGCCGACCATCTCGCCGGCTTTGGCATCCATGCGGCACCGGTGCGCTTCGAGCGCCAGAAGATCGCCGACCATGCCAATGCTCTGGTCGCCACGATCAGAGCCAATCTCACCAAGACCCTGGAGCGGGCCGGCGTCACGATCATCCGCGGCAAGGGCCGTCTGGAGGGAAGCCAGCGTGTGGGGGTGCGGGAGGTGAGCGGTGTGGATCGGGTGTTGACGGCCCGCGATGTGATCCTGGCCACCGGGTCCGATCCGTTCGTGCCACCGGGGATCGACACCGATGGGCGCAGTGTCTTCACCAGCGATGAGGCGGTGAATCTGGAATGGCTGCCGCGCTGGATCGCGATCATCGGCAGTGGCTACATCGGCCTGGAATTCGCCGATGTGTACACCGCCCTTGGCTGTGAGGTCACGATGATCGAAGCCCTGGATCGGGTGATGCCGACGTTTGACCCCGACATCGCCAAAATCGCAGCCCGCAAACTGATCGATGGGCGCGACATCGAGGCCCGCTCGGGTGTGCTGGCCAAAGCGATCCGCCCCGGATCCCCCGTTCAGATCGAGTTGGTCGACATGGAGACCCGCGAGCCGGTGGAGACGCTGGAGGTGGATGCGGTGCTGGTGGCCACCGGGCGTGTGCCCAGCAGCAAGGATCTCAATCTTGAATCGGTCGGTGTCGAAACCCAGCGGGGCTTCGTGCCGATCGACGACAGCATGCACGTTCTGGTGCATGGCCAGCCCCTGCCCCACCTCTGGGCTGTGGGTGATGTGACCGGCAAGTTGATGCTGGCGCACACGGCGGCCGCCCAGGGCACCGTGGCCGTCGACAACATCCTCGGCCACAGCCGCACCATTGATTACCGCAGCATCCCTGCGGCCACCTTCACCCACCCTGAGATCAGTTCCGTGGGGCTGAGCGAAGCCGACGCGAAGCAGCTGGCTGCCGATCAGGGCTTTGAGCTCGGTGTGGTGCGCTCCTACTTCAAAGCCAATACGAAGGCCCTGGCGGAATTGGAAAGTGATGGTCTGATGAAGCTGCTTTTCAACAAGATGAGCGGAGAAGTGCTGGGTGCCCACCTCTATGGCCTGCATGCCGCCGATCTGATTCAGGAGATCGCTAATGCGGTGGCCAGGCGCCAGAGCGTGACGCAGTTGGCCCAGGAGGTGCACACCCATCCCACCCTCAGTGAACTGGTGGAAGTGGCTTACAAGCAGGCTGCAACAGCGGTGGGGGCCTGAGTCATGGAGATCCGTCGCCGTCCTCCCAATCCCCGCATTCAGGTGGCCCACCTGGAATTCGCCATCTCCCATGAGGAGAGTGAGCCCCGTCACATTCTTGAGAAGATCGTTTGGGAGAAGGATCGAGAGATCACCACAGCCAGGGAGCGCATGCCTCTGGAGCAGCTCAAGAGCAAGGTCGCCCAGCTGCCTCCAGCCAAGGATTTCCTTGCAGCCCTGCGGGCAGCACCTGTGGCCCCGGCGGTGATCGCCGAGGTCAAAAAAGCCAGCCCCAGCAAAGGGGTGATTCGTGAGGATTTCGATCCCGTGGCCATCGCCCGTGCCTATGCCGCTGGTGGGGCCAGCTGTCTGTCGGTGCTCACCGACAAAACCTTCTTTCAGGGTGGCTTCGACGTGTTGGTGGAGGTGCGCGACAGCGTTGAGCTTCCCCTCCTCTGCAAGGATTTCATCCTCAGCCCCTATCAGCTGTATCAGGCCAGGGCCGCCGGAGCCGATGCAGCCTTATTGATCGCAGCCATCCTCAGTGATCAGGATCTTCGTTATCTGCGCAAGGTGGCCGCAGCTCTGGGGCTCACCGTGCTGGTGGAAGTTCACGACGCGAAGGAAATGGAGCGAGTGCTTCAGCTCGGTGGATTTCCCTTGATCGGCATCAACAATCGCGACCTCACCACGTTTGAGACCAACCTGGCCACAACGGAAAAGCTGACGACAGAGTTTGCTGATCGACTCCAGGAGCAGAATGTGCTCCTCGTGAGTGAATCGGGGTTGTTTGAGCGCTCCGATCTCGATCGGGTTCAGAGTGCAGGAGCGGCTGCTGTGTTGGTGGGAGAGGCGTTGATGCGACAGGCCGACGTGGAAGCCGGCCTGCGCACGCTGCTTCAGGGCTGAGACAA
>CALGVO010000059.1 GCA_937930135.1 uncultured Synechococcus sp. | reverse complement strand
TTGCGGATTCTGGACACCATGGTGAAACAGAACGACCTTTGGCTATTCATTTTGGAGGTCTCTCCGTGATGCTTCCGTCGCATTGACTGCGGAATCACAATCTCGATCTTGATGTTTGGTAGCCGATGCTTCAGTCGCGCCTGCCGTGGCGCGAGAGGGTTGCGTTGCTGCTGAGACATCTCTCGCGAGATGCTGATTTTGAGGCAGTGCACACCCTCGCGTTTCAGCATGACGGCTTCCACATTGACACCCACATTGGCGGCTCCTTCGCAGGCCACCATCACCGCCACGTTGATGGCTGCAAAAAAAGCCAAAGGCATGAGCTTTGCAGACCTGGAAGCAGCGATGGGGCTTGACGAGGTCTGGATTGCCTCACTCTTCTATGGCCAGGCCACCGCATCGGCACAGGACGCTGAAAAGCTGGCCTCCCTGCTGGATCTCGATCCGGCCATCACGGCTGCCATTCAGGAGTTCCCCACCAAAGGAAGCCTGGATCCTGTGATCCCCACGGATCCTTTGATTTATCGTTTTTACGAAATCATGCAGGTGTATGGCATGCCCCTGAAAGATGTGATCCAGGAGAAATTTGGTGATGGCATCATGAGCGCGATTGACTTCACCCTCGATGTCGACAAGGTCGAGGATCCCAAGGGCGATCGGGTGAAGATCACCATGTGTGGCAAGTTTCTTCCTTACAAGAAATGGTGAGCTGGCACTGATCAGCAGTGTTTGGTTGAACAGGCGGAGCATGGTCAAGCCCGGCATGATGCCGGGCTTTTTTTGGCCAGTCATGTTCCCAACTGTTGCTCAAGCTGGCGCATCGCCTGGCGCCGTCTCTCCCCTGGCAGGAGCTCATCGGCAAGCTCCTGCAGCAAGGCTCGGCTGTGTTGTGTGGCGATGCAGCCCAGGGCTTTCAGGGCAGCCTGGGCACTGGCCTCAGATCCTTGCCTGCAGATCTGGGCCAGGGCATCACTGATGCAGGGGTCATCGCGGCGTTGCAGCAGGCGAATCGCTGCAATGGTGACCGGATCGCGCCAATCCTCCAGGCATGGGGCGCAGAGGGTCAGCAACGCCTGTGCGTCCAGTTGGTGGGCTTTGAAGCGGAGCAGTTGCAGTCCCGTGAGGCGTATGGACTGGGATGGTGCCTGCAGGATTGGGGAGAGTTCGCTCAGCGTCAGGGCGGAACCCCAGCATTGCAAGGCATCGAGCAGGGCGGGATCGGCATGGCGGCTTGCAGCCTCGTTCTGCCGCAGTTGAGTCAGCAACCAGTCGCGTGCCTGCTCCTGATGGCAGAGACCGGCGGCATGCACCAGATCCGGGCTGGGGCCATGGCGTTCGATCAGGGAGGCGATCACGGGCCAGCCGCGTGCTGCCAGCAGACCCAGTTGCTCGCTGACGGCCCGACGCAGCTCATGGGAAAGGCTGGGGGAGTAAATCTCCCCCAGCCATTGCGGATCCAGTGGATTGCGGCGGGATTGGCCGAGTTTCTCCCAGAGCGCTGCTTCGTCGATCACGGCACTCTCAGATCGGCTTGAATGAGCGCCCAGTTCATCGACGCCTCAGCGTGCGCCGAGTTCAGCGGCGAGCTCCCTCTCAAGCTTTTCATCGTGTTCTCTGGGCAGGACATTATCAACCTTGGTGCGGTGGGTGCTGTAGAAGAGCATGCCGATGAACACCATTCCGCCGAAGATGTTCCCGATCGTGACAGGCAGGAAGTTCCAGAAAATCACCTTGTAAAAGGGAACGCCGGAGCCAAGGATCGGCCCTGCGGTGTGGAGAAACTGGTTCACCACGATGTGCTCCATGCCCATGGTTTGGAACGCCGTGATCGGCAGCCAGCAGGCCAGCAGTTTGCCGGGAACACTCTTGCTCACCAGGGCCATGGTGACGCCCAGGCACACCAGCCAGTTCGCCACCACGCCACGCAGGATTGCCAGGAAGAAGCCAAGACTTCCCAGGGCCTCGTATTTTTTCTCCACGTTGGCGATGTTGAGGCTGATGATCTTCTGGGCCACTTTCTGCCAAACACCACCATCGGCTGAAGGATCCACCGTGCCACCGCTGGTGAGGCTGATGGCCATGATCACGGCCACCAGCAGGGTGCCGATGAAGTTGCCGATCCACACCCAGCTCCAGTTCCGGAATGTGGCGCTCCAGGTGCTTTTCCCTGCCCAGGTGGCCATCGGCAGCAGAGCGAAATTACCGGTGACGAGTTCCATGCCAAAGAGCACGATGCTGGCGAACCCGAAAGGAAAGAGAACGGAGCCGAGGAAGGGCAGTTTGCTCTGAATCCCTACGGTGAGGGCGAGGATCACGGCGAGTCCAAGGATGGCGCCGGAATAAAAACCACGCAGCAGCAGATTTTTCACGCTGACGGTGGCTTTTTTGCCGCCGGCGGCGATCATGCCGTCGACCAGCTCATTGGGCAGGACGTAGTCCATCTGGGAGGCGGTGGCACTCATGGAATCGGGGAAAGCAAGGGGGGTGGAGGAGAGAACGCGACTGATGTGGATCGGCTTTCAGCCGCTGATGCGGTTCATCAACCTGGAGAACAGATCCTCTTGGTCTTTGGGGCGTGAAATCGGCGCTTGATCAGCACCGCAATGGCTGAACCAGTTGATCAGTCGGGAGAAGAGGTCGTTGGAGGGGCTCATCACAGGCGTTGGCAGGGGGTTGTTGGAATCGAGTTGTGGAGGCCATGGCTTCAGAACGTCAGCGCCACGCCCCCTCCGGGGTGCGTCAGTGGCGGGGCCGGGCGCCGAAACGTTCGATCAGCACCTGGCGCAGAACCGACTGGATCTGCTCTGCGGGAATGGCTTTTTCGGCGATGGAACCGATCTGTGGATCGGCACCCTGGGATCCCCCCAGGGTGAGGGTGTAGCCCTCACCCATTGCGCCGTTGGCGTTCTTGGCCTTGGTGCCGGTGAGACCGATCGCTCCCATGTAGGCCTGGCCGCAGCTGTTCGGGCAACCGGTCCAGTGGATCTTCAGCTCTTCGGGGAGATCCAGCTCGGCATCCAGCGCACGGGCCACCTGCAGGGCCTGATCCTTGGTGTTGGTGAGGGCAAATCCGCAGTAGGTGCTGCCGGTGCAGGACACGGTCCCAGCGGCGACGCTTCCGGGAGTGAGGGGGAAGCGTTGCAACAGCGGATCGGCTGCCAGGGCGTCGAGGTGATCGGTCGGGATCCCTGGAAGGATCACGTTCTGATCTTCGGTGAAGCGAACTTCTCCGCAGCCATGCTCGAGGCTGACGCTCGCCAGATCGTGCAGGTCCTCCGCTTTGAGTCGTCCAACCGGTACGTGCAGGCCGGCGAAATGGAGTCCGTGTTGTTTCTGCGGATGGATGCCGTAATGGGAGCGGGGTTCGACGTCAAAGGTCGAGCCCGGATCGGGGGTGAGAGGCCCGAAGCGCTCCTCCACCATCGCCCGGAAGGGTTCCAGTCCCACTTGATCGAGATAGAGCCGGAACCGTCCTTTCGGTCGCTTGTCACGTTCACCGTTGTCGCGCCAGATGCTGATCACGGCATCGGTGATGGCGCAGAGCTGATCGGGCTTCACCCAGGCATTGAGCGGCAGAGCATAGGCATTCATCTGGGAGGAGAGAATGCCACCGATCCACACACCGAACCCGAGCTCGCCGTTGAGCTCGACCGGATGAAACACGATGTCGTTGTGAAGCAGGAAGTTATCCTTTGAGCCGGCGACAGCCGTGTTCCATTTGCGTGGGAGGTTGGAATAGTCGCTGTTGCCTTCGGCGTTGTTGGTCAGGAAATCGTTGAGAGCCTGGGTGTAGGGGCGTGTGTCGACGATTTCGTGGGGATCGATGCCGGCAAGCGGATTGCCGGTGACATTGCGGGGGTTGTCGAACCCTGATTGGATCGTGCTCAGGCCGGCAAGCTTGAGGCGCTTGAGAATGTCCGGCAGGTCACTCAACACAACACCACGCAATTGCAGGTTCTGCCGGGTGGTGATGTCACAACTGCCATTGTCGCCGTAGCGCTCCACGATCGAGGCGACGACCCGCAGCTGCGCACTTGTGAGCACACCATTGGGGATGCGCAGGCGCAACATGAACAGCCCCGGTGTTTTCGGTCGCCAGAACATGCCGTACCACTTCAGGCGCAGTTGAAGGTCGGTTTCATCAACCTCTTCCCAACCGATCCTGGCGAAGTGCTCAAGTTCCGATCCCACCAGGAGGCCATCCTTGGCGGCTTTGTTCTGCTCAATTTTGTTGAGCTTTTTGCCTTCCAGGTAGGGCCTGGA
>CALGVO010000058.1 GCA_937930135.1 uncultured Synechococcus sp. | reverse complement strand
CACCCTGTTGATCGCCGGCTTCGGGCCGCTGCTGGCCATCGGCCTGTTTCTGCAAGCCAAGGGCTTCTTCGGCTGACCTAGCGCCCTAACGGCTGATCGTTGATCGACTCGATCCGCACCGGCAGGCCGACCTTGACCCCCAGACGGGTCGCTTCGCCAGCTCTGAGCTCGATCACGCCATCGGCGAAATCGGCCCGGCCGTTGCCATCCGCATCCGCCCAGTAGGACGGGCAAGGTTGAACCCGACAGGTGGGCACTTCGCGCTGAATCGCCAGCACCTGGCCATCGCGCACGAACACCATGTCGAGCGGGGCGATCGTATTGAACATCCAGAAGCGCAGAGGCCGTGAGGGTCGGAACGGAAACCACATCCCCCGGAGCGGCGGCAGGGCCGATCGCTGCATCAGTCCCAGGCGTTGCTCCTGGGGTTCATCGGCCACCTCAAGCAGCACGCAGGCATCACGGCGATCGGCCACGCACCAACGCGCTTCCAACGGCAGCTGTTGAGGTGGCGACTGGGCTGGCGGCAGCTCCACAGCTAGGAACGCTCCAGTTGGGGTATGCCGTCATTGAGGCAGTAGCCGCGGCCGCGGATGGTGTGAATCAGGCGTTTCTCGCCACCCTCCTCCAGTTTCTGGCGCAGATAACGCACATACACCTCGATCACATTGCTGGACGTGCCCTGCTCGTCGTTCCAGACCTCCCGCAGGATCTGCTCGCGGCTGAGCACCTCACCGCGATGATCGAACAGGAACATCAACAGGGCGTACTCCCGAGCTGTGAGCGCGACAGGCCGACTGCCGCGCCGGACCTGACGACAGGTGGGATCCATGCTCAGATCAGCCACCTGGAGCAGGCTGGGCTGTTCTCCGCTGCGGGCCTGAATGCGGCGGTGCAGGCGAAGCCGTTGCAGCAGATCACTGGTGCCGAGGGAGGAGAGCCAGAAATCGTCCGCTCCGGCACTGAGGCAGAGCTCGCGCGCCTCAACACTGTCGTTCTCCACATCCAGCAGGATCGGCATCGCTCCGAAGCGGGCGCGCAGATCAGGGATGCGATCCGCCTGATCCGGGGCCAGGATCGCTGCCACCGGGGTCTCAGCCCTGGCGGGCATGGCCGCTGCCGCACCCGCCGACCAGGCGAGTGGTTGGTACCCGGAAGCTTCCAGGCGCGGCGCCAGAACGGAGGCTCCGGAGCCCACGAGCAACACCAGCAGTCCCGTCGTCATGGCCGATCTGGTTTGGCGACATGGGGCAACCCCCAACCCAGTTTGTTGCGCAGCACCTGGAAAAACTCATGGTCTGACAGGCGCACAAAACGCACAGGGTGGTCACTGCGCCGGATCAGCACCCGATCTTCCGGCCACACGTAGCAGCCGGCGCTGCCATCCACCACCATCATCAACCGCTCCGGCGTGGCGGGAAACACGGTGACCGGCTCCCGGTCGCTGAACACCAGAGCCCGGGACGCCAGGGAATGGGGCGCGATCGGCGTGAGCTGGAGCACCGGGCAATCAGGCGTGATCACCGGGCCGCCCGCACTGAGGGCATAGGCGGTGGAACCGGTGGGTGTGGAGAGGATCACGCCATCGGCGGAGATATCGACCGGGGCATGGCGACCGATCGCGATCTCGAAATGGCACATGCTGGTGAGGGGCTCGCGATGCAAGGCCATCTCGTTGAGGCAGAGCGCTTCCCAGCGACGCTGATCACCCCGCATCACGCTCACCACCAGACTGGCGCGCTCCTCGATCGTCCATTGCTCGGTGAGCACCTGCTCCAGGGCCCGATCCAGATCCCCCAGATAGGCCTCGGCCAGAAAGCCCAGATGGCCGGTGTTGATCGTGAGAATCGGCACCCCCACCGGCGCCGTCTGGCGCGACGCCGAAAGCACCGTGCCATCCCCCCCCAGCACGATCGCCAGGGCCATACCTGAATCAAACCCCTCCGGCACGCAGGCGTTGTAGCCCAACATGCGCAGGTGCTGGTCGGGGTTGGCAAATCCCACCATGCCGCCCGCGCTGCTGGCGCGCACCACCTCATGGCCGCAGCGTTCAAGACGGGCCTGAATCGTCTGGGCGGTGTCGACTGCCAGCGACTTGCCATCATTGACGATCAGTCCGACCCGGGGCACCGATCGCATCCCAACAACAGCATCGGCACTTTATGAGACTTTCCGCCGCGCTGGCTTAAGGCAGGCCTCAGAACTGCTCGAGGAAGCGCAGATCGCTCGTGTAGAGGCGGCGAATGTCATCAATGCCGTGGCGCACCATGCAGAAGCGCTCCACGCCCAAACCTGCCGCGAAACCGCTCCAGCGATCGGGATCCAGACCCAGCCCCTCCAGCACCGCCGGATCGACCATGCCGCAGCCCATCACTTCCAGCCAGCGCCCGCGCCACTGCACATCCACTTCCGCGGACGGTTCGGTGAAGGGGAAGTAGCTGGCGCGAAAACGCACCGGCAGATCGCCGAAGAAGGCCCTCAGAAAGGCCATCACCGTGCCGCGCAGATGGCTGAAATCCAGGCCCTCATCAATCGCCAGCACCTCCACCTGGTGGAACACCGGCGAATGGGTGGCATCGACGGCATCGCGCCGATACACCCGACCGGGCGCCACGATGCGCACGGGGGGTGGAGTCTGCTCCAGGTGACGGATCTGCACCGGTGAGGTGTGGGTGCGCAGCAGCAGGTTGTCCTGGAGATAAAAGGTGTCCTGCATGTCGCGGGCCGGGTGATCCGCAGGGATGTTGAGGGCCGTGAAGTTGTAGTGGTCGCTCTCGACCTCCGGGCCCTCCGCCACCTGGTAGCCGAGGCCGCAGAACAGATCCACGATCTCCTCGGTGGTGGTGATCAGAGGATGGCGATGCCCCACGGGGGTGCCACTGGCCGCTGCCGTGACATCCAGAGTCTCGGCCGCGATCCGGGCCTCCATCGCCGCGCTTTTCACCGCCTGCAGCCGTTGACTGAGCAGCTCCTGCACCTGGGTTTTCAGCACATTGGCCCGCTGCCCCACCAAAGGACGCTCATCACCTGGCAGCTTGCCCATGGCGCCGAGCACACCCGAGAGGCGGCCTTTCTTCCCGAGTAGGCCCACCCGCAGCTGCTCGAGCGCCTCGGCATCGGCGGCGCTGGCAATCGCTTCGGCAGCGTCGGCTTCGAGGGCCTCCAACTGGTCGGTGAGCTGCTGAAGAGACACTGTGGCGCTCACGGCATCGGGATCGCGGCGACTGACTGTAGGCAGCCATCACGCTTAGGTTCCCCCCAGAAGCCCCGGATGCCATGTCCCCGCTGCGGATCCTGATCAGCAATGACGACGGCGTCTTCGCAGCGGGTATTCGCGCCCTGGCCGCCGCCGCGGCCAATCGCGGCCACAGCGTCACCGTGGTCTGCCCCGACCAGGAGCGTTCCGCCACCGGCCACGGCCTCACCCTGCAGACGCCGATCCGGGCGGAACGGGCCGATGAGCTGTTCGAGCACGACATCACCGCCTGGGCCTGCAGCGGCACCCCCGCCGACTGCATGAAGCTGGCCCTGTTCGAACTGCTCGACAGCCCGCCCGATCTGGTGCTTTCGGGGATCAACCACGGGCCAAACCTGGGCACGGATGTGTTCTGTTCCGGCACCGTCGCCGCCGCCATGGAGGGCACCCTGGAAGGCCTGCCGGCGATGGCGATCAGCAGCGCCTGCTTCCAGTGGCGTGATTTCACGGGCGCAGGCGAGCTGGCCCTGGCGGTGGCGGAAGCCGCCCTCGCCGATGGCTGGCCGGACAATCTGCTGCTCAATCTCAACATCCCCCCCTGCCATCCGGAGGCGATGGGAGCGCTGCGCTGGACCCGTCTCTCGATCCGGCGCTACGACGAGCAGTTCAGCCCCCGCGTCGATCCACGGGGGCGCACGTATTACTGGCTGGCCGGTGAAGCGGTGGAGGATCTCGAATCGGGCGGCGACGGCCCCCGCGACTGGCCCACCGATGTGGCCCAGATTCAGGCCAATGCTCCGTCACTGACGCCGATCCAGCCGGAACTGTTCTGGCGTGGTGGCCTGAGCAGCCTGCCCCGGTTGCAACTCGCGGATCAGCTGGTGCGCTGACGCCCTCAGGTGCGGTAGATCCGCTGCAGCAACCAGAGCGAGAGGATCAGGCCGATGGTGTGGGCGAACAACACCTGGGTGTTGCTCAACACCGAAAGCATCTCGATTGATGTGATCGGGTAACCCACCAGGCTGCGGGCGCTGGTTCCCCCCACCGGTGATCCGAAGAAGCC
>CALGVO010000057.1 GCA_937930135.1 uncultured Synechococcus sp. | reverse complement strand
TCAGGGCGTCACTACCCGCTGGTTCCGGAGGACTCCGCAGCGTTGGCAACGCTGCTCGCGGCACTGGAATCCGCGATCCGCGATCCGCAGTTGTCAGGCAACGCCCTGCCCCCTCTGGCGCATCAGCAGCAGGTGATCTACCGGGTGTTGTCCAGGCAGCCGCAGCGGGCTGCCGCCGTGCGCAACGCCCTGCCTGAGCGTTGGCACTGGGTGTTCGATCAGCACATCGCCGCACGGCGCCAGTTCCTGGCCATGCATCGCGGGCCTGCCAGCAACCGCCTGCCCGCCTGGCGGATCCGCCCACCCGCACCCGCTGACCAGTTGCTCAAGGCCTACCGCAGCGCCGCTGCCCAGACCGGCATCGACTGGGAGGTGTTGGCGGCTGTGAACCTGGTGGAAACAGGCATGGGACGCATCGATGGGGTGTCGGTGGCCAATGCCCAGGGCCCGATGCAGTTTCTGCCCAGCACCTGGGCGGAGCCAGGCATCGGCAGGGGAGGGGACATCCGCAATCCCTGGGATGCGATCCATGCCGCTGCCCGTTACCTGGTGCGGCGGGGTGGGCTGAAGGACATCCGCCGCGGGCTCTGGGGTTACAACAACAGCGACCATTACGGCGACGCCGTGCTCCGCTACGCCGCCCTGCTCAAGGACAACCCGGCGGCCTACCGCGGGCTGTATCACTGGCAAATTCATTTCGCTTCAGCGGCGGGGGATCTCTGGCTGCCGGTGGGCTACGCCCAGAGCAAGCCGATCGGGGTTGGTGCCTATCTCCAGCAGCAACCCGCCAGCCGACCACCGGCGTCCTGAACAGGTGGGCCTGAGGCCACCGCCTACGCTGCCATCGATTGAAACCGATCCTGCGCGTGGCCAAGGAACTGACCCATCGGGGCGATGAGCTGAAGGCGCTGGGCTGGTCCGACGAGGATGTGGCCCGCTACGCCGAGCTGTGGGAGTACCGCCAACGCTGGGGGGCGATGAATCTGGAGCGGGAGGATCGCCTCTTTCTGCGCAAGGCGGAAGCGGCCCTCCCCGTGATCCTCAGCGGCAAGGCCGCCGTCCGCAAAGGCCTGCGCGACAAGTCGTATTACCGCTGGCTCCAGTTTCACCTGGAGGTGATGAACACCGCAGAAGCGGCATTTGGCCTGCCGGAGGGGGCCCGGGGCGCCTGGGCGATCCTCCTGGAGGAGGAGCTGCGCCTGCTCGACTACTACCAGCCCGTGCTCGGCCTGCCCGACACGCTCAAGGCCAAGGGCTTTGACCCGGTGCGCGACGAACTGGCGGAGATGGCCACGACCCTGGCGGCCACCCAGGGGGAACTGCGTCAGCTCGATCTGATCACACCACTGCAGGAACTGAAGGCCAAAGACAACAACCGCTGGCGGCCCCTGCGCGATCAGGCCGGTCTTCAGGCCTATCCGGTGCTGCACGCTGAGGCGGTGGATGGCTTCCGGCAGCAGGTGCGCAGCCGTTTCGTGCCCCTGGTGCGGGAGACCCTGCCCTCCCTTGCCGAAAGCGACAAGCCCGAGCCTCCCGCCGACTGGAGTCCGGGGGGTGGGGCCGCCAGCTAGAACGGGTGTCCCAGACCTGGCACGCCTTGGCATCCCAACGTTTCGAGACCCTCCAGCTCCACGCCGGCCAGGTCCCGGATCCGGTGACCAACTCCCGGGCGGTGCCGATCTACCAGACCAGCTCCTACGTCTTCAATGACGCTGAGCACGGCGCCAACCTGTTCGGGCTGAAGGAGTTCGGCAACATCTACACCCGTCTGATGAACCCGACGACGGATGTGTTCGAAAAACGGGTGGCGGCCCTGGAAGGGGGTGTGGCCGCCCTGGCGACGGCGTCGGGCCAGTCGGCGCAGTTTCTGGCGATCACCAACTGCATGCAGGCGGGCGACAACCTGGTGTCGACCTCCTTTCTCTATGGCGGCACCTACAACCAGTTCAAGGTGCAGTTTCCCCGCCTGGGAATCCAGGTGAAGTTCGCCGAAGGCGATGACGTTGGCAGCTTCGCGGCTCAGATCGACGCCAACACCAAGGCGATCTATGTGGAAGCGATGGGCAACCCCCGCTTCAACATTCCCGATTTCGCCGGCCTCTCGGCCCTGGCCAAGGAGCGGGGCATTCCGCTGATTGTCGACAACACCCTGGGTGCCTGCGGTGCCCTGCTCCGGCCGATCGAGCATGGGGCCGATGTGGTGGTGGAGAGCGCCACCAAATGGATCGGAGGCCATGGCACCAGCCTGGGTGGTGTGATCGTTGATGCGGGCACATTCGACTGGGGCAATGGCCGCTTCCCCCTGATGAGTGAGCCCAGCGCCGCCTATCACGGCCTGGTGCACTGGCAGGCCTTCGGCTTCGGCAGCGACATCTGCACAATGCTCGGTGTGCCCGATGACCGCAACATCGCCTTCGCCCTGCGGGCCCGTCTGGAGGGATTACGGGATTGGGGGCCGGCGGTGAGCCCGTTCAACAGCTTCCTGCTGCTGCAGGGCCTGGAGACCCTGAGTCTGCGGGTGGAGCGCCATGCCGAGAATGCGATGGCCCTCGCCAGCTGGCTGCAGGAGCACCCGAAGGTGGCGTCCGTCAGCTATCCCGGCCTCCCCGATGATCCTTATCATTCCCGCGCCAAGCACTACCTGACCGGTCGCGGCATGGGCTGCATGCTGATGTTCGCCCTCAAAGGCGGTTTCGATGATGCGGTGCACTTCATCAATGGCCTGAAGCTGGCCAGTCATCTGGCCAATGTGGGTGATGCCAAAACCCTGGTGATCCACCCGGCCTCCACCACCCACCAGCAGCTTTCGGAAGCGGAGCAGGCTTCCGCCGGTGTGACGCCCACCATGGTGCGGGTGTCGGTGGGACTGGAGCACATCGACGACATCAAGGCCGATTTCGATCAGGCCCTGGCCCTCCTTCCCTGATCTGCGACCACACAATCGGACGCCATGGCTCTGATTCTGCCGCGCAATTACCACAAGATCGCCTCGGTTGAACGCAACGGCATTTCCTGGATTGAACCGGCGCTGGCGGAACGTCAGGACATCCGACCGCTGCGCATCGGCATCCTCAACATCATGCCGTTGGGGAAGCAATATGAATTCAATCTGCTTCATCCACTCGGCCTGTCGCCCTTGCAGATCGAGCCGATCTGGATTCGCTTGCAGAGTCACAGCTACACAACCTGGGATCACGATCATCTCGATCAGCTGTATGTGAGCTGGGAGGAAGCGACGGCCCAGGCTCCTCTTGATGGCTTGATCATCACCGGCGCCCCGGTTGAACATCTGCCCTACGAGCAGGTGAACTACTGGCCGGAGCTGGTGGAGTTGATCGAGGAGGCACGGCGGGTGTGCGCCAGCACCCTGGGCCTCTGTTGGGCCGGTTTCGCTCTGGCCTATCTGGCCGGCGTCGACAAGGTGCCGTTCGAGCGCAAATTATTCGGGGTGTATCCGATGCGCAGCCTGGTGCCTGGGCACGCCCTGATGGGCACCCAGGACGACCGTTTTCTCTGCCCGCAGAGTCGCCATGCCGGTCTGCGCGATGCGGCGATGGAAGCGGCTCAGCGCCAGGGGCGTCTGCGCCTGCTCGCCCATGGCGAACAGGTGGGTTACACGATCTTTGAAACCACCGATCAGCGCCAACTGATGCATCTGGGTCACCCGGAATACAACACCTCCCGCATCCTTGGGGAAATGGAGCGGGATCGCGCCCGCGGCGATGTGCCCCCTCCGGAAAATTTCGATGCCGATCAACCCCGCACCCTGTGGCGCTCCCACCGCAATCTGCTGTTTCA
>CALGVO010000056.1 GCA_937930135.1 uncultured Synechococcus sp. | reverse complement strand
GCGCTGCGCAGGCGCGTGTCGCGCAGGTCGCAGCCACTCAGGTCGGCACCCCGCAGATCGGCCCCACTGAGATCAGCGCCATAGAGGCAACTGTGTCGCAGATTGGCGCCCTGCAGGTTGACCCCCTGGAGCAGGGCAAAGCTGAGATCGGCGGCAGCGAAATCGGCGCCGCCGAGATCGGTGAGCTGGTCGAGCCCGGAGCGGAAATCCGCTTCCACCAGGCGGGCGCCGCGCCAGAGGCTTCCGGCGGCCACCACGCCCCGCAGGCAGCAGCGGTGCAGGAAGGCGCCACTGAAATCGGCCTTCTGCAGGCGGGAGCCGGAGAGGTCGGCGTCATGCCAGGAGGAGCCCTGGGCGAGCACGCCGGAGAGGTCGGCGCCCCAGATCAGCGACTGCTGGAAGCAGCAGCCTTCAATGTTGGTGCCGGCCAGACAGGCGTGGCCGAAACGGGCCTCCTTGAAGCAGCCGCCGTGGAGATCACATCCGGCCAGATCGAGATCGACGCCATCAATCTCACCGAGGCGCAATCCCGGAAATCGCCTCTGCCCGGAGTTCAGTTGATCCCGCAGCTCCTCGACCGTGGTGGGCAGGGCGCTGAAACCAGCCATCAAACAATGGCGCTGAGGGCATCGAGCTGTTGACGCCGGGAGGCGAGCAACAGCTTCTCGGCCTGAGCCACGAAGCGGAACACCGAGCGATCGATCACTTCGTAGAACACCAGCGATCCTTCAGGGCGGCGCTCCACCACGCCGGCGATCGTGAGCAACTTGAGGTGCTTGGAGACCAGGGCCTGACTCAGACCGGTTTTCTCCACCACGGCGGTGACATTGATCGGCCCGTCGCGCAGGGCTTCCAACACCGCCAGACGGTTGGGTTCGGAAAAGACCTTGAAATAATCGGCGAGATGCTCCATCGGGCCGCGTCACAAGCTTCAAACGCAATCATCATGGCACGGATCCGTTGATCGCCGATTCCGTGTCATCACGTTTTCGTTATGGCATAGTCCTCGAAGCGACATGCCCTGCGCTCTCGACGCCATGACAGCCACCACCAGCGGAGCACCGGCGGCTCCCCATCTTCGTGAAGACCTGCTCACACCCCGCTTCTACACCACGGAGATCGCCAAGGCCGCCCGCACGGATCTCGAGGAGCAGCGCTCCTCCTTCGAGGCGATGCTCAGTGAAATGGAGGCCGACTACAACCGAGATCACTTCGATCGGTGTGCCCCGCTGGAGCGCCTGCGCGACCTCAATCCCGAGCAGAAGGGCGCCTATGAAAGCTATCTGGTGCGCTCCTGCGTCTCTGAATTCTCCGGCTTTCTCCTGTTCAAGGAGCTCTCCCGCCAGCTGCGCGACGCCAAGCGCCCGGAGCTCAGCCGTCTGTTCAACCTGATGGCCCGCGATGAGGCCCGCCACGCCGGTTTCCTGAACCGGGCCCTGGTGGCGGAAGGGATCGAAATCGACCTGCCCTCCCTCAGTGGCAAGCGACCGATCACCTGGTTCCCGCTCAACTGGGTGCTCTATTCGGTGTATCTCTCCGAAAAAATCGGCTACTGGCGCTACATCCTGATCGACCGGCATCTCAAGGCCCATCCGGAGAACGCCTTCGCGCCACTGTTTGATTTCTTCGAGCCCTGGTGTCAGGACGAGAACCGCCATGGCGACATTTTCAACATGCTGATCCGGTGTTGGCCCGGCCTCAACAGCGGCCTGCGCGGCTCCCTGCTCAGCCGCTTCTTTCTCTGGAGCGTGTTCCTGACCCACAGCCTCACGGTGTGTGAGCGCGGTGACTTCTACCGTCTGCTCGGCATGGATCCCGACCGCTTTGATGCGGAGGTGATGCGCCAGACCAATCGCACGGCCCGGCGCGCCTTCCCCCGGGTGTTTGATCTGGAGAACTCCCAGTTCCTGGCCCTGCGGGATCAACTGGTCGACACCTTCCGGCGCCTGAACAACAGCAAGCGGGATCAGCCAGGACTGGCCGGTGCCTGGACTCGGCTCGGCCTGAGGCTGCGCTTTGGTCAGTTGTTGCTGCGCCAGTTTCTGCAGCCGATGCAGGCCAGCAACGAGGTGGCGGCATGACGCCCACCGATCCATGTCCCCGCGTCTTCATCGGTTTTGATCCGCGCGAAGACGTGGCGGTGAATGTGCTCACCGATTCGATGCAGCGTCATGCCAGCGTGCCGGTGCAGATCGCCCAGATCCGCCTCTCCCAGCTGCGCTCGGTGTACACCCGGCCGCACAATCCACTGCAGAGCACGGAGTTCTCCTTCAGTCGCTTTCTGGTGCCCTGGCTCTGCGGCTACGAGGGTTGGGCCCTCTTCATCGATGCCGACATGCTCTGCCTCGGTGATCTGGCTGAACTCTGGGCCCTGCGCGACGACCGCTATGCGGTGCAGGTGGTCAAGCATCAGCACGACTGCGAGTCGGGCACCAAATTCCAGGGCATGCCCCAGACCCCCTATCGCCGCAAGAACTGGTCGTCGGTGATGTTGTTCAACTGTGATCGCTGCAAGGCACTCACCCCCCAGGTGGTGAACACGGCCACCGGTCTGGAGCTGCACCAGTTCCAGTGGCTCGAGGACGGCGAGATCGGCGAACTGCCGCCGCAATGGAATGTGCTGGTGGGTGTGCAGGACGTTCCCGACGACGCCCGCATCCTCCATTACACCCTGGGCGGTCCCTGGTTTGACGACTGCCAGACCATGCCTCGCTCCGAGCTCTGGACACAGGCCCGCCAGGCCCTCAACCACCCGTTAGCGCTTCAAGCTTCTTCGTGATGACCCAGCTCGACTTTGCCAGTGCGGCCTACCGCGAGGCCTACAGCCGGATCAACGGCGTTGTGATTGTGGGCGAAGGTCTCGCCAATCGCCATTTCCAGATGTTGGCGCGGCGCATTCCCGCTGATCGCGACGAGCTGCAGCGGCTCGGACGGATGGAGGGAGACCATGCCAGCGCCTTTGTGGGCTGTGG
>CALGVO010000055.1 GCA_937930135.1 uncultured Synechococcus sp. | reverse complement strand
CCGGTGCCCGGAGGCAAGATCGCATCAAAACGATCCACACCGAACATGCCCAGATTCGACAGGGTGAAGGTGCCGGTGCTGTATTCCTCCGGTTGCAGCTGCTTGCTGCGGGAACGCTTCACCAGATCGGCCCACTGACGAGACATCGCATACAAGTCGGTGCGATCGGCCTGGCGCAGCACAGGGGTGATCAGTCCCCCGTCTTCCATCGCCACAGCGATCGCCACGTTCACTTCGGCCGGGTAGGCCATCCCCGCAGCCGTGGTGGCGGCATTCACCTGGGGATGCCGGGCCAGGGTCACCGCCACGGCCTTGGCCAGCAGCGCCGTCATCGTGACGCCCTTGGGCTTCACCTGCTTGTAGAAGGCGTCGAGCTTGTCGGTGGTGATGGTGTAGCCCACGCGGAAGCAAGGCACCGCCAGGCTCGCTTCCATGTTGCGATTGACGGCCTGCTGCAGGGTGTTGAAGGCCACGGTCTCCCCGGGGGCCCCAAAGCTGTTGCCCGCGGGTGAGGCTGACGCGGTGGGAGCGGCAGACGCAGCCCCGGCCACGATCGCCGCGGCCGTGCCCTCGCCCACCCGCGGTGGCGTCACCGGACGCCCGGCCGCCCGCTCCACATCCTCGGCCTGAATCCGGCCATTCGGACCGCTGCCGCGCACCTTGGTGAGCTCAACGCCCATCTGGGCAGCCAGTTTCTTGGCCCGTGGGCTGGCCACAATCCGGCCCTGCTGCACCGGGGCAGACGGCTCGAAGGCAGGCTGCTCAAGGGCAGACGGCACAACGGCGGGTGCAGGCACTGGAGGCGCGATCGGTGCAGACGGTGCAGAGGCGGCAGGAGCAGCCGGGGGCGCAGACGTGGGAGCCGCTGCGGGAGCTTTCGCCTGTGCCGCAGCAATCTCCGCTTCGCTTTCCACGATCAGGCCGATCGTTTCGCCCACCGGTGCGGTGCTGCCGGCGGGCATCAACACGGCCGCCAGATACCCCTCGTTGAACGACTCCACGTCCATGTCGGCCTTATCCGACTCAACCACCAACACCGACTCCCCCCTGGCCACCTTGTCGCCGGGCTGCTTCAACCACTCCACGATCTTGCCCTCAGTCATGGTGGAGCTGAGGGCAGGCATAAAGATGTCGTGGGTTGCCAAAACCGTCTCCAGAAGGGCTGAGTAGGGGGATTTTACGGGTCTGCTCAGCCCTGCTCGATCGACTCGACCACGCCGTCGCGCACCACCACGGCAACCTGCATCTTGGTCACCAGGTTGTCGCCCACCTTGAGGTCGCAGAAGCTCTCGATCTGGCCCTGCTCCACGATCTGCTCCATCTCCAGCTCCCGCACCTGGGCCTGCTGCTGAAGCACATTCCGCTTCTGCTCCTCCAGCTCGGCCCGCTTGGCGGCCACCTGCTGCTGCACCTGGGCCACCTGCTCCTGCACACGGGGATCGAGGGGGTTGGCACTCTGCCGGCGGATCTCATCCACCACCTGCTGTCCCTCCTGCTCCAGCTGGGCCAGCTGCTGATCGCTGGTGGCGATGGCGTTGCTCAGCTCGCGCTCGGCCTCCTCCTTCCAGGCCGGCGTCACCACGGCGCGCACCGTGATGGACCGCTTGATCGACAGGGTGGTGCCGTCAGACATGGACGTTTGGAGGAAGCGCCAAGCGTCTCAGCCCGACGCCCGCTGGTCAAGCCAGCGGGCCTGCCCTCAACGGCTGTAGATCGATCGGATCGCCTCGACATCACGCTGGCCGATCCGATCGCGACGCTGTTTGAGTGTCTGGGTGAGCAGTCCATTCTCAATCGAAAACGGTTCCACCAGGGCGAGGCCCGCCAGTCGCTCATCGGCCCTCGAGCCAGGGCGCTGACTGAGCAGGCGGTTCAGTTCACCGCGCAACAGGCGCAGCAGGTTGCCATCCCCGGGGCTGCCGCCCAGGTCTTCCGCCAGCTGCAGCCCCTGATCCGCCGCCCAGGCCCGCATCGCGTCCGCACGCGGCACCACCAGGGCACCGAGCTGGCGCTCGTCCTGCCCCACGAGCATCACCTGCTCGATCAGATCACTGGCCACCAGGGCCTCCTCCAGGGGGCCCGGTTCGATGTTCTCGCCACTGCTGAGCACGATGGTGTCTTTGGCGCGGCCGGTGAGCACCACGGAGCCATCCGGCAGAAGCATGCCCAGATCGCCGGTGTCAAACCAGCCGTCAGCATCGAGCACCTTGGCCGTGGCCTCCGGCTTGCCCAGATACCCCGCCATCACCTGAGGGCCGCGCACCAGCACCACCCCCCGCTGACGAAATCCCAGAGGCAAGCGGGTGTCGGGATCGACGATCCGGAATTCCGTGTCGGGCATCGGCAGACCGGAACTGCCGCGGATGTTGCGCCAGGGGCGGCGGCAGCTCACCACCGGGCTGGTTTCCGTGAGGCCGTAGCCCACCAGCAGTTCGATGCCGACAGCTTCAAAAAAGGCATCCACGTGGGGGGCGATCGCCCCACCCCCATTGATCGGAAAACGCAGCTGACCGCCGCTGAGCTGGAGGCGCAGCTTCGGCCAGATCAGACGCGAAGCGAGCGCATGGGCGGGCCAGCGCCGGAGAACGTCGGCGCTGGCCGCGAGACGGTCGCGTCGACGCACCGGCTCGAGCATCAGATTGCGGCTGCGCCGCCGGGCGAGGCCATAGGCGCTGCTGTTGGCCAGCGCCGCTTTCAGCAGGCGCTGGCGGGAGGCGGGGAAGGTCTTGAGCACATCCTCGAACCCAGCCTGCACCGCTTCCCACAGGCGCGGCACCGTCACCATCACCACCGGCTTCACCCGGGGCAGATCCCGCTTCAGCTGCTTGATCGTGGTGTAGCTCTGCGAGCAGGCGCAGGAGAAGAAGTAATACTCAGCGCTGCGCTCATAGGCATGCCAGATCGGCAGCACGCTCAGCACCGGTGTGCCGGGCTCCGGGCGGGCAACACAGGCGAGACTGCGCATCTGGTGCAACAGATTGCCGTGGCTCAGGGGCACGCCCTTGGGCTGGCCGGTGGTGCCACTGGTGTAGAGGATCGTGGCTGTGGTGGTGGCCGCCGACTCCCGCCCGCGCCCCTGCTCAGGATCCGGGGGCGCCTGGCCGTCGGCATGGGCCAGGAACGTCTCGAAGTCGAGCACACCCTCAGGGGCTTCACCCTCCAGCTGCAGCACGAAACGCAGGCGGGTGTGCAGCTGCGGCGGCAACGCGAGCCGGCGCCAGATCTCTGCGTTCTGCACCACCAGGGCCACAGCGCCGCAATCGTCAAGGATGTAGCGCAGCTCCTCCACGGGAGCGGCGGCGCCTCGCACCGCATCCACGGCGCCGGCCCGCATCAGGCCCTGGTCCGCCACCATCCAGCGAGGACTGTTCTCCGCGAACAGCCCCACCACATCACCACTGCGGAGACCGAGGGCGACAAAGGCTGCGGCCGCCCGCTCGATCCGATCCGCCAGCTCCCGGTAACTGAACCGCTCCGCATGGGTGGCATGGGGGGCGTCCACCGCCATCACCTCACCGTGATGCCGCTTCAGCCAGGGCCAGATCTGATCGACCCGCCCCAGGGCCTGCACATGCTCCTGACGGGCCAGGGCGCTGCGCTCGCGCGCTGTGGGCATCCAGGTGGCTTGAGCAGCAGACGACGTCACGACGGTGGACCACGGTCGCCCAGGCCTATCACCCCAGCTCCGGTTCGGCAATGGCCTCGCCGGCAAGCCAGCGCAGCTGGAAGCGCTCCGCCAGGGCCTGACGCAACAGCGGCTGCACCTGCGCCACCGTCAGACCGGGGATCCATTCATTCAGGCAACCCACCGCCCGGCCCACGAGGCCGCAGGGCACGACGGCCTCGAAGCCACGCAGATCACAGCACACATTGAGAGCCAGGCCGTGCTGGGTGACCCAGCGACGGCAGCCCACGCCGATCGCCGCCAGCTTGCGTCCCTCCAGCCAGACGCCGGTCAACCCGTTAAGCCGCTCCCCCCGCAGCTCCAGCGCCAGCAACACATCGAGCACCACCTGCTCCAGCTGGCGCAGATACCAGTGCAGATCGGGCTGATGCCGGCGCAGGTCGAGCACCGGGTAAACCACCAGCTGCCCCGGAGCGTGATGGGTCACCTCACCGCCCCGATCGATCCGATGCAGAGGCGCCGGGGGGGTGGAGGGATCAAAACGCAGATGCCCCTCACTGGCACCGCGGCCGAGGGTGTAGCAGGGGGGGTGCTGCAGCAACCACACCGCCTCCGGCGCAGCAGCACCCTGCGCCGCCAGCAGCCGCTCCTGCCAGCGGCGCTGCCAGCCCCAGGCTTCGGGAAAGGCCACCGGCGAGGGGGGCTCAAAAAGAAATGCCGCAGCCCTCTGGGCTGACGGGGATGGCGTCTCTAGCTTGCGGATATCAACCGGCACCGGAGGGATGCCATGAAGCTGCTGATCCATGGTCGCAATCTTGAACTGACCCCTGCTCTGCGCGACTACACCCAGTCAAAACTCGAGCGGGCGGTGCAGCACTACAACGACATGGTGAAGGAAGCGGATGTGCATCTCTCGGTGGCCCGGAACCC
>CALGVO010000054.1 GCA_937930135.1 uncultured Synechococcus sp. | reverse complement strand
GGCTGGCGCCAGCCTGATCAGGGTGGATCTTCAGCTGCGTGCCGACCATCCCTGGTTGGAGCTCATCTGCAGCATTGACTGGCGTCAGACCCATGAACTTCTGCGGCTGGAGGTGCCGTTGAAGACGCCAGCTGTGCGCTGGTGCGCCGACACCAGCGGCGGAGTGCATGAGCGGCCGGCCCAGGCCCTCACCTCCAGAGAGCAGGCGCGCTGGGAGGTGCCGGTGATCTCCTGGTTCGCGAGTCAGGCGGCTGCGCCGGCGGGCGGTCTTGCGGTGCTGCTGGATGGTCCGCAGGGTGTGGATGTGCAGCCGCATCGGCTCGGCGTGTCGTTGCTGCGCGGACCCACCTGGCCTGATCCCTCTGCCGATCGGGGGCACCATCGCCTGCGGGTGGCCCTGATGCCGCTGCCATCCGGCTGGGCGGAGGACGCGGTGCCCCAGGCCGCTGTCGCCTTCCGGGAGTCCGGCTGGTGGGGGCCGGTGGGGTCGATGCCGGCTGTGCGTTCACTGCTGCCAGCTCTTCCTGGTGCGCTGGTGCCGATCCGGGTCAGCCGCGCTCAGGCCTCTGGCGCTGTGCTGCTGCAGGTGTTGAATCCGGGTGCGAAGCGTGTGCGCTGGAGCCTGGTGGCCGCGGCGGCCTGGCAGATGCGTCGCGCAGGAGCGGAGGGCCTCAACCGGGAGCTGGTGCTTCGGCCCGGTGAACTGGCCGACCTGGAACTGTGGCCTGTGTCTCAGTCGTCGTGATCGTCGAACGGGTCATCCAATCGTTTGGAGGGCGGGCCGAAGGCGGTGTAGACGCCGAAACCGGTGAGCCCGAGCAAAACGGCGAGCACAGCGATCGCCACCGTGAGCGCTGGGGAAGAGGTTTCCATCACATCTCTCGACAGGTTCGACCCGTTCTGGGCCATGGCCCCTACAGTATCCAGACTGAACCTCACCCGAGACCCAAGCCCGTCATGGCGCAACGCACTCGTCTGGGAGATCTCCTCCGTCCCCTCAATTCCGAGTACGGCAAGGTGGTGCCCGGCTGGGGAACCACACCTGTGATGGGCGTCTTCATGGCCCTGTTTTTGGTGTTTCTCCTGGTGATCCTGCAGCTCTACAACAAGTCGTTGATCCTCGAGGGCATCAACGTCAACTGGAACGGTTTCGGTTGAGGTAAGGCGATGAATGTCTTCGGCATCGGCCTCCCTGAGATGGCCGTGATCGGTGCGGTGGCCCTGCTGGTGTTTGGGCCCAAGCGCCTGCCGGAGCTGGGGCGGACCTTGGGCAAAACCCTGAAGGGTTTCCAGTCTGCCTCCAAGGAATTTGAGCGGGAGATCAACAAGGCGATGGCGGAACCCGAGCCGATCGAGCAAGCTCCATTGCCGCCCGTTGCGGAAGCTTTGCCTCGCGATGCAGCCGCTGGTGACCGGGCGAAGCCAGGCGATCCTGCGTCCTGATGCAGGCCGGACAGCTGCGGCTCCTCGTTGGGCTCGGCAATCCAGGTGATCGCTACCACGGCACCCGCCACAACGTGGGATTCATGGCGTTGGAAGCTCTGGCCCGCCGCAACGCCAGCGCCTTTCGATCGATGGCCAAGCTGCAGGGGCAGGTGGCGGAGATCGGTTTTGGGCCAGACCGGTTGCGGCTGCTCATGCCGCAGACCTTCATGAATGAGAGCGGTCGCTCGATTCGTGCCGCCCTGGATTGGTTTCAGTTCGATGTCAATCAGGTGCTGGTGGTGGTGGATGACATGGACCTGCCCCTGGGACGTCTGCGCCTCCGCGCCAAGGGCGGCGCTGGTGGCCACAACGGCTTGCGCAGCACCATTCAGCATCTGGGCACCGAGGCCTTTGCCCGACTCCGGATTGGCATCGGTGCCCCGGGGCGCACGGCGGAGGAGCGTCGTGCCCGCACCGTGTCCCATGTTCTTGGTCGCTTCAGCCAAGCGGAGCAGCCGCTGCTGGATCAGGTGATCGACGCGGTGGTGCAGGGTGTGGATCAGATCCAGCGCCAGGGATTGGAGCGCGCCGGCAACCATCTCAATGGTCTGCAGCTGGCAGACGAGGAGAGCGGCACATGAGTGCGTTACCGGTCACCACGGCTCATCTCCGGGTCCTGCGTCAGAGTTTTCAGCAGCAGCGCCTGGAGGGCGAGGTGCAGGCCGGTGGCTTTGCCTGGGAATTCTCCTGGTTGTTTGATCGCGGTGAACTGCATGTGGAGCCTTCGCTGGGGCGGGCCTTGATTGAGGATGCCCTGCTCCGCTTTCTCGTGAAGGCCGATTACCACCTGGAACCGGGAGGCGACTACACCTTCACGGTGCGTGCCCGTTTCTGAGCGGATCGGGCCAGTCGAGTGTGACGCCGAGGTGATCTTCGAGCATCACCAGGGCCGCGAAGGCATCGAGATCGAGCGGCGGCAGGCGCAGGCCTTCGGGGAGCAGCCGGCGCCAGCCCCGCGGTGGTCGCAGCGTCCAGTAGCGCGCGCGCGCTCGCAGGGTGGTGCCCCGTTCCTCCACCAGCTCCACAGGCAGCAGGGGGCGCAGGCGTTGTTCCCAGTCGGCACTGCCGGTGCCGTTGCCCAGCAGCACGGAGCTGATCGGTTCTTCGTCGCTCCAGCGCTGGATCTGGTGGAGAACACTGTCCACCGGCAGCACCAGGCCGTCGATCACACGGCGGCGATTGAGCTCGCAGAGCACCAGGCCACATTTGCTGCGTCCCGGGTCGATCGCGAGCAGGCGTGCCATCAGGGGGTGGGGGCGCCAGCTGGTGTGTTGGAGGGGATGTCGCCGACGGCCCGCAGTTCCACAGCCACGGGATCGGCGGTGTCACTGCTGCGCAGGGTCACCACCTCCAGCTCGATGCGGGAAGGGGCTCGCTCCAGCAGCTGCTGCCCGAGGCTGTTGAGGCGATTGGCGTCGAACTGCAGGCCCTGGCTGAGGGACCCCCGCCGTTGGGCTTCAGCAAGGGCGGAGGCCAGGAGCAAATTCAAGCGGTTGCGCACCGCTTCGTTGTCGGTCTCGTTGCGTTCGATCGTGGTGCGCGCCAGCACATCGCCCGTGTTCACCACCTGGGTGTTCGGACGCACTTCAGGAATGGCATAGACCACTGTTTCGCCGAGCAGCACATTGGCGGCGGAGCGGATGTTCACCACCCAGGTGCCAGGTTGGCGAATGACCTGTTCGAGCCGTTCGATGTCGTTGCGTGGCACCAGCAGAATCTGCCGATCGGCCTTCTCTCCCGGCAATACGCGCTGGTAGGCCTGAAGGTTGGCCTCACGAAGCATCTGGTCGATCACTTGTTTGGCTTGCCCGGGATTGTCGAGCCGCAGGGTGACCGTGGCCAGGGGTTCGCCGCTGCTGAGCACCACGCTGCCCCGCCGCAGGGCCAACACATTCTTCTCCAGTTGGCGCAGTTCCGCCTCGCCGCTGCGAATGCGATCGCGCACCTTGGCCAGCTCGGCTTCCGTGCGTCGGATCTCGGCATCGCGCGCTTTTACGTCGCGGCTGAGTCGAGCTCGTTCCGCTTCCAGTTCCTGGCGTTGTTGCTGCAGAGGCACCAGCGCCTGGCGGAGGGTTTCGGCCTTGGCTTTGGCATCGGCAAGATCCTTGCTGGCACGCTTGCGTTCGGCCTGGGCCTGAATCAGTTCACGGCTCGCTTTCTTCTGGGCCTGCCGACTCGCTTTCAGGGCATTGCGGCTTTCGTTGAGCTTGGTCTGCAGGGCGTTCAGTTCAAACAGCCCCACCCGCAGCTGCCGACTCACCAGCAGCAGCAGTCCGAGCGACAGCGCTGAAATCAGGCTTCCCGTGAGCACGGTGATCAGCACGGCGGTGCGGCGCGGCCGCAACCCCATCAGGCTCAGCCGGGCCTTGCCAACTTTGGAGCCGAGCCGATCGCCCAGGGTGGCGAGCACGCCACCGAGCACGAGCAGCATCAGGATCAACAGCCAGCCGGTCACGAATCCAAGGGCGGTGAAGGGGGACGACGGGCCGACCGGAAGTCATTGTCCCCCGCGGAAGGCTCAGCTGAAACGTTTGGCGAGGGCGATCGGATCGAGCACGGTGATCTTCTTGCGATCGATTTCCACAAGCCCCGCATTGCGCAGATCCCCGAGCAGTCGGGTGATGGTGACGCGGGTGGATCCGATCGCTTCGGCGATCGATTGATGGGAGAGCCGCAGGTCGATGGTGATGCCCTGGGTGCCGGGGATGCCGAAATCGCGGCAGAGCACGAGCAGAAAACTCACCAGTCGCGACGACATGTCGCGGTGAGTGAGCGTTTCGATCATCGTTTCGGTCTGCAGGATGCGGCTTGAGAGTCCTTGCAGCAGCAACAGGCCCACGCCGGTGTCGGCTTCGATCGCCTGGCGCACGGAAGCTGCGGGCGCCGTGACCATCTCGACGCGGGTGAAGGCCACGGCGTGATAGAAGCGATCGGAGCGATGGCCGGTGAGTAGTGACAACACCCCAAAGAGACTGTTTTCCCGTAGCAGCGCCACGGTGATCTCCTCCCCGGATTCGTAAACCCGGGACAGCCTGACGGCGCCACGCCGGATCAGATACACCCGCTCGGCGGGATCACCGGGGAAAAAGATGGTTTTGCCCCGTTCCACCAGTTCGGTGCTGGCACCCTCCAGATCGCGGATCACCTCCAGGAGGGTGGGAGTATGGGCCGTGGCCGTGTTCGTCAGGGTGGTGCCGCCGCCACTGGTGGCTGGAGCGGGCTGGGGTGAGTAACGGCTGAAGCCGCGGGTGGCTCCGACCATGGCGGCACTGCAGGTGGCTGGACGCTACGGATGGCCCTGGCTCCACCTTGTAGCAACCCACACGAAATCCGGCGTTGCTCAGGGGCGCGACTCCGGTGCCAGGGCCCGCTGCTGCGCCGCCATCAGGGCCGTCAGGCCGGGTTCGGCCAGGTCGAGCAGGCGCGTCAGTGCGCTGCGGCTGAAGGGGGCACCTTCGGCGGTGCCCTGCAGTTCCAGTAGGAGGCCGCTGCCATCCATCACCACATTCAGATCCACATCGGCCTGACTGTCTTCGCTGTAGTTGAGGTCGAGCAGCGCCTCTCCACCGATCAGCCCCACCGAGACGGCGGCCACCTGGTCGCGCACGGGGTTGTGACTGAGGCTGCCTCGCTCCACCAGGCGCTCGCAGGCCCGTTGCAGCGCCACCCAGGCGCCGGTGATCGCGGCTGTGCGGGTGCCGGCATCGGCCTGGATCACATCGCAGTCGACCAGCAGGGTGTTCTCCCCCAGGGCCTCCATGTCGAGGCAAGCCCTGAGGCTGCGGCCGATCAGCCGCTGGATCTCCTGGGTGCGGCCGGAGAGTTTCAGCAGTTCTCGCTTCTGCCGCTCGGGCGTTGACCCGGGCAGCAGGCGGTATTCGGCACTGAGCCAGCCTTTGCCACTGCCCATGCGCCAGCGGGGGACGGCGGCTTCATGGCTAATGCTGCAGAGCACGGCCGTGCGCCCGCTGCGCATCAGCACGGAGCTGAGGGCAAAGCCCATCGGATCCCATTCGATCGCGACAGGCCTCAGGTCGCTGGGCGAGCGGCCATCGCCCCTTGTGGAGACCTGGTTGGACATCGAGGCACGGCGGTATGCACCTGAGCCTGACAGCTCAACCGTTGCCAGGGGGCGCACACCATCACCAGGGCACACACCATGGATGGTGTCAGTCGGCTTGTGTGCCGCGCTTCCGGCGCTAGATTCGAATTCTGAAGGCCGGGTGCGGCCGTGTGAACGCCATGACCGCCAGCCTGAGTTCCAGTCATCGCCCCCTGGACCCGCGCAGCGTCGAGCGCCGGGCCCTGGAGCGTGCTGGCCTGCGGCCCTTGCCACCTGTGCCGCCGCGGCCACCCCTGCATCTGGTGGCACCGGAGGGTCAGCTGCAGGTGCACACGGCCCCTTATCGCGGCAGCTTTTCCACGGTGTTCAGCCAGGCGCTGCGCGCCGCCGGTCTTGGCAGCCGGGTGATGGTGGTGCAGTTTCTCAAGGGGGGCGTCGACCAGGGTCCGGAGCGTCGCCTCAGTCTCTGTGGACGGCTGGATTGGTTGCGTCCAGCCGTGCCTGGTTGTCTGGGTGAGCCGGCTGAGAGCCAGCAGCCTGCGGTGAAGAACGCGGTGGAAGCGCTCTGGCAGGTGTGTCGCGACAGCCTGCTGGCGGCCGAATTGGATCAGCTCGTGCTCGATGAGCTGGGTCTGGCGATTGCCCTGGGCTATCTGAAGGAGGAGGAGGTACAGGCCGCGCTGCAGCGCCGTCCGGGCTCGGTGGATGTCATTGTCACCGGGCCGGCGATCCCCGAGTTTCTGATGGGGCTGGCCGATCAGGTCACGGAACTTCGCCGAGGCTTCTGATGCTCAAGAACGATCGCTGGATCACCGAACAGGCGCAGGCCGGCATGCTGGAGCCCTTCCAGGTGGGTCTGGTTCGTCATCTGGAGCCGGATCAGAAGCAGCGCCCGGTGCTCAGTTACGGATGTTCGTCGTATGGCTACGACCTCCGCCTGTCGCCACGGGAATTCCTGATCTTCAAGCATGTGCCGGGCACGGTGATGAACCCGAAGCGGTTCAATCCGGCCAACCTGGAGCCCACGGAGCTGCATCACGATGAGGATGGCGATTACTTCATCCTTCCGGCCCACTCCTATGGCTTGGGTGTGGCCCTGGAAAAGATGAAGGTGCCAGCCAATATCACGGTGATCTGCCTTGGCAAGAGCACCTATGCCCGCCTAGGCATCATCGTGAACACCACGCCAGCGGAAGCGAGCTGGGAAGGGCATCTCACACTGGAGTTCAGCAACAGCTCCGGTGCTGATTGCCGCATTTATGCCAACGAAGGCATCTGCCAGCTGCTCTTTTTTGAGGGTGATCCCTGCGGCACCACCTACAGCGACCGCCAGGGCAAATACCAGCATCAACCGGAACGGGTGACGCTGGCGAAGGTTTGATCTACGGCGCCAGCTTGGCTTTGTGCAAGCGGCTCTTTTCATACCAATTGGCAAATGCCGGTGCCCATTGCTGGAGATGCGGCCAGAGCAGATCGCACAGTTCGCGGATTTCCTGTTGGGCGTCGAGCTTGGCGCGTAGATCCATGAAGTGCAGAAAGGCGCGCAAGCTGAAGCTCACCACAAAGTGCTGGCGGTAATCAAAGGGCAGAATGCCCCGGGCGTGTTCCTCGGCGAAGCCTGCCTGGAGTAGATCCCGGTAGCGGGCAGCGGCCTGTTGGCAGAGCTCCAGATCCTGTTGGCGCAGTTCTGCACTGTAGTGATACTTTTTGCCCTGGCGGTCGCTGTAATCCCCCACCGGCCTGAGGTAAAACACCTCCTCCAGCGGCAGTTCGCCGTTGGCGGCTTTGCAAATGCGATCACCGGTGTAACGCATCGACTGCACATCGAAGCTCACGCCAACCCGATGGGTCCGGGCCTGCTGCATCACCGAATGGGGAAACCAGCCCACATTGAGCACGATCTGGGCATGTTCGAGCGGGCCGTAATGGCCCCTTTCACCCGCCAGGAGCCGTTTCACGCAGATTTCTCCGGCCCGGGTTTCATCCGGCCAGTTGTCGCGATCAGCGGCTACGAAGCCCTCGCTGTAGTCCTGATGCATGCCGGCATACACGCATTGCTGCGGGTTGGGGGTGGCAGCAATCAGATCGACGCGGAAGCGGGAATCCATGGGTGTTCTTGGCGTGATGGCGTTCA